>JAPOGE010000013.1 GCA_028283345.1 Candidatus Poseidoniales archaeon
CCCCATGCAACCAATGAATTGATTGACTCCTTGGCTGAATCCAGAGAGATTCACAGAAGTAGAATTCGCGAGTGTGCCGTCTAGAAACAGCTGCAGTTCATCTGAACCTCTGTCGTAGACAGAACAAACATGGCGCCACACATCGACACCGAAATTACTCACATCGACGAAGGTATCACCACCTGAACCACGAAGATAAGTTTGTATTGAACCATCTGTTGGAAGAACTATTTTCCACTCATCACCACCATCAGTGCCCCATAAAACATTCGCTTCGGTAAAATTTGAACGCTCGTTATAGACCCACATACAGGTTGAGAAACCAGTCGATGGTAGAGAACTGAAGCGGAAATTAAGGTCAACATAATCACCATCTCCATCGAAATATAACCCTGTTCCAACCTTACCTTCTACACCATAGGTTGGATTGCCATAGGCAGTGCCATTCCATCCATTTCCACTTGAATCAACAATAATCCCTGATGATTCATCGAGTTTCCAATGAGCGATTAGTGCTTCATTTATTGCAGAGTTACTGGAAAGTTTTGCATATTTGAGATCTGCATTGGTAACATCATAGTAAGAAATATGCACATCTCCGTTTGAATCTACGGCTATTGAGGTGAACTCACCCACATCATCTGTACTGTCAATAGTTGTGATTGTCCAAGAGTTGCCATCATAGGTTGCATACTTGAGGTCACCATCACCAGGACCGGTCCGTTCATCATAGTAAGAAATATGCACATCTCCGCTTGAATCTACAGCCAATGAGGTGTACGCGCCCAAATCACCTGCACTGTCAACTGTTGAAATTGTCCAAGAATTACCATTATTGGTTGCATACTTAAGGTCGTTATTAGACCGGTCACGATAAGAAATGTGCAAATCATCGTTTGAATCTATGGCTATTGAAGTCCAGTAACCCACACTACCTCCATTGTCAACGGTTGAAACTGTCCATGAACTACCATTATAGATCGCATACTTGAGGTCAAAATAAGTAAAATGATGATAAGAAATGTGTATATTATCGTTTGAATCTATGGCTATTGAAGTATATTTACCCACATAGCTTGTATTGTCAATTGTTGAAATTGTCCATGAACTACCATTATTAGTTGCATACTTGAGATCCGCATTGGTATTATCAAGATAAGAAATGTGTAAATCATCGTTTGAATCTATGGCTATTGACGTATACTGCCCAACATCACCTGCACTATCCACAGTCGATATTGTCCAAGAACTACCATCATAGGTCGCATACTTGAGGTCTTTATTGGTGACATCATAGTAAGAAATATGCACATCTCCGCTTGAATCTACGGCTAATGAGGTGTACATACCTAAATTACCTGTAAGGTCAACTAATGAAATTATCCAATTACTGCCATCATAGGTTGCATACTTGAGGTCCTTGCCACCGCCGGGCCAAGTGTTATCATAGTAAGAAATGTGTATATTTCCACTCGAATCGATGGCCATTGAGGAGTGCTGTCCTACATCTCCCCCTCCTCCTGTATCAACAGTAGTATCTGTCCATGAGCGAACTGGACCTTCAATTATTACAGGGTTACCAGAAAATTTTGCATATTTGAGATCTTCATTGGTCGCATCATAGTAAGAAATATGCACATCTCCGTTTGAATCTGTGGCTATTGAGGAGTGTAAGCCTACATTTTCTGAACTATCGAGGACTGATGGATTGCTCCAAGAACTTCCATTATACGAGATATATTTCAGATCAGTATTGGTCCAGTCATGGTAAGAAATATGTAAATTATTGTTGGAATCTACTGCTATTGAGGAAAATCCACCTACTTGTCCCGAACTATCAAGAATCGATAGATTACTCCAAGAACTGCCATCATAGGTGACATAGTTGAGGTTATAATTAGTGTAATCATAGTAAGAAATATGCAAATTGTCGTTGGAATCTATGGCCATAGAAATATATAGGCCCGAATTTACTGAATTGTCTATAATCACCGGAGTACTCCAAGAACTTCCATTATAGGAGATATAATTCAAGCTTTGATTAAGGTTTTGACCACTACGGTAAGAAATGTGTAAATTATCACTTGAATCAACGGCTATTCTGCTGAAGGCAATTTGACCATTTGGTTGAGTGTCGAGAATTACTGGTGTGCTCCAATAACTTCCATTATAGGAGACATATTTGAGACTCATAGACGAAACACCCTGACAATAAGCGATATGTAAATTATTGTTTGAATCTATCGCTATAGAAAGGTAAGGTTGAGTTATTAGAGATAGATTCAGTCCTCTACCGTCTAGAGTTACTGGTGTGCTCCAGAAACTGCCATCATGGAAGACATAATTAAGGCTGTAATTATCATAGTAAGCGACATGCAGATTGTCACTCGAATTAACAGCTATTGAGATTTCACCTAGTCCAGAGGCAGTCATTAAACCACCAACTATAGTCTCTGGTGTGCCCCAAGAACTGCCATCATATGAGACATAATTCAGGCTTCTATTGGTGTCATCAAAGTAAGCGATATACAGATTATCACTTGAATCAACGGTAATTGCACTGGAGTTGCCCACAGATCCTATACTATCCAAGGTTGTAATTATCCCTTCAGGTACATTTTCATCTTCCAATAATGAAGAAAATCCACTACCAGTTATTGTAAGATTAGTACCTCCATCACTAGGACCCGATGAAGGATTTACAGTCCAATTAGAACTATCTTCAGTATAGGAAATTATGCCGTCTTCGGAAATTAATTTCTGATTTTGAAATCCAAAACCCGAGGCGAAAATAGTTCCAATCATCAACAGACAAACTACAATTGTAGAACCCTTAGACACATCACCGCGTATCATTACTAGCATTTAGACTAATTCACAATCATGTGCCCAGTCCCTGAGTCATGGTAGTTCACAGAAACTTATGATTCTGGACACCGACGAAATTCGACCCTATGTCTTATTGTAGAAAATAATCATATTGGATGATATTTGGATACGATGTTGCTCAAAGTCTACTAGCAGGGACTGGGACCTTGAAGGTGGGAATTCTCCCGGTGGACGCCCGTTTCCCTGAATCAAATCCACGCACTTTCTCCGTCCCGGAACCCCAAGGCACCCATGGCCCCGAGTAGGGCTGCTCCGTTCCCGGCCTGACCTGGTCCCCCGGTTACGCGCTCCCCGTCTCCTTCCGGATACGGTTCGCGACAACCCGAGTCACTCGGGGGCGAGACATCTACGTCCATGCGTGGGAAATCCAAGGCACGCTTGCGCCGCCCGGGAGCGTTCGGACCGCCGGATACGATTTGCGGTACAGGGCTCGTCAACACCCCTCCTATCCCAGCAACGGGTGGTTGAGGGGTTATTTCAATGCGTTGGAAGGACTAGACTCACCCGGTTGCAGCATTATCTTCAGCAGCCTCATACTTGCTCGGACAGCCGACCTGGATGTCCTCGGCATGGATAGTCCATACCCCGCCGTCCTGAGAAAACTCCCCGGTGACCAAGATTGTCTTGCCCTCACTGAAAGCGGCTGAAAGTTGCGATGCACCGATTTTCACCGCCATGCCATGCTGCTCCCCAGATAGGGTGAATACCCCTGTGCTAGAGTTGTAGGTGCCATTCTCGACTATTCCCCTGACCGAGATCGAATCGCCCTTGCGCTGGTCGGGGTCGAACATCACCTCGTCGACGCTCAGCGAGCCCTCTGGCGGGGTCAGCAACAAGGTGGCGAGCAATGAGGCGACGATGACCGCCCCGAGCCAAAGAAGTCGTATTCGCCGCTCCATAACCGCACTCCCATGACTTCGTCCCATCCGCAGGGTTTCAACCTTACTGGGAGAGGGCAAGTCCTACGGCTTGGTCCAAACTAGAGAGGCCATGCTCGGATAATTTACGCCTTAACCCTTTGACAATTTGCTTGACCACTGACGGCCCCTGGAATATCAGGGCGCTGTATAGCTGCAAAAGACAGGCACCATTGGTAATCTTCTCCCACGCATCTTCGACTCCAGAAATCCCCCCGACCCCGATAATCGGGAAATCTCCACCGGTATGCTCAGCGATTATCCTGATGACCTCAGTCGAGCGATTCGCCAAGGGGCGACCGGATAGGCCACCCGATTGCTCAAGCTGAGACTTCACCTTGGCATCGCTGGAAGTTGGACGAGTGGTAGTGGAGTTGGTGGCGACGATGCCAGCACAGCCAGCGGCGATGACAATATCGACCAGCGCGGTGATTTCGGCATTTTCCAGATCGGGTGATATCTTCACAAGAATAGGCTTTTCATCCTCGCCAGTTTGTTTTGCCATCTCGCCGTTAACCACGAAACATGCCTTGAGAACTGCAGTAAGTGCCACATCCTGCTGTAATTCGTGCAGACCGGGGGTATTCGGGCTACTGACATTGATGATGAATAAATCAACATATGGCCATAATCTCTCTACGGTCTTTGAGTAATCCTTTGCCGCATCTTCATTAGTGGTATCTTTGGATTTGCCGATATTTGCCGCTACCGGCACATCCGGCCACTTCCCCTTGGACTTTGCCTTGGCTAATTTCTCAGCAACCGCGATTGAGCCAATATTGTTGAAACCCATTCGATTCACCAGCGCCTGCAATTTGTTCACCCTGAACATGCGTGGTTTCGGGTTTCCCTCCTGCGGCTCCACCGTGACTCCGCCGATCTCGACGAAACCGAAGCCGAGGTTGGCCCAGCCGCGTAGCGCCTGTGCATCTTTGTCCATTCCCGCGGCAATTCCCAGTGGGTTGGGAAATGACAGGCCGAATCTTTCACTCGGTAATTCGGCTCGGCGATTAGCCAACTTGAGAAGACCACGGGTGGGGAGAAAAGAATCTGCAATTGCCAGCGCCTTCACCGCTCGCCGATGGGCTTTTTCTGAATCTTGAATAGCGATTAGTGGTTTGACGAACAACGACCAAACTATCCCCATCGACTTGCCGGTGAGTAGTTTGTTCTTCACGCTTGCCCTCATACGGCCATTCCAGACGCAAATTCCAGAAAAATAATTTATCCTCACAGGTACGCGGCCAAGAACAGAAATGAGCGCAACCTTACTCATCATGGTTGTGCTAGGCCATCTATGTCCGAGTTGTCTGCGGTGGTGATGTCGCTGAGGGAAACGGCGCGCCGATTCATCAGGTTCGAGGGCTGCAGCATCCACCAACCTCGTCGCTACAACTCCGATGTAACAGAAATCATTTTCGCCTTCAGCGAATTCCTGCCCGGCCGACTGAAACTTCCAATTCAGTTGGAGTGCGATGAGGACCATATCTCGATATTTGACGAAGAGGGCGTTCTCATCGCTCAAGTCGGTGGGCCAGTTCCCAAGTCATCGGTATCGTGGACAAGGGGTGATGCCGGGACATTATTCGTAGAGTTCCGACAGCAGTTGGCAGAATTGCTGGCAGCCGGATATCCCGGGTGTGAAGGTTGTGGAGGGCCGGGTAATGAGGGTGAATGGGATGAGGAAAAGAGCCGTCGTCAGCAAGTCGTTTGAACTTTCGGCGAGGCATATTTCCACTTTTGAAAAACCGCACTTCTTTCACAGGTACTATACTAGTACCTGAAGAATGAGCATGTGTGAAAAACAAAAGTGAGGGGTTAAGTATCTTCGCTGATGGGCTCAATCCATGGCCATCCTGATAATCGCTGAGAAGCCCAGTGTTGCCGAGGATGTGGCAAGAGTACTCGGTGCTAACGAGAAAAACCCCTGTTATTGGCACGGCGAGGGAGTTTTCGTAACATGGGCAATTGGTCATTTGCTGGAATTACAAAGCCCCGAGGATTATGACGATAAATACCGTCGCTGGTCACTTGAGCACCTGCCGATAATTCCCGATGAGTTTGTTTTCAAGCCGAAGAGTCAAAGTTCACGGAAGAAGCAGTTGAAGGCAATTCTCACTCTGTTGAAGAAAGAGAGTATTGATGAAATAGTCAACGTCTGCGACGCCGCTCGCGAAGGCGAATTGATCTTCTGGGAAATTATCGAACACGCTGCCACCGAGGTTGATTGTACTCGCATGTGGCTTCAATCGATGACCACCTCAGCGATTCAGAAGGCCTATGATGAGCGCCGGCCGGCGGCCGAGTATTCGGGACTACGAGATGCTGCGGTGGTGCGTGCCGAAGCCGACTGGTTGATCGGCATGAGTGGCTCTAGGGCAATTACCATCCGACTGCCCAACGAGCGCGACCGCTCACCCTATAGTGTCGGGCGCGTGCAGACTCCGACCTTGGCAATTCTGGTCGACCGTGAATTGTCTCACCTCGCTCATATTCCCGAGCCGTTCTGGACCATCAAGGCCGAACTTATCTCCGGCAAGGCATCATGGACTGCGACCTGGGGGCGTACTTCGGGAAAACATCCTGGCCGTATCACCACCGCCGATGAACTTGCAATGGCCGAGTCCGCACTCAGAGACGATGGTGAATGTCAAGTGGTTGAAAGCAACAAAGAGCGGCAGGAATCTTCCCCCCTCAGTTTTGATCTAACCACACTGCAACGTCATGGCAGCAATCTTTGGGGCTGGTCGGCCAAGTATACTATGGGAATTGCTCAGTCACTATATGAAGAGTACAAATTAACAACGTATCCGAGAACCGACTCGCGCCATCTGCCGACCGATATGCGTGACTCGGTAAATGAGTTGATCACTGAATTGTCCAAACAAGATGATTATGCAGAACATTGTCAACGCCTTACAGAAAATGGCCTTGCGAACTCGGCTCGTAACTTCGACGATGCCAAGGTCAGCGACCACTACGCAGTTATTCCTACAGGAAATAATCCGCCGGCAAATTTTCCGGCACCGGCTCGACAATTATACGACCACATCACCCGTCGTTTCCTCGCCTCCTTTCATCCGCATGCCACATGGCACGATGCCAAGCGAGTGGCGACCAAGAATGAGCAGGTTCTCACAGCAAAAGCCAGCACTCTGAAAGTTGCAGGTTGGCGGGCGGTGATACCCAAACCCAACTCGGCACCCGAGGGCTGGGGGGTATTGGTAACAACTCCATGCGAAGCAGAAATCGTCGCCATCGAGGTGCAACAGAAAGAAACCAAACCAACACCGAGAATGAAGGACGCCGGAGTCCTTTCGGCGATGGAAAATGCCGGAAGAATCATCGATGATGAGGAATTTCGAGATGCGATTTCCGATAAGGGCCTGGGTACCCCGGCGACGCGTGCCGAGCACATCGAGAATCTCATCCGCCATTCATATGTCGAGCGCCTGAAGAGTGGTGGCCTGCGGGCAACTGCAAAGGGAATTCGTCTGATTGAGGTACTGCGCAGAATTCCGGTTGATTGGTTATCATCACCAGAATTGACCGGAGAGATGGAATCTCGACTCGCCGGTGTACAGCAAGGAACCTTCGATAGTACAGAATATCGAGGGGAAATCAAACAGATGGTAATCGCCATGGTTGATTCTCTAAAGGGATACGACAGTGATTCCCTGTATCCCCAAGACCGACCTCTCGGCGACTGTCCGATATGTGGTGGTAATGTATACGAGGGAATGCTGAACTACCATTGCCAGGATAATAAACGTGGAAAGGGCTGTCCCTTCGCCATATGGAAGGATTCCAGAGGTCGCTACTTCGATTATACCACCGCGGCGAGATTCCTCAAAGAAGGCAAGGTCGACAATCTTCACGGCTTTGTCAACCGCTCATCCGAGGAATTCACCGCCAGTATCATTCGCAATGACGAAAATAAATTAGAATTCGTCCGCCAAGGTCCATCTAAGGAGGAATTATCAAAATCTGAAGTATTGCTGGATTGCCCCACCTGCGAGAGCGGCTCAATCAGAGTCACCGATACGTATTGGGCCTGTGATAATGAGACCTGTAAGTCTAGACCTCTGGCGCGCAGTATCTGTAAACGTGAGATGCAGACTGACGAAGCGTTGCGATTCTTCGCCGAGGGCGAGACCGAACTGATCGATGATTTCATCTCCAAGCGAGGTAAGCCCTTCACCGCCAAATTGCTCAATCGCGGTGGAAGGATGAAATTTGAGTTCCCGCCAAGAAAAAATAATGGCCGATCCAATTTACCCCAATATGAAGTAGCCGAAGGCGTGGTCGGCACCTACTCGCAGCGTGGTGTCAAAGTTCCTATTGTCGAAAGTGCCACCCATTTCATCGCCGCTGATAATGACCAAGGGATAGAATTAGAGATTCCCCGAACCTTCGCCAAGCGTGAATTGCTGCGCGACGAATGTAAGGCCCTGGTAGAAAAGGGCAAGGTCGGGCCACTCGATGATTTCATTTCCAAGAAGGGCAAAACATTCTCGGCCACACTGGTGTTGAATCGCGGTGGGAATGTTAAGTTCCGTTTCAAATAACCCGTCGCAATATCCCTGACTTCACATCTGTTCCAAGCGAAAACTGAAAGTCGAACGGGTACTCAGCCAACCGTGGGGGAGGAAATGAACGATTGGGATGTCGTCATCGTCGGTGCTGGGCCGGTGGGTGGTTATGCCGCCTACAAACTGGCCGAGAAGGGGCATAGAATTCTCATCCTCGAAGAGCATGGTGAAATCGGCCGTCCGTTCCAATGCGCCGGATTGGTCACCCCTGAGGCCATGGATAGAGTAGGTCTTGAACACACAATATTGAGTCGTGTAGTCGGTGCTAAAATGTACAGCCCCGAGGGTCTGGCAATAGCGATTGGTACTGCCGATAAGGTCCGGACCCATGTGGTGTGCAGAAAATTGTTCGACCAGGGAGTGGTACGACTAGGTCTCGACAATGGTGCAACCTTATGGCTTGATTCCACCCCGACGAAGGTTGCATTCACCGAGTCTGGAGTTGAACTGACCATCGACAATAATGGTACTCAGAGAACCGTCACCAGCAAACTTCTGATCGGCGCCGATGGCGCCCACTCATGGGTCAGGAGAACCTGCCGTATGGGTAAACCGCGTGAATGGATGGTCGGTTTTCAAATCGAAATCACCGGGTATGACGGCGATGATGAATGGCTCGAGATGTATACTGGCAGAGATGTTGCCCCGGGCTTATTTGCCTGGGTCATTCCCAATGGCGATACGCACCGCATCGGAATGTGGGCATTACCCGATGATATGGATGGCCATTCATGCGAGGAATTCGTCGATAATCTGATGAATCATCCACTGTGGCGGCACAAATTCGCAAACTGCCGTGAGACCGCGAGATATTGTGGCCCGATTCCGGCGGGAATGGTGCGTCGACCCTACGCTGAGCGAGTATTGCTTGTCGGAGATGCCGCGGGATTGGCCAAACCCACCACCGGTGGCGGCATCGGCCCCGGATTCAAGCAGGTCGATTTATTGCAAGAGGCTTTGTCCAGCGCCATCAGGCAAGACTCACTTTCGATGCGCAAGATGAGGAAAATCTGTCGGCCATTGGAGCAGATGCGCCGTGAGCAACAACGTAGTCGGGCGTTGCGTGATTTCTTTGTTACTTCTCGTAGTGACGCAGAATTACACCACCACTTTGAGTTATTCGCCAAACCCGAGGTGATTGAACTGATAAATTCACAAGGTGATATCGAGCGCCCGGCCTCTCTCGGAATAGCGCTCTTGAAAGAGGTTCCAGAATTTCGTAAAATCGCCCTGAAAGCCGGGTTCGCAATGATGTTTGGATAGATGAACATGTGGGATATCATCGCGCAATCGAGGGTCAGATACCCGCCCTTCGAGTCTAGTTTGAAACGACCGGAACACCTACCGATAATAGAGAGGGAGGTGGTGATGGAAACCTCGGTGAACGACCTGGACCTGGCGTTGAAATCTCTCCCCGCATCGGTTAGACTAGGCTGTGAAGATTCGTGGCTGGTCGAGAGAACTCTATTCTCGGTCGATGAAGATGGGACGCGGCGGGAGATTATTGCTGGACATTCCCTCGACCAAAGAGATTTCCCTCCGCTGGTAGAGCGGCAGAGGGTCGGTTGGTATCTGACCCCCGACCCGATTCACGCCAAGGCTAGAAGCGTCATCACCTTGGCGGTTATATTGCTCCTCCTCGCCTTGTTCTACCAAACTATCGAACCGTTATTGCTGTGGAGTGGAATAATCACATCACCGATAGGGAGTGTGCAGATAGGACTACTGGATTATCCATTTCTGATGGTATTTGTAGTTCCGTTCATGATCTTCCCACTACTATTGAGAATAGCTGCGAACCTTCGTGATTTACGCCGGCAGCGTGATTTTCTCGACAGTCAACCAACCAAGCCGGAAATCACTTTCGACTCCGAGCCATTGTCCGATAAGCCCTTGGTCGGGGCAATAAAAATACACCAAGCAAGGCCAGAATGGAGCGGCATCTCAGTATCTTGGCGCGTCGGCGTCCTACCTCCTGCTCGAGAAGCGATGCTGGCAGCTCATGGGGCCAAGGAAGGTGGTCAACCACCACCCGGCCTATCCACTCCATTACCGCATTATTGGGAGGATGGCCTATCCGATGGCACTGGGGTTGGCGAGGATACTCCGATGGAGCACCACGATGCCCGAGGTGGTATGTTCCTGAGACCAATGCGCATCTCCGCCCAGGGTGGGGTGCAGGATTTCACCATCGAGGGTGGGGAATTTTCCCTCCGCCCACCCAAGGGTGACTGGCCGGGAACCCAGGCTGGGAGTTTTGTCCGATTCCATTGGGAATTATTGGTGCGAATAGAGCGGCAAAAAAAGCGTCCTCTATTCTGGTTGTTGCCGATCAGGGTGCGCCACGGTGCTGGCCCCTTCTGCATAGAAGATATTTCGGTATTCGATGGCAGAACAGAAGAATCCCCTTATTGAGTGATTCCTGCATGTTGATGTTGTGGGCATTGATAGTGCGTGCATGGGTAGTACTGGCCTGACAGTTCGAGCCTTGAGGTGATGCCTGGGGAATACGCCGGTGTGTGCACGGTATCAGGTATGAATGCAAAGCGCATCAATTCTAATTTGTTATGCATTTTCCTCAGTCTGTTGATGATTTTATCCGGTTGTGCCGCCATCGGGTTTGATGACGACGAAGTCAAAGGCCCGACCACTGCTGAAGAGCAAGTTGAGAACCTGCCCCCGATTCTTTCTATCGACGGAGATAATTGGACCGTGGTCTCACAAATGTTACTCACCATCTCCGGCGTGGTGATACACGATTATCTCAGTACCTGCAGGATTACTACGCTCGCACAAAACGGCTCCGAGATTGAGACCATCCCCTCCTCACTCGGAACGTTCGACATCTATCTGGGTTTTGTCGACAATGATACGGTGGTATATCTGAATGTGACCTGCGGCCAATGGGCGGTCTCGAATAATTCGATTCGCGTGAGAATTTATGTTGAGGATACCGGAGACGATTTGGATGGAGATGGCGTCCCCAATGAGCAGGATTCATGCCCTGAGGGGATGGGTCAAGCCAACGGGTGGATTGCCGATAATGCCACCGATATCGATGGCGATGGATGTCATGACGGCTTTGAGGATGTCGATGATGATGGTGATGGGATTTTCGATGCCTACGATAATTTCCCCCAGAGTATCGATGAGATTTCGGCTTTGGTACCGCCACAAACTGGAACTAGGATACTGAGTAACCGACAATTACTCCCTCCCCTGAAGTTATGGGATAATACCTTGCCTCCTGATGGAGACTACAGTTTTCCTAGTATTGTCTCGGCGGTGGACATGCCAGTTCAGACAATACTTCTCCAGCCGGAGGAGTTTCCAATAGTGCATACTTGCTATTCCGCAGTCTCGGCTTTAGACCAGCACGAATAATCACCATCTGCAGTTCTTCGGTGCTGACCTCGACACGAGTTGTACCGGAAGCCGAAACCACATTCTCCTCCATCATCGTCGAGCCGATATCGTCGGCTCCTCCGAGCAGGGCGATCTGCGCGACTTCAAGACCCATGGTCGGCCATGATGCTTGAATATGCTCGACATTATCCAAGAATAAGCGGCTGATTGCCAAGTGACGTAAGTATTCACTTGCTCCTACCCCCAACTCGATACGGTTATGCCCATGGTTGCGCCTGCCGAATGAGTTGACTTCCAACTGCACCGGCCAGGAGATGAATGAGGTGAACCCGTTATCCCATTTCTCTATCGATTCATCTTGCGACCCTCGAACGAAATCCATGTGGGCTATTCTCTGTTCATTCGTCTCACCGAAGCCAATCACATTTGTAGCGCTGGTCGTAAGTCCCAGAGATTGCGCTTCCTGCATTATCCTCATCCACGCGCCGGCGCGATGTTTTTTCGGCGAGACGTCATTTCGTACTTCATCGACCAACATCTCAGCACCTCCCCCCGGAAGGCCATCAACCCCCGCCTGTTTCAGTCTGGTCAGCACTTCCAGGGTTGATATCCCGGTGACATCGGCAATGCCATCTATTTCGATTGGCGAGAAGCAGTCGAGCAGAATAGAAGGATGTCGATGCTTCAGTTGGGCGATGAGATTCTCATACCATTCCATCGGTAGTTCGGGATGAACTCCACCCTGCATCAGCACCCGCGACCCACCGATAGCCTCCAATTCGGTGAATCTTGCCGAAATCTCATCGATACTCTGGGTATATGATTCGGAATGTCCGGGTGGGCGATAAAACGAGCAGAATTGGCAATTGATGGTACAGACATTGGTATAGTTGACATTTCGGTCGATCAGATAAGTGACTTCATTAGTTGGATGCATCGCTTTGCGACGGCGATTTGCCGAGCGGCGAAGTGCCCACAGCGGCGCCTCATCATATAGGGTGACTGCATCATCTACACTTATTCTATAGCGGTGGGAATGGTCTCGTGACCACTGCTCCTGTAGGGTCAGAATAGCCTTCCACCCAGTCATTAGATCACTCCGGCAGTGCCAATTATCGATTCCAATTCATCAGGATTTTTCGGACAGAATGAACTCAGGACATCGGGCTCGTCATCGGTGATGAGAACATCATCCTCGATGCGAATACCAATACCAGCCCACCTTTGGTCTATTTCCACATCGTCTCGCCACGCGCCAAAATACAATCCAGGCTCGACGGTAATTACCATACCGGCTTCAAATAATCGAGGCTCCCCCTTTGGTCTATATATTCCTACATCGTGCACATCCATGCCGATCCAATGGCCGGTATTGTGCATGTACCAATGGCTCAATTCCCCTTCAGGCTCCAGTGCCTCCCCAAGGCTGGATTTGATGATTCCCAACTCGATCAGACCTTGTGCCAATACCTCACAAGCGGTATTGTGTGGAGCGTCATACGGGATTCCCACTCGACATTGCTCGATAGCAGCCAGTTGAGATTTCAGCACCAGATCATAAATCTCTCTTTGCGCGGGGCTGAACTTTCCGTTAATCGGCCAAGAGCGGGTGATGTCGGAGGCATAGCCCGAATATTCCCCCCCGGCATCAATCAGCACAACATCACCATCACCACACCTCATCTGATTGGTGTTATAGTGTAAAATGGTGGCATTATCACCGCACCCGACAATGCTGGGGTAGGCAATTCCCGAGGCTTTCGCATAGCGAAAAAATCCTTCCAAAATGGCTTCGAGTTGCCATTCACCGATACCCGGCTCAGCATGTTTCATCGCCGCAATATGTGCCATGCTGGAAATCTCACAGGCGTGCCGCATCTGTGCTATTTCACTTGGCGTTTTACGTAGTCTCATCTCAGCGATGATATTGCTCGGGTCGACGATAGCGACCGGACCGGTGCCGTGGTGCTGGCGGTCTCGGTCACGCCGACTCATGGCCGAATCAACCTGCGCGTCGACTCCCAGATTGAATTTGGTTCGCAGATAGACCTTAGAACATCGATTGAGAAGGTCACCCAGAATGGTTTCGAGGTCTTCGATTGAATGTGCCGCATCTATCGGCCATTCTGCCAGGGCACCTTCGGTTCCGGGGCGACGTCCATTCCAGATCTCCATCAGCACATCGCGTGGTTGTACAAACAATTCAACCGACCAGGCATCACCTGTATGTTGGGCGATGAGCACAGATTCCCCGTCATTCCACCCGCACAGATACATCATATCGCTATTATTGCGATATGGGTGTTCGACATCATTGCTCCGGACCGCCGGGGGTCGGGAACAGATTATCAGTAGATCCCCGTTATCGAGTTGCGAGAGTAAGCGAGACTGCCGCTGACGATATTCATCGTGACCAATCGGCTCGGGTGCGTTGCCAATGCCGGCCTCGAGTTCCGCGAACATGATGTTCCGATTCACTGGATGCTCTTGAATTGACCGTAGGTCAAGTATTTTTCCCGGACTGCCATTTCGGAATTTCCTGAGTCGCGACCTTACGCCTGCCACCTATTGTCCATATCGTCAAGGTTGATGCAAGTACCAGGATGATCATGCCCAGAGAAATTGAAACTATACCGAATTTATCTATCATGCC
Organism: Candidatus Poseidoniales archaeon; assembly: GCA_028283345.1. Taxonomy (GTDB): domain Archaea; phylum Thermoplasmatota; class Poseidoniia; order Poseidoniales; family Poseidoniaceae; genus UBA60. Next base: position 14,418 of record JAPOGE010000013.1, read on the forward strand.
ACTGAATGCACTCGACTCAACCTGTTCTGACCACGGGTCAGAGGATGAGCCGAAGATAACAACTTCGATGGTGACGCTGTCACTGGCCGCATCATCGTCACGCACTTCCAATTTCATTTCATGAATTCCAGACATCGACGCATACGGTATGATGCAGGTCACTTCGGTGCATACTTCTTCACCGTCGAATGACCAGATATAGATCAAATTATCTGCATCATCTCCCACATCGGTAGAGTGCTCAGCACTGAAGGTCCAATTATCATTTTTCGGAAGTCTGTGCATGGTACCATTCTCAGCCGGAACCCCACCGATATATATCACTGCGGCTGGCACGATATTGGTCACGGTCATATTGTGGGTTGTGGTATTTCTGTTTCCGGCATAATCGGTGACGGTAAGGGTGAACTGCCAAACCCCTGCCTGGTTAGGAATGATGTAAAGAAAATTTCCGACGAATCCGGTTTCATTTTCAACCGGGCCACGCACCGCACCGCTGGGTTCGGTTATTACCCACGAGAAGTGAATATCGGTAATTGTATCAGCACTGTGCGAACCATCTAAAATCACCGCACCACTCTGCTCATCAATAGCTTCGGGCCCGATAATTATTACTTCAGGTTCTGTCGTGTCGATTGTCACCGGTGATAACTTGGTGTGGCTGCTGAGTAAATTATCCCCTCGAATCGAGATATATGGAATATAAATGCCGTCTTTCACCACATCATTATTATCAACTACCGATAAGGTTATTGAGAATTTATTGCCATCCCAATCCCATTGCATCGGCACTGTGGCATAATCTTGCATCGGGTTGAATATCCCCTCCAGCATCGTTGCGCAAGTCCCTGAAAGGAATGACTCAGAAGTACATAAAGAAAACCCCGCCTCAAAGGTCTCGTTTTCGTCGGCGGTGAAAACCTCTCCTTCGATTGCCAGAACATTTCTCACGTATCTGCCACCATCTTCGGTAATCACTGCAAATGGGGTGTGTGGCGAGGTGCCAAGAAACTCAACCCGGTATTCATAGAGGTACTCACCGGTTGCAATCTGGATGTAAACCCAGTATAGGCATGAGCACGAGGTACCGTTCAATGAGAAATTCACTCTCGTGACATCATCTACAATATCTACTTCCACAAGGGTGACTTGCCGCACCACATCTGAAACCCCCAACAAAGCAGACTCAACCGAGGTATCGAGATTCAATACTATGGAATATTCCACTCCACCTTCGTGGGTGACGGTCACATTGGCCAATTCGCCCATTTCAACCATGGCGAAAGACGGGTCTTGTGATGCTAGGGTCTCCGACCCATCAGAGTCATGTGAGGGTAATTGTGGAATCACAGGGAAAAGGAGTAGAACTACCCCACAAACTGCAATCCAGCCTCGCACCACGTCACCTCAACATTACTTGCGACTCCGGGTGACTATCAAGTCAGCGGCTCGTTGTATCATTCATTATACCAGTCACAACTCTGACCCTGACCCGGATAACTGAGCGGGTCACGGGGATTGGTATCCCATTTGTATTCACAATAGTTTACATGACCGTCGCCATCACTGTCGATGTTTCGGTCGACCGCATCCATCGGGTCGAACTCAAAGTAATATTCCCACCCGGTAGCCATTCCATCATTGTCATGGTCTTGGTAGTAAACCTCGGGACCATCATTCCAATTATCTCCATCGGTATCGTTGTTAATCGGATTGGTGCCATTTTCAAACTCCTCGAAATTTGTGAAATTCTCAAGGTTGTCATAGAACTTCTTACCATCAGGTGTGGTCGGGTCGATATGGCAGTCCGAAGAGGCCGGATTATTATGTCCAGGGCAGTATTTATTGAGTAATGAGGTACGGTTCAATCCGTCTTGGTCGGGGTCTTCATCACCGTCATTGATGCCATCGAAGTCAGAGTCGATAAGGGCCGGGTCCATCGGCCCGCGGGCACCATAAGACTCCAGGGTCGCATTGTCGACCAATCCGGATTGTATCGCCAACATCGAGTAGTATACCTCCCATCCATCGGGAAGCAGGTCATGGTCGGTATCATCGTCGACCGGATTGGTGTTCCATCGGTCCGGTGCCTCGGCTGAATTGGGCAGGGTATCGTTATCGATATCGTATAGAGCATCATCCAGACTGCCTTCGGCCGGATCCAAGGCCCAACGTCCGACACAATTACATTTGGAATTTGTCGGCATCTGGAAACCGCTGAGATTCATTTCATGAATTTCATATTTCTTTACATTGATGAAACCCTTGAGCCAATTATTCCAAATATACCCGCCAGCATCAAGTCCACATTCATTCATCGATTCACAACCGGGTGGCAGCCACATGTCGCGTACCACCCAAAGGCTGTGAGAATTGGCATTATCCTCTAGGGATTCGACCTGCATCTCCCATCCATCCAACATTCCATCACCATCACTATCGTTGTTGGTGGGGTCGGTGGGAGATTGCCAGGGGCGAGGGATATAGAGTGCTTCTTGGCCATCGATCAGGCCGTCATCGTCAGTGTCGGAATTATTTGCATGGGTCTCATAACCATCGGCACCGAGCTCCAATTCCTCGCCATCGACCAGGCCATCGTTATCGGTATCGTCCATGCACGGGCTGGTCGAGTAATTCTCTCCGGTGTCCTGCCATATGTGTCCGATTATCGCTTCTTGGTAATCATCCAAGCCATCGTTATCGGTATCCCTATTGCTGGCGTTCGAGCCCATATCACATACGGTGCTGAACTCTTTGAAGTCGGTAAGACCATCATCATCCGTATCCCAGTCGCCGGGGTCGCTGGTGACCCAAACCCGGTTTACTCCATGGCTGACGACCAAAATCTCCCACCCCATCACCTCGATTCCGTCGAGCAGACCATCACCATCGGTATCTGGGTTGAGGGGGTCGGTGGAGCGACTGTCACTGAGCCCATCGCCATCGCGGTCGCGAGCATTGTACTCCTGTAGATTTGTGAACATCTCATGGCTCTCCACCACTGTCAGCCAAGGGGTCAGTCGGCTGTCGATAGACTCTCCCACAGATACGCTGATTGTGTAGACATATCCGGTCGAGGCCGCTCTGATCGGGTAGATTACCGGGTTCCCACCGGCCAGGATCACCTGTGCTCGGGCGACGGTCTGGTTCTCCTCGACCCAATCATCTATTTCGACATCGATTGCATAGACCTTAGCCACGCCTTCCAATTCCTCAAAGAATGAACTGCCATCGCCATCGGCGTCCCAACCATCGTGGTCGGGGTCTTCATCCCAGTTCTCACCATCGGTGGCATTCAGGCCATTACTCGATTCCCATCCGTCGGGCATTCCATCATCATCGGTATCGGCCAACCAAGGGTTGGTGAAACTCATCACGCCGAATTCGAATGCGACCCGATATTCCTCCATGTTATTCAGTCCGTCCTCATCCCAATCGTGGTAGGCATCGGAGCCGTTGGCCGGGTCGAGCAACTGCACGGAGGCGATAGCCGCGCCGGAATTGGGGTGGTCATCAGAGTGGCTGAAATAGAATTCAAACCCATCGGGCATTCCATCGCCGTCGGTATCCCAATCGGAGGGGCCGTTGAATTTTCCATCACCATCCATATCCTCGAGAAACCATGAGATTAAACCGCCACTTGAATCGGTGAATGGAGCTTTCTTGGTCATTGAGATGCCGACGCGGAGGTAGAAATCATCGACGTTGATGTTACCATAGGCGATTTCGACCCGATCGCTGATGAAGTCACCATCGCTATCGGTGGATAGCGGGTTAGTGCCGTATACTTCCTCTTCAAAATTGAATAGACCATCACCGTCTGAATCGAGCATCGCATCGCAGGAGTGCCGACCGGCGACATTTGCCATTTCATCCCAGGATGGACGCTGTTCATCTTCATCGAGTATCTGCTTGATGGCACTGATTTTTGCTTCGGTCAGAAGGCCACAATCCCAATTTCCGGAAAGCGGGTTGAAGAGGTTGATATTCTCGCCGTCCTGAGCGGTCTGATTGTAATACATGTATTCGACTTCCCAGCGATCGTTCAGTCCATCGCCATCGGTATCCGCCAATCTCGGCTCGGTACCGAATGCCTGTTCCTGTTGATTGGTCAAGCCATCTCGGTCAGGGTCTCCATTCGGCCCATCCTCGGGATTCGGCCAACTCTCGGATTCATTGCCTTCACTGCTCGACTCCGTGCCGGTTGCCGGAGGAACATTATCATCATCTGCATCGCCGGAATCGAGTGGGTTAAGGCCATTGGCAATTTCCCAACCATCGGTTAAACCATCATTATCGGTGTCTTCCCGTAACGGGTCGGTTCCGTATTGAACCTCTTCCATTTTATCGGGTAGTCCATCACCATCGGTATCGATTGCCTGCGAAATCAACTCCTCGTCTTTGAACAGGTCATCCTCTCCCGCCGGTTCAAACGAGCCCAGACTTTCACTGGTTTGGATGAATCCGCTCAGGCCTACGAACAGTGAGCCGAAAATCATCGTGACCGTGATTGCAGTATAAGCCATTTGATTGTGAGAGAGAACCATTTTCGACACCTAAAAGTTCAGAAGCAGTCTGAACGACCAACCGACTTTAAGTAATGAACATAAAAGCGACGGGTCTTAGATTCATACCTGCTTCGTCGATTCAGCGCTGGTAATCTCTCTCGGTGAGGTGATGGTAATGCTGTGTCAGCCCTGATTTTGAAGCCATTTTACCTTTCCTGTCGGCCGGTGCTGGTTGCCAGCGCTTAATCGACATCACAACGTAGTCAACCTCATACACCTAATCGCCGCATTAGATTTCATGCTAGGCGATGGTGGAACTTTCCCTGAGCCGATGGATTTCCCCGCTGCAGGAGCAGATGGCAAAGCGAGTATCGCTTTCATCCAAGGACAGGTGATACGCCATCATCAGAGGTTTCGCGCCAGCATTCCGCTGATTGCCAGTGAAAATCTGATCAGCCCCAGAGCGGCTGAAATGTTTGCTACCGACTTACATAATCGCTATGCAGAGGGTTTACCGGGTTCGAGATATTATGAGGGAAATGTCGATTACGACCCGATTGAAACCCATGTTGAGGATTTGGCAAAGCGGCTCTTCAATTGCTCCTTCGCCGACGTCAGGCCGGTTTCCGGGACTGCGGCCAATATCTCGGCACTGTTCAGTCTGGGCGATGCCGGAGATAAATTCATGGCGCCGGAACTATCTGCTGGGGCGCATATCTCGACCCAGAGATTCGGTGCCGCAGGGCTACGGGGATTCACCACCATCACCTATCCCTCGATTCCCGAGACGATGTCGATCGATACCGAGGTGGCGGCCGAGGCAATCCGGGTCGAGAAACCGAGAATATGCTATTTTGGCCAGTCGGTATTCTTGTTTCCCTCTGATTTGGAGCCGCTTATCGAGGCCGCTCGTGAAGTGGGTGCAAGCGTGATGTATGACGCCGCTCACGTCCTCGGCCTCATCGCTGGCGGGTGCTTCCAAGACCCTCTCGGTGACGGTGTTGATTTGGTTACCGCCTCGACCCACAAGACTTTCGCGGGCCCACAACATGGAATAATTCTCGGCAACGATGATGTTAAATTGCCAGATGGAATGATGTTGCACAAGAGGGTGCGCTCAAGGGTATTCCCCGGAGTGCATTCCAATCATCACCTTCACAAAGTCGCCGCGCTCGGCATATCCTTGGCTGAAGCGCTCGAATTCCAAGCCGATTATGCCATCGCCACAATCGCCAATGCCAAGGTTCTAGCCGAAGGGCTGTGGTCACGCGGGATGAAGGTATTCGCCCCCGACCACGGCTTTACAGAAAGCCATACGATATTGGTTGATGTACAAGAATTCGGCGGCGGAGCCGAAGTTAGTTTAAGGGCCGAAGCGCAGGGTTTGGTGATGAACAAGAATATGCTTCCCGGCGACACTTCGGCGATATCACCTTCAGGTATACGTTTGGGAACTCCTGAAATGACCCGTATAGGTATGGGCGGTGATGAGATGGATGAGGTTGCAGACCTGATTCATCTGGCGGCAATCGGCGGAAAGGGCAGTGAGGTCAGAGGTCGAGCGCTTGAACTCAAGAAACGTTTTTTCACGGTCGAGTACTGCTGGCCGACCGGTGCTGGAGCCTATGACAATCCGATTTTCTCACCGCTAGATTAGCCCGGCGGGCGCTGTCGCTCTATCCGTGTCTACCGGGCCGACCTCGGCCACCGGGGCGGGTTGGGCCCCCGCGCTCACTTATTCGTGAGTCGTGGTGAATTCCCATTTGTGCCAAGTCCCTCTGCACGATGGGAACCTTTGGACGCCCCTGTGCGGCCTGGCCCCCTTCGCGGTTCTTCATAGCGGTGTGATTTTCCCTGCCACGATAGGCAGATGGGCCTATGGTATGTTGTAAGTATGAGCCTTCGGTACGCATCTCCTTTGGTCGCTTAACCCACCAGTTACTCACCAACGGTTTTAATCTGGCAGTTTTCGCCTTGCGCATCGCCATCACCCGTTTGAACAATTTTTGTCGCACCCTGCGCTCCGACTCATGAGGTAGCCTGACGGTCAGCCAAGCCGGGAATCCGATGTCGTAAATAGCTCCGTTTATCGGCACTAATATGCCGGATAGGAGTAGGTGGTTTCCTATCGGAATAGTCTCCTTTGCCGGTCGCGCTTTCATACGCTTCAATCTCCGAGCATATGCAATCATTCCTTTCTGGTCTCGGTGTTTGATGACTCGCCTCTGGTTACGTCTGAAGCGGCGGTATAAAATATGGCCCAGAGTTAAACCGATGGCGATACCAATGCCGGTTGCGAGTGGTCTGAACGAGGTGATATAGATGCCGAGTAGCCACCAAATCGGTAGCAGGACCAGGTAATTGATAACCATGTTCAGCGGTGATTGCGAGTATCTTGGTGGTACCCCTTTCTCAATCGCTTGGTGGGCTGCTACCATGACATTTGCATTGAGTGCCTCATCCTCACCCCTTTTCGCATAAAGTGCCGCGATTGAATTGACCGGTGCCTCATTCACCCACTTTCGTGTGGATTTAGTATCACCAACCGCAATTGATACCTCGAATTCGGTATCGTCTTCAACCACCCCCAAGAGCGCCCCGAGCGCCTTGACCCGGGGGTCGAAAGCATCGCTCTCACTCAATTCCCGATAGATGCTCTGAGCGTAATGCCATTCGCCGATATCAACCAGGCATAGAGCTGCAGCAATTCTTGCTTTGGCACTTAGTGGTTCGATTTTTATCAATTCCAAGGCTAGATTCAACGCCTCATCATGCCGTCTTTGGGCGCGCAATAATGCCACATGACCAATCCTCGCTTGGAGGGTGAGGCGGTCTCGGTGCTGACTTCTCGTCGTCGGGACCGGATTCCAATTCCGCAATCGCTTCATCAGGTCGCTGAGATTATCGATACAGGAATTATTCTCCCAATCCCATATGTCATCTTCATCCACCTGACCTCGCCAAGGGTCGAGCCACTCGATGATGAAGGACATCAATTCCGGTTCATCATAACCCTCTTCCAGTTCAAGTCCTCGCAGTGCTTCTCGAGCCGCATCCAGTCGTCTGCAAGCGAGATGCCCTGCGGCGATTATCATTCTCGCCTCGTCATCTTCACCACCTTCTTGGGCGAGCACCTTCTTCGCTTCCTCAATAGCCTTTGGCCATAGCCCCCGTAAGGCCATCTCAACCATCTTCGCCCTTGACTTCTCCAGCCGTACAACCGCTTCGTCACCATCGATGAATTCCTGTTGGAAACGGCGCAGATGGTCGACATCGTCTAATCGTGCCGCCTTCTCTACCAAGTCTCGCATCCAATCCCCCCCACCCGACATGATTATCCCCTCACGCCGAATCTCTGGGTCGAGGTCAAATTCCAATTTTCCCAGATTTGCGAATCTGGAAATACTCAAGAGCCATGTAAGCAGGAAAATCGCCTGACCTGCGGCGATGAATATCCAAGTGCTCTTGAGGATGATCAATTCATCGAAACCATGACTTTCCAAGACCCCGGTATATGGCATTAAGTGAGAGAATTCCTTGTAGCATATCATCACCAGGAGCAATACCGTATAGCCCGAAAAACCGGCGAACGAGAAATACAGTAATTTGGCTTGAGCACTGGTCTCAGAACGAATTTCTCTCGGCGAGGCCAGAGATACCCCGCCCAAGCCGCCGAATGTTTGACTGCCGATGAATAAGTTGCGGGTTAATTCAAAGATAAACGCCAGTCCGACTATGGCGATGTTGAAACTCAGATAGATTGTCAAGGTCGAAGCGAGTTGCTTTATTGAAATCCATTTTTCTATCCATTCCTGATTTATCTCAGCCCATTCATAGATCGTGTATCCGACTAGGCCACCGAAATTCAGTACTTCTGTAGCATTATCTGGTTGATTTATCATCACGTGAATAACAGTGACGATACCATTCAATGCAGTCAGAGGCATCGTCAGTAGGAAGAAACTCAGTATCAATGAGCCTAGTCGCTTGAAGAACCCCGGCGGGTCGGGGTCGATTGGAGTCTCATGGCCGCACACAGTTGCCCATTTCTTCTGAATCAGCATATTCCATGATGCGCCGAGAATTCGGCCATATGCCAATATTGTCGGAGACATGAATACCATCAGTGCATAGGCCACCCAGATCGGTTCTATCCTACCATCCTGATTGTTCCCGACCCACAGTACGAATGCGGTTGCGAAAACGAGAATTGCCAGCGTCCAGGTCTTGCGGAATAACCTGACGTGCCAGGCGACGCTGATATTGTCGCTATACATCTGCTCCAGTTGCGCCGATAAAGTCACCCAGGGACTGAACATCACCGGGATGATGATCAGTATCATTATCAGAAATACATTTGGTTGGAAATATGTCGATGGGGCAAAGAATAGTTCACCTACCAGAATCAGGATTCCAGTCATCGCCATCAGATACAAAGCCACTCCGAATCCGACGCTTGGCAGGCGCAGTAACACCCTTGCTTCTTCCCGGTCACGCGTCAATCGATGTACTTCGTACAACATGTCGTCAATTTCGAATGCTACTTGGAGTGAAGACATTGAGTTCGGCACCAAGAAACTCCACATGAATACGGTGACAATCAGCGCCCCGATTACCGGAAATAGCAGGTCGAAGGAAAAATCACCGGCAGAAATAACAGAGGCGTTTGTCGTTTCCCCACCTACTGCAGAGACCACCGGAATGACCGCGACCAGCACGAGCGCGAGCAGCAGCGGAATAATTCGTGCTGCAATTCTTGCGCCGCCGGCCCGCATAACGGTTGGAATACTCATGAGAATATGATAAGTTCGCCGACTTGGAAAGTTTCAGCGGTGCCGTTTGAGGAAATTATCGATGCGATCGAATGCGAGATTCAATATCTCTATATTCGGCAAATAGACGATTCTGATGTGCCCTTTGCCCAATTCCTGCGAAAAACCACTTCCGTGGACGACGAGAACATGTTCCTGTTCGAGTAGTTGCAGCACGAATGCCTTGTCATCATCACGCCATCTTTCATCGGTCAAGCGGACGAACATGTAGAATGCCCCACCCGGGGCCTCGACTTCTAGGCCTTCAATCTGAGAGATTCTTGCCAAGCAAAGGTCGCGTTGCTGCTCGACCTTGTCAAAATATCCCTTCATCCAATCCTTCTCACCTTGTAATCCAGCCAGATAACCCATCTGTGCGGGGGTTGAAGCGCAGAGCCGGGAACGCAGTAATCGCTCGATTCCATCGCGGACCAGACTCAATCGTTCGCTCGGGTCGTGAATCGCGATGTAGCCGATCCTCCATCCCGGAGCATAGTAATTCTTGGACACCCCATTCAATGTGAAAACGGGAGTGGCAGAGGAACGTGAGGCAACACTGACTTGAGTTCCGGTGAAATCCAGTCGGTCATATATTTCATCGGCGATAATCATACAGTTCGGCCATTTGCCAGCGATTTCCAGCAATCGGTCAATCTCATCACTACCGGCAACATTACCACAGGGGTTGTTGGGATTGATGAGCACCAAGAGTCGTACATCTTCATCCATCTTCGCCTCGATATCATCGAAATCGACCTTCCAACCGTCATCAGACGCAAGGCGATACTCGATCGTCTTGGCGCCAAACATCTGCGGATATGCCATGTATGGAGGGTAATGCGGCCCTGGAGCGAGTACTTTCGTCCCCGTTTCCAATGTCGCGGCGAAGATTATCTGCAAAGCCTCGGTCACTCCGTGGCAGACATAGACATCGTCGGCGGAGCAATTCCAACCCTTGAGGGTTTCATCTACGGCAATCGCATCACGCAGGGATGGTGATCCATAAGAGGGTGAATAACCATTCTCACCGTCTGCAAGGCTCTGTTGAAAGGCCGCGACCATGTGTGCCGGTGTCGGTAGTCCGGGATAGGCGATTGGGTCGCCGATGTTCAGTTTGAGAATTTCATGCCCTTGCCGCTCTAATTCGGTGGCCGGAATGACAACATCACGAATCGCATATTCGATTCTCGCCGCTCGATCTGAGACCGGGATGTCGTCCATGGAAACACCTAGATTTCAGAGGCGTCAATTCCGCCCATTTCACATATCACATCGAAGTGTTCATAGTCTACAGGCTGAACTGACAATCGCTGCCCTCTCTGGATAAGAGGCATCCCCTCTAAAAGAGGATTATCTTTGATATCTGGTAATGAAACCGCATCTAACTCCTTCACGGGCGCTATGTCGACCATAACCCACCTTGGATTGTCTATAGATGATTTTTCATCGAAATATTTTGAATCCACATCCCAGGCGGTGAAGTCGGGATAACCTTCAGCCACTACTTTGGCAACCCCTGCCACATGAGGTGGTTTACAGTTCGAGTGATAGAACAACACCAAGTCGCCGATTTTCATTTCATCGCGCATGAAGTTTCGTGCTTGGTAATTGCGCACCCCATCCCAATGAGTTTTCCCATCGGAAACCAATTGCTGCCATGGATAAGCATCGGGCTCACTTTTCATCAACCAGTGTCGCGCCATGCACTGCTTCGGTAGGTGGCCCACTTTAGATGCTGGGGCACAACGCTCATCGGCTTGGCAACCGAGATATACTTTGCAAAGGCAAACTGGATAGTGCTATCAGCACTATGTGTTAAAGGAGATAAGCAAGCGTAAGGTGGGTGAGGCAGATGTCGCAGGGCGAAGGTCAACGCAAGCCGGGTATTGGCGAACGGGTGGCAGACCTATGGGCGCATAGTCGTGCTAAGACGGCGGAGAAGCGTAGCCGAATCATCGCCACAGCCAAAGGATTCGATCCGGTCGAGTTCTCAAAAATGACCGTCAAGAGTTTCGCTGACGCGCCTCAAGCCGTGCGTCGGGAATACAAGCGCTTGGGCGCTACTGGATTGATTACTGCATTTCCCTTGTTGGTAGTTTTCCTCTGTCTCGGGGTGACGGTATTTTTTGCTTACCATAGTGGATTCATGGATAAATCGACCGAATCCGACATGCCATGGCAGATCAAGGATGAGAAGTCGCTTAACGTCAACGGCAGCCTTGATGTCTATCTTCCCAAGGGTGACCCGGTAGAGCTGGCGATAAAGGAGGTGCAGAAGGATTGGTCGACCAATGTGATGATCATCTATGTCGAATCGGAATCACAGAATATCACCGATGAGGTGATACTGCAGCAATTTGACAAAGTTGAAAAGGCCTTGAATCCGTATGTCTCAAATCCTTCCGATGACGTGATTTTCATTCTATCACTATCGACTGTGATTAAGGAAGTCAATTCTTCTGGTGCTAGAGTGACCCAGGCTTTCATCAAAGAATTGGGGGAGATTGGCTGTCAGGGTGCAAATGATGATGATTGCACCACGAGAGAGTTGGCAGCATCGCTCAACGAGTCGTTTGAGGATGGTTATCTGTTGATGGGGGATTACAGTATACCTTCGCAGACCACCATCGACCAGATAATCGACAATATGTATGACGATAATGGTGACCCCACCCCCGGATTGGATAAATTATCCAGAGATGTTGATGGCGATCTGAAACTCGACCGAGCGGTGATAATTGTCGCCGTCAATGAATCAAAACCATCTGCGATAATCATTTCCGAGGCTGAGGCGATTCTCGATAAAATTTCTCGTGAAAGCAATTGGAATTGTGAGTCCAGAATCACCGACCCTAGCGATGATAGATATTGTGACGGTGATGAATTGGGCATCAAGATGACTTTGACAGGCCCGGTTCCGATTACCAATGCGGTCACAGAATTTTCGATTACACTATTTTGGAAGATTTTTCCCGTCGCCATCATCTTGGTGTCAGGTGGGCTGTTCTTCTTCCATTCTGATGTCTTACAAACCGGGGCATGGCGGCCGATTCAGGGCCTGAAAGTGGTCATTATTTCCGGTTTACCGACGCTCTGTTCGGTATTCATCACCTTGGGGGTGATTGGCTTCATCGATTATGAGGTGGCGATGACCATCATCATCGTCGGGCCCATTCTGCTCGCCCTCGGTGTCTCGTATGGCCTGCATATCACCAATCGATATTCGGAAGAGAGCGGAACCAAAAAAGAGAAAATGCATTCATCGATAAGTTCTACAGGGAAAGCCGTATTCCTTTCTGCTGTGACTACAATCATCGGATTCATCTCATTGACATTCACTCCGATGGCACCGATTGCCACTATCGGCTTCGCCCTTTCGGGTGGAATAGTCGTGGTTTACATCATGACTATGTTGATGGTGCCTAATCTCACAATATTACTGGATTTACAGAAACCGAGCCACCCACCGTTGAAAATATTTGAATATGCGGTGCAAGTACCTCTGCGCTGGAATGTTGCCGTTATTGCAGTATTCTTGGTGGCAATCATCATCTCAGCAACCTGGGGCCGTCAGAATGTAGAGGAAAATATCGACCTGTTGGGAATGGCGCCTGAAGGTGAGGAGTCGGTCATCAAGATGAAGCAATATTCGGAGGAATTCGATGCTGGTCAAATTGGCATGGTGCTGGTGGAAAGTTGTGTTAAAGGTGAATCCAGAGACATCGAGAATGATCCCGAGTGCTCCGACCCCTATGGTAATTTATTGGCTATTTCCATATTGGAAAAGAATCTCAATACGGTTGATTATACTACTGCTGTTAGTGTGGTATTCCTGATGAAATCCGTCGGTGTATCGGCGAATTTCTCTACCGAGGAGCAATATGCAATCATCGAAGATTTCATGGATCTGCTCCCTCTGCCTGAGGAATTACGTGAAGTTGCGGAGTTGATGTTCAATCAATCAGCTTCCGAGGATGCAACTTTCTGGAAAGTCCTCGGAACTCTGGATAGCGGCTCCGAGGGTGGCCGACAAACTCAGATATTCTTACTCAATGTATTCTATGATAGCCTGACCGATGAGACCAGATCGCTATTCATTTCCGATGATTATCGCCGCAGTCTGATATATGTCGACCTACCGTTCCTACCGGTTTCTCAAACTACAGATTCGGTCGCATATATCGACGAATATGCCAGCCAGACGAATTACGCCCGCGGCAATATCAAGGCTGGGAAGTTGACCGGAGTTGCTGCAGTCGTAATCGCCGTGAACAGTCTTATCGTCGATTCGCAGTGGTCGTCATTGGCATTCGCCATCATCCTCACTCTGATTACCCTCGGAATCGTTTATCGTGATTTACGCTTCGCGGTGTGGACCACATCACCGGTCATCGCTACCGTGGCACTGCAATGGCTGGTGATGGCTGAACGCGAGGTTTCGTTATCGCTGGTCACGGTGATGATCGGCTCCATTCTGGTGGGGGTGGGGGTGGATTTCTCGATTCACATATCCAACCGTATCCGCGAATTGGGTGGTGGTATCGAAGCGATTCGCATTTCCACCGTCTCGACCGGAATGTCTCTATTCGAAGCCGCAACCGTGACCACACTCGGTCTGGTAACCGCTTATCTGATTCCGATACCTGAGATTAAACCGTTCGTGACGGTGGTCATCATCCTGCTGTGGATTGCCGCGGCCAGCGCCCTGCTCTTATTGCCGGCGATTTTCGTGACCTTGGAAAAATTAGGCATCAGCTCCACCGGTGGCTCTGATTCTATGAAGCGAGCGCTTGGTCTTATCAAGGCGCAGCAAAGTGGTGATGCGGCAATCGATGCGGTGATGGTTTCATCAACTTCAAGGCGAGACGACGTCGACCCGTGGTGAGGGTGACCGGACAGTGGTACTCAGTACATATGCCGCCCGGTACGAGTAGCCCATGCAGCAAATACGTGTTCATCGTCACTCGCATCTCAGGAGTATTGCTTCTTGCTGTACTTCGCACTTCCCTCGGCTACGCCTCAGTGCAGTGCTCGCCTTCCGGTTCAGCCAGTATGCTTGACTTTCGGGGGAATGGTTGGCTTGGGATCACGATGAATCCACGCGTTGCCCACTTTGGGTACTCGGGCAAGACGCTCATCCAATCGCGATTATTGGAACTGCATATTATCAGGAAGAAAATATTCTCTTCACTTAGTCATCACCGCGCCAAGGACACGGGCGACATACGTATCCTTGTGTAACGTCCGGTCGCCGTCGGGAGCGAAGGCCGAAGTCGTGGATTATCGGAGTGGCCTTCGTCAGTGGCTTTCGCTGCGGTGACTTGATGTGTGATAGTAATGCCGGGCAAACGGACCTCGACTGTTGACGGGTCGAGGGCCGGTGATTTCATGTCCGAAGCAAGACTTGTGGACAAGCGTTGGAGCATCGATTTAGAGAGACGAATCCAAGAGGAACATTACCGCGACTCGGCTTCCTATGATGAGCGCTATGGATTCAATCCCGATAGCGGCAAGGAGTTATTCGTCATCGACACCCCGCCCCCATATCCCAGTGGCACCTGGCATATCGGTGCAGTGGCGCAATACAGCATGATTGATGTGATTGCCAGAAGTCAACGGCTAATCGGCAAAGAGGTATATTTTCCTTGGGGCATCGACCGCAATGGCATCAATATAGAATTCACCGTCGAGAGGAAAACCGGGCGCAAAATGAAGAGTTACGACCGTGCAGAATTCATCGAACTCTGCTATGAGACCATCGAGGAGTTCACCGCAGCAATGCGCAGCACCGCTTCTCGGGTAGGACTTTCATGCGACTTCAGCAACGAGTATCTGACCGATTCACCCCAATACCGTTCCTTGACTCAGGCAATCTTCGTCGATCTATTCGAGCGCGGTGACATCGTCGAGGATTTACGCCCCAATATCTACGACCCGGTCGAGGGTACGACAATCGCCGATGCCGAGGTTGAGAGACAGCAGAGAAAAACTCGCATGATCGATGTTAAATGGGCGGTCGAAGATGGCACTGAGTTGATTATCTCGACCACTCGTCCCGAACTGATCTGTGCCTGTGGCACCGTGGTAGTTCATCCTGACGATAAGCGCTACACTGATTTGGTCGGCAAGAAGATCCACCTGCCGATGCAAACTTCAGGGCGAGATACCAGTGTCGAGATTCGAACCCACCATTCGGTGAAGTCGGATTTCGGCAGTGGTGCACTGATGGTCTGTTCATTCGGTGACCAGAATGACGTCATGATTTTCCGTGAATTAGGGTTAACTCCCTTCCAGGCGATTGGCCTCGACGGCTGTATGACCGAAGTATCGGGCCCACTGGCAGGAATGCCGGTGAGTGAAGCCCGTGAGAGGGCTCTGGAGATTCTTGAATCCGAGGGTAAAGTCGGTGACATCGTCGAGCGAGAACAAGAAGTTCCGGTCAGTGAGAGAGGCAAGAACCCGGTCGAGATCATCCTGCTGAAAGAATGGTATGTGCGGCAAATAAACATCCAGGGGAGGTTGCGGGAATTGGTCGATGAAATTAATTTCATTCCGGCTAAAAATCGTCAATTTCTATTGGATTGGATGGACAATATCACCATCGACTGGCCGATCAGTCGTCGCCGTTGGTATCACACCGAAATTCCCATCTGGTATTCTCAAGATGAGAGCAAAGTCATCGTCCCCCCATCTGGAACCTATGTTCAACCCTGGCGAGAGCAACCCCCGAAAGGCTCCCGGGTTCTCGACCGCGTGACCAGAGAGTTTCTCGGCACTTGGGAGCAACTATCACCTGGTCTTGGAACTGTCATCGGCGAGGAGAAGGTCTTCGACACCTGGATGGACTCATCCAATTCAAATCTATATGTCTGTGGATACCTGAATCGGCCCGATGTTTTTTCCCGGGCATTTCCCACCGCGATTCGCCCTCAAGGCAAGGAAATCGTCCGAACCTGGCTCTATTACACCCTGCTGAAAAGTGCTCTACTTTTCGATAAGCCCGGCTTTGCCAACGTTTGGGTCGATGGTTTGGGAATGGACCCCTGGGGGCGTAAGATGAGCAAGTCACTGGGTAATGGCATCGATGCTGATTCGGTGCTCGAATGTGGTGCTGGGGGTCGTACCGGGTCGTGGACAATCAAGGGGCCGGAAAAGACCGTGTCGCTGAGGGCCAACAAAATCGGCAGTGAGTGTTTCCGCCTGTGGAAGGCCTGCGACGCTCAGGTCGGTGATGATTTTCACATCAACCCCGAGGAAATAGAAAAGAAGTACTTCGGAGTATTGACCAAATTATACAATGTCGCTAGATTTGCCTCATTTTTCGATATTCCCGCCGACCTTGATTCAAGCCCTGAGCATCTGGCCGCTGAGGATAAGTGGATACTGGCAGAATTCGCGGCCATGATGAGTACTGTTCAGAGTGCTTGGCAGGAATTGGACCTCTATACTGCAACCCAGGCACTGAAGAATTTCGGTACCGGGATATTTCCCAGCCACTGGATGGAGATGGCCAAGTCGAGGTTGTATGATGGTGATGCTTCAGCTATGTGGACCGTGCATCGCATCGTCCGTGATTTCATGTCGGCTTTCAGCCCGGTCTGTCCATTCTTCACCCATCATATCACCGAGACATTATATGGCCTCAGTGCGGTCGACGTGCGCCAGTTTCCAAGCGAGGCGGTCTCCGAATTGGCGGTTGGTGGCGATGAGAATAGCCGACTGTGCCGGCTGAGCCAGACAATTACCGAGTTCAATAGTTCAATCTGGAAACTGAAGAAAGATTCCGGAATCTCTTTGAACATGCCGATTTCAGGAGTTGAAATCCCGCCAGAACTGCAGGAATTTACTGAAATACTTGGGCAAATGCACAAATTAGAGTAAACCCTCTGAATATCTGCCCAATGTCGATTGCCGATTTGGCGGCTCTTCGAGCTGGCCGATTCGAAAGCCGATAAGTCTCACAGGACGAGAAAAATCCAGATGATGGGCAAAGAGGTCATGGCCTAGTCTTTGAAAAACCCCTTCATCATCCATGGCGACAGGGATCGAGCGGCCGTGGGTATGGGTTTCAAATCCCTGATAGCGAATTTTCACCTCGGCCAACCTGCCCGCTACATCGAGGTCATTGAGGCGTGCCAAAACCTCGGTGATCAGAGAATCCAGGCGGCCGAGCACCATCTCCGGGTCACGCTCATCCTTGGCAAAAGTATGTTCCTTGCCGACGGATTTTCTACTACGTAACGGGCTGACCTCTGACGAAGTCTCACCCTCTAGCACCGCGACCATCCATTTAGCGAAGCGCTTTGAGGTGAATCGCTGCAGTCCCAGTACACCCATCGCATGTGCCTCATCCATTCCCTCAATACCCCATTCGGCCAGCATCGTAGCCGACTTGGGTCCAATACCGGGCACTTCTCGCGGTGGCCGTCCTTCAAAAAATGCGAGTATGTCGGTGGGAAGGATACGAAAGATTCCGTTGGGCTTATTCTCTTCCCCCGCCATTTTCGCCAGTATTCTGGTCGGGCCGATGCCAAATGAGGCCGAAAGATTGACCGATTTCATTATCCTCTGTTGCAATTCACCAGATAGTCGCAATGCCGAATCCCAATCCCCACCTACGCTTTCGGTAACATCGAGATAAGCCTCATCTACCGAGGCCTGTTCAAACCGGTCTGCTTCTCGACGTAAGATACGCATGACCTTCCTGCTCGCTCGGCGATATAATCCGCGCGTGCTCTGCATATAGGTGCCGTCACCGACCGGTTTTCCCGGACAGCGACGCCAGGCTTCCGAAATCGCCATCGCCGAGTGGATACCGTATTTTCTCGCCGCATAGTTGCAGGTCGAGACGATGCCCCGCCCCCTCCCATCCTTCGGGTCTGAGCCGATGATGAGCGGCTCGGTGGGGTTCAAACCATGGTGTAGGGTTTCGACCGCGGCGAAGAAGGCATCGAGGTCGCAGTGAATCAGGATGCGGCCGCCAACGAAATCTCCACCAACCGAAGTCCCGTCAGCGGAATCCTCTCCATCACTCATGGTACCATTGTCATGCCTACGGTCTTTCAATTTATTACCTCAAACCGTACGCACATTCACACCCCGATTAACCAAGGTTTCGCAGGTATTTGTTCGCAGAGCAGTATCGACCGCTTGACCGATATCCATGCCGACGCGATATTGCGCTTCTTTGGTCGCTGCACCGATATGCGGGGTGCCGTGAAAGTGGGGGTGCTGGAGAAGTTCTGAATCGGGATTCACCGGTTCGTTTTCAAACACATCCAATGCCACACTGGCCAGTTGCCCGCGCCCCAGAGCAGATAATGCCGCATCTTCATCGACGATACCGCCGCGGGCACAGTTCACTATGTGATTTCCACACTGGATGCCCTGGGGGCTGACCCCCGGCATCAAATCAATCCGTTCAGAATCTACCAGATGATAGGTCTCATCCGAGAGGTTGCAATGGACGCTGATATGGGTGCACATACGAAAAACGTCATCGACTCTGGCGTGGAGACGACAATTCATGTCACGGGCAATCTTCGGTGGGAGATAAGGGTCATAGGCGTGCAATTCCATCCCGAAAGCAGATGCCAATCTACCTACGCCCTGGGCGATTCTGCCGAAGCCGATGAAGCCGATCGCCTTACCGGATAATTCAGTGCCCCTGAGGATACTCTTCTCCCAGTTTCCGCTTCGCAGACCGGCATCGGCGCGAGGCAGGTGACGAGTGCTCGCCAACAGATGACCAATGGTCAATTCAACCACACTTTGCGTACTGGCGCGCGGCGCATTGACGACCATGATACCATGTTCGGTCGCAGCCTCAAGGTCGATATTATCTACTCCGACCCCAGCTTTGGCGATAACCTTCAGCCGACCATCTCGGGCTACTGAGGAGGAGATTACCTCGGAGCTCAATTTGGTATTTGACCTGACGATTATCGCCTCGAAATGGCGCAGGTAACCATCGATCAAGTCTTCTTCAGTAACGGTTTCGACAACTAATTCATGGCCCATGTTTTTCAGCGCTTTCTGTGCCCCATCGGCCATCCCGTCGGTAATAGCAATCCTTGCCATGGAGCCTCGAGGTAGCGCGGTGAAATGAATGTTATTCCCATATCGGATGCTCAACGCCAGCGCGATAGATGTTGCTATACACCGAAACCCATACGCAATTCCGTGGCAGGGACTGATTACGAGGCACTGATGTGGGCCCTGGGTCTGCTTTGCATACCCTTGGTGATGGCCTTACCCGCCAGATTTGCCTGGCGCATCTATGCCGGCAGCAAAATTGAGCACGGTGATTATCGAAAGGCTGTCAAGCAGGTTCTCGACAGTGGCTATTCCTTGGAGCAATTCCGGGTGAGTCTCAATGATGAGAGAAGGAGGTTGCATATAGAGCCCGAAAAGGCGCGATTGATTGAAACCGATGTACTTTACCCACTCTCCTTACCGCATTTCCTGCTCCTGCCAGCATTGATTGTCAGCCCATTGGCGATTCTGCTCGCCATCCCGATGATTATCATGGCCATTCCGATTCTACTTCTTCTCGACTGGTTGTTGATTGAGAAACGCGGCCTGATTGTGGCCTTATTATTCTTGCAGCGACGCACCAAATGGCAGATAATCCATATTTCACAACCGCATAGAACCCATAGTGAACTGCGCGAAGCGGTGGTTTCGTTTCATCGTATCCCGCGCGCTTCGTTCCTTGGAATGTTTGCATGGCTGATGGTACATTGGTCACTGGCAGCCGAATCCATATGGTTGGAGATGCTGGTCTCAGGGATACTGTATCTGGGATTACTCGCGGTAATCGAAGTGGTTTCAAATGCCTTGGATGCCGAACTGGTATTCGCCGATC
>JAPOGE010000140.1 GCA_028283345.1 Candidatus Poseidoniales archaeon
ACACATGAATGCTCCTCGCCCAAGATATCTGCTTTTGTCCAATTTTCGTGAGTTTAGAATATATGATACCAATCTCCCGGAATCAGCAGATCCAATCTCACAATTTCCACTCGAAGAGATACATGAAAACTTGAATGCATTCCCATTTTTTAGTTCTAATCCGAATCAAGCCATTGCAGAGCAGGTTCGAGAAATTAGTACCACTGCTGCTCGACAATTAGTTGGCGTTTTCAACCAACTAATTGAAAGAGAAATAGAAGAAGAAATAGCACTTCGTTTCATCACACGATGTGGGCTCATGATGTACCTTGAAGATGTTGAATTTGGCGGTGGGTATCTGTTACCAAGAGAGGATGGTATTGCTGTTGGGCGTTTCCGTCATGCATTAATTCAGATATTGGGCTCTCAACACATACATGTCCAAACACATCTTTTCCCGCTTATGCAATCTTTAGGCCAAGAGACCCCACAAGGAATATATGCTGATTTACCGTATGTTTCATCGGAATGGTTTCAATTTGACGCAAGCGAAACATTTGAAATTCGTGACGAAGAATTACAATCATTACTTAGTTGTGCAGAGCACGACTGGAGTAGATTAAACCCTGTGATATTTGGCAATATTGTAGAATCGTGTTTTACCGATGCTGAAAGATTGGAGGGGGGGATATATTACACCGATCCAGATGACATAGAACTGATTATTGGTCCACTGATTACAGAACTATGGGAGAGGAGAATTAATGCAATTTCGAATATGCCTGCTCTCGGAGGCCCAGATTCTCCTTCAAGAAGAAGAAGATGGACTCAATGGCAAAGAGCAATTATCGAATTGAGATGTTTGACAGTGCTAGATCCGGCTTGCGGTTCTGCAAATTTCCTTTACATGGCCTATCTAGAGATTAAGCGTTTAGAGGCTGAGTTATTTAGTTTACACCAAGAATGGATAGGAGACATTCATCAAGGAACATTTAGTGGTGATTTTAGGGTTCAAGAGTGGGAATTCATATTCCCGCAGAATATGATTGGATACGAGATACAACCGAGAGCCGCGCAAGTAGGCAGGTTGGTAATGGCGCTGGCTGGAATGGAAAGTGCCATTGAGCACAGTATCGGACAAAATCCCTTACCTCTGATTAATGCAGCAAGAATAGAATGTTTTGATTCGTTGATAGATGATAGCGGGGACGATACACAAATTCGAGAGTGGGATGATACGACATTGATTATTGGAAATCCACCATTCATGGGAGCCCGAGGAGGTAGCCTTCGCAGAAATCTTGGGACAGTATATACCAATGCCTTATTCGAGTTATACTCTGATAGATTGAACAACAGTTCGGATTTGTCAATGTATTTTATTAGAAAGGCACAAGAGATGGTTAGAGATGGTCGCAGTCAATGCTTTGGGTTGATTGCAACATCATCATGTACTGCTCCAGAATCAAGAGGAGTTCTAGAATCGGGAATTGAAGAGAACCTTGTGATTACACTCGCCTACAAAATCAGGGACTGGCCAGTATCTGGTGCGAACCAACCAATATCCATCATTTGCATGGAACGGGAATCGGATAATCATCTGATTCAACCTACGCGCCTTGCAATAGAACGGAACGGTGATCTATCGTTAGTAGAACAGATTTATTGCACCCTTACCAATTATGATATGACCGAAATGTTACAACCATTAGCGGCCAATGTAGGTCGATGTTTTCAAGGTTACAAGGGAATGGATAAGCACTACAGAGTCATAGACGTAGAAACAGCAACACAACTTCTTGCTGCTCAAAACGGTGCAGGAGGCCCGTCAAACTCCGATGTAGTCATCCAACTGGCAGACGGGCAGTACTTCAAGGATAGGACGTTTAAGTGGATTATTGACTTTAGGAATTTCGATGAAATCACTGCTTCGAACTACCTCGCACCCTTCCAATGGTTAGCCGATGGTTCAAACCCTAGAATTGCTCAAGCCCCTTACAACGGCATAGGTTTAGAAGATTGGATTATAGGCAAGAACACCAATGAAAACGGGGAGGAGACATCAATCGCGAAATACAATCACCAGGACAGATGGTGGCAGGTAATGTGGAATCGTCGCGGCGATATGTGGCCTGCAATTGAGGAGCTAGGTCTTGAAAATTTCATTGTTAAGCAAGAGGTCGCAGCCAGAAGTTTTCATTTCGAAATAATCCCAACATCTACCGCTCCAGATGGAGCATTATACGCAATCCTTTCAGACAATAGATGGGAACTCGGGGTCTTGCTATCGGATATTCACGAAGTTTGGTTCTTAGAGATGTCTGCAAACAGAGGGATATCGGGTAGATACCAAACTCCTGTGTTTGAATCGTTTCCGATACCACCTGAGCCGAATGAAGAACAAATCACCAGCATTGAAACCGCGGTATTGGCCTACTATGAAAGAATAGACCAACTATTGCCTTTAGAAGCATATGAAGGCAGACTAGACATAATGATGAGAGACCCCCCCCCCGCTCTAGTTCTCGCTAAGTGTGCGATTTATCGAGCCGTATATCCTTTGTATGGGTTGGATGCCGATGGTGATTACGATGGTATCGCCTTGCTTGCAGCCGCATCGCAATTGAAACACAGGATGTTGCTGATTGAAGAAGTCACATACTTGCAAGAATCTCTACAAAACCTGACTAATATTCCTCGGCTCGGAGAATCTACCAGTGCTACACTAACTGGAGCAGGTATTCTCAACTATAGTCAAATAATTCAAGCAGGGGTCAGTGGACTTACCGAGTTAGATGGTATTGGATCCAGTGGTGCGGCAGGATTTGTCGCCTATGCAGAAGCTTATGCAGAAGGAGTGCAGAATCGTATTGAAGAAATCAACCAATTACTCAATCCGCAAGAGGATGAATGAATTTCAATTCTGTAAAGCACGTAGTTGTTTGAATTTCTTTTCCGATACATAATATGGTTGACACAAAGGGCCACTACTGAAACCCTACATATCCTTTGAAATAGGTGAAAAACGCACTGATTAAAGTAGTACGAATCGGGGGGTACCCACTACGTGAACGTCAACTGGTCGTCCTGGGTAGCGTGGGCAGCGAGCATACTCACGTGAGGGGGGGTAGAGCAGCGGTGAGCGTTTCCTTGGTTTCGGCTCACACGCATCTCCACCTATGGGCCGATGTGAACGCAGCAGGCTCGCTGGATTGAGTGGAGACTAGATCGTCCGAGGCTTGCGCGACAGCGTGAAGGCCGCAAGAGCGCACACAGCGATCGCGAGCCAAGCACCCGGCCAAGGCAGAAAACCATCATTTGCGGGA
>JAPOGE010000141.1:0-256 GCA_028283345.1 Candidatus Poseidoniales archaeon
CGAGTGCGTCTAAACCCGGGATTTTAACACGTTTTTCCCAAGAACATAGGCTCTGGACCTTGTGGATTTACTCGACAACGACAGAGCCGCTGCCGGTAAAGTCAACACCAGTTCGGACATCGGAGATCTTGATGGTAAGCACGCAAGGCGCTGCTGAACAAATATCCCGGCCGTTCTCTGTTACGTGTACAATCTCCGACTTCTCCCAAGTTAGTTCGTCACTACCGTACTGAACCAACTTACAGTTACCGTCACC
>JAPOGE010000141.1:266-3280 GCA_028283345.1 Candidatus Poseidoniales archaeon
GGTGCACGGCTGAACTGTAGCACAAACAAGGAGTTTTCTGTGCCGTTGTCAACTGCGTCTGTGTGGTCGGTTGCGATGTATTGGTACAGATCTGGGCTGTCTTCTTGGTTGTTGTTCGCCAAGTCGCTTGCCCACACATATAGAACACCAGCGAGAACCACGGTGATTATCATAAAGAATGCTATTATTCCAGCAATGATGACAACTATTTTGAGCGCTGAATTGTTGCTCTGTGGAGGCGGGGCGGCAAAAATAACGGGTTGCTGTTGGTTTTCAAGCATAACAGGTTGCTGAAGATTTTGTAGCATCATGGTATTTTGCTGGTCGTACTGGTTCTGATGTTGAGTCCCGATGGAATCTAAATCTGCTATCTGAAATTCGGGAAAGTGCTGGTGAGTGTAAGATAGTGCTTGATGATTAGAATAACCTTGAGCAATCAGTGAATCGTAGTATTCTCTCGCCCCACTCAAATTCTCACCCGAATACGCTAACTTTGTTTCACAATTAGATTTTCCTAAGTGCAAATCAGACGCTTGTGTATTCAAACTGTGGAGAAGAATCCAACTCCCATGATAGCCATAATTGGTATGAACACCATAAGAAGTTGTAACCAATTGAGTACGAGCCCCGCTACGGCTTGTCCATTCCCCACACCGGTTGTCTTTGAGTTGGAGTAGCCTACATGTGAGAATATCATTCCGAAGAATGCAAGTGGAAGTGAGACGAAACAGCACATAAAAATCATGAGTGGGGATAACACTGAAAGTGACATGGAGATGATGCCTAGAACCATCCCTGCCGTTGCAGCGCCATTACTCTGCGCTGCTGCAATCACCACACCTTGTTGAATCCCGTAAACAGGGGACGGCATTGCCCCTACCACATTTGGACCAGCTGCCTGTTGTGCGGGAAACTGTTGTGGGGGCTGCATTGAGGTACAATGGGACCAGCCTCGCTAAAGCATTATGGTAGAGTCTTTACGCTTGTGCGTCCACTACCTCGATTATTCTTCTTCGAGGTGCGAAATCCGCTCCAAGGTCTCCCAATAACTCTCATTGCGAATCGCATCGCGCACACAGATTGCCCCCATGTTGACGATATCACGAACCCCATCGCTACGGGCGAGCAGTTGTACCGGGAGACTCATCCCCGACAGGATTGGTCCGGTCATCTCGGCATCGCCCAACTCTTGAAGGAGTTTGTAGGCGATATTGGCGGCGGCCAGATTCGGGCAGATGAGAACATTGGCCGGGCCGTCGAAAGCCATGAACGGATATTCTTCCTGCGTGTCTGCGTTCAATGCTGTATCGGCCTGCATCGGCCCATCGATTACCAGCGAGGGGTCGAGCTCACGGGCGATTTTCACCGCTTCTTCGACCCGCAGACTGCGGTGTGAGCGGCTCGAGCCGAAATTGGAGAAGGATAACATCGCCACTTGCGGAATCACTCCGAATTGCCGGGCGACCTTGGCGGTCTGCACCGCGATTTCTGCCAAGGTGCGGCTGTCAGGATAGATGTTGACGGTGGCGTCGGCCAGGAAGATGACCCGCCCTTTGACCGTCATCATGTAGCACCCGACCAGACAATGAGCATTCTCATCTTTGCCGATGATTTCCAGACATGGGCGTAGGACATCGGCGTAATTTCGGCTCACTCCGCCGATGAATCCATCGGCATCACCGGAGACAATCATCTGCGAGGCGAAGTATGGTCGGCTCTTCAACAGGCGTTTGGCATCCAGCAGGGTCACCCCTTTTCGCTCACGCTCAGCAAACATCTCTTTGGCGTATTTCCCGGTACGGCGCTTGTCATTGCGAGGATTGATAATCTCACAGGGGAAGTCAACCCCCAGTTCCTCCATCACCCGTTTGATGGTAGGCGGGTTACCCAGCAGGATGGGGAAGCAGATTCCCTCATCAACCAATTCGCTGGCCGCTTGGATAACCTTCTCATGTTCACCCTCTGGAAAGACGATTCGCTTGCCGGAGTGCTTCACCTTGTTGATGACCCCGCGCATCACACTGTAGCGCAATCCCAGTCTTGCCTCTAGCGATTCACGATAAGCGTCAATGTTGAATTGACTGATGTCGATGCAGGCGACACCCTCGTTCACTGCCGCTTCAGCAACCGCCGCCGCCTCCCACAACAATACCCGCTCATCGAATGGTTTGGGAATGATGTAATCGCGGCCGAAGTGGAAGGTCTCCAGCCCATAGGCGCGCGAGACCGCTTCGGGGACCGGTTCCCGGGCCAATTCGGCCAAGGCTCTGGTAGCGGCCATTTTCATCCCCGAGGTGATGTCTCTGGCACGCACGTCGAGAGCGCCGCGGAAGATGTAGGGGAAGCCGAGAACATTGTTCACCTGATTGGGATAGTCCGAGCGCCCGGTGGCGATGATGGCATCGGGGCAAGCCAATCTGGCCTCATCTGGCATGATTTCTGGTTCGGGATTTGCCAGCGCGAAGATGATTGGTTTGGCGGCCATCTTCTCGACCATTTCACGGTTGACCAAGCCGCCTTTGGAAAGTCCCAGCAGGACATCGGCACCGACCAGTGCGGAGGCCAGGTCGCCCGGTTTTACATCTTGGGCGAAGGCCGCCTTGTATTGATTCAGTTCACCGGCATCAAGTCGCTGCTTGGTGATGATTCCCTTGGAATCACACATGGTGATATTGGCGAGATTGACCCCGAGGGCGACGTAGTGGTTGGCACTGGCGATTGCACTCGCCCCGGCACCGGCGACGACCACTTTCAGGTCTCCCAGTTCCTTGCCTTGGATCTCGGCCGCGTTGAGCAAGGCCGCCCCGGTGATTATCGCGGTGCCGTGCTGGTCATCATGCATGACCGGAATATCGGTATTCTCGGCGATGAGGCGCTCGATTTCAAAGCATTCCGGCGCCTTGATATCCTCGAGATTGATAGCGCCGAAGGTCGGCGCAATCGCACACACGGTCTTGATGAATTCCGCCGGGTCGGTCTGGTCAATCTCGATATCGAAGACGTCGATATCGGCG
>JAPOGE010000142.1 GCA_028283345.1 Candidatus Poseidoniales archaeon
CCTGTGCCATCACCGGGTCGAGCCCACCTCCGCTACCGACCGTTATCACGCCGGGGTGGGTTCGCTGCCACAGGGTTGTCGCCATGGCGGTGAGAGGGACCAGCAGGAAGCCGAATAATCCTACCGCGGAGAAGGTGTCACGGGTTGCCTCGCCATCGGGTTGGGTACGTTTTCCCAACACCACAAATGCCGCGAGTGCGGTCAAAGCCAAGAAGGAATTCAATCTGATGTCGAACCAATCCCACGGCCGGTCCCATTCCGCCTGCCCCCATATGGGGCCGCTGGTGATGACCATCAGGCCGAACAACAACCCGACCTCAGCTCCTGCACAGTGTAGGTTCCAGCCCCAGTCGGCACGCTTCCAGAACCATGCCAGACTGCCGACGAAAAGGCAACTAAAGGCGATGAATGAGGCCCACGCGGCCGGTACGTGCCAGTAGAATATTCGCTGGGCATGCGGTGCATTCATTGCATCGGTATCGACGCTGGGGGCGTAGGTGAAGCCGAGAACCAAGGTGATTCCCGCCAGCAATAAGCCGGCGATGATGATGAGGATGTCGGATTGTCGCGCCAGCATCAGAATTCTTCCCAACCAGCCCTGATAGGCTTGGCCTTTCAATGTAGTGAGCCCTTCACGAAGGCCTTAGAAGCCTTAGTCCGAGGAATAATCCGAGGAAGATGGCGGCCCCGGCCAACAGATTGGAAAACCGTTCAAGGAGATCTAGATCACCATCCAACATCGCCACTTGTCCACTCGTCCACAAGAGGAAAGGATAGATTAGAAATGGAAGGAAGAAAGAGAATAGAAGTGCATTACTGCGCTCAAGTGAAGAGACCAGTCGCCACTGTGAAATCTGAATCAGAGAGACCATCCAGGTTAGTAACCCACCCAAGGTGATCAGACCGAGTTCGATAACTCCATCGACCTGTGACCCCCAGTGGGGCAATGGCAGGGTTGCCAGTGCGATTGCGGTCAGCCCAGCCCCGACCAAAGGCAGCGCCTGAGGCGGGGAAATCGGCAGTTGGCCGGCGCTTTGAGCATCCCACCACCTGGCGCAGAATTGCTCATCGAGGTGGCGCAATGTCGAAGCCGGAATCAGCCCGGCGACAAATGCTGGAACCGAGAGCAGGGTCATCATCCAAGACGCCCCCG
This sequence comes from Candidatus Poseidoniales archaeon, assembly GCA_028283345.1. Classification (GTDB taxonomy): domain Archaea; phylum Thermoplasmatota; class Poseidoniia; order Poseidoniales; family Poseidoniaceae; genus UBA60. The sequence continues at coordinate 1,154 of JAPOGE010000142.1, forward strand.
CGGCGCTGGCAATATCGTCTACCGAAAGAGCGAGAATGAGTAGAATAGTCAGTACTCCCGCGACACCATTGGACGCTACCGACCCCCAGGTTCGATAGTCGAGAATATTGGCCCAGGCACGGAAAGTCTTAGCTCTAGTGCCGAGTTCAGAGGGCGCCTTCATTGACGGTGTATCGTATTCCACCGCTTCGATATCGAGTTTTTCGCCGACCCACTCAATCGTTTTGGTGGCGATATCGATAACCTTCTGGTTGTGGGTGGCGACCAGAATTCCGTGGCCGTTTTCAGCCAATGAGGTTAACTCTTCACATAGAATCCGACTTCCCTCTCGGTCGAGTCCACTACTCGGCTCGTCCAAGATCACCAAGCGTGGTTCAGGTGAGATAAGCGCCGGCAATAGGCCAGCGAGTACCGATACCCTTCGCGCCATCCCGCCGGATAACCACGCGATACGGTCGTTCAGTCGGTGCGACAAGCGCCATTTATCGGTTTCATTTTGCAGTGCCGCCAGCGAATGTTCCGCCTCTCCGCACATGTCGATAGCGACCTGTAACCTCTCACCCACCAACTCGTCACCAGATGCCCCGTCCTTTTGCAAGGCCAGTCCAAAAGGCTGGGCTAAGCCTCGGTGACCGTGATGATTGCGAATCACCGACAGAGCTTTGCCAAGGCGATGAAAAGTGCTTCCAGCCCGCATCATGTGCATTCCCGCCGCGGTCTCGGCCAGGGTTGATTTCCCACAGCCATTAGGCCCTACCAAGGCGACAATTTCCCCTTCACCGACCGCTAAATCGACCCCTTTGAGCACGGTTCTCAGGCCGCGCCGAACCTCGACACCCTTGCATAGGAGAAGTGGTGGAGGCGCATCGACCATGACCTCGGGAGTGAGTATTTCGGCTTGAAGCCGTCGACGCTGTAATCATCATTGAAGAGCATCGAATTATACGAACGCACAATAAAGAATACCCCCACGACCCACACGCAATGACGCAGATGATATTCTACATGGGTACCGCAGGTCACATTCTGCTCGCCCTCTGGTTGGTGGCGGTGATAGCGCCCTATGTGCGAGCCTGGAGACAGGGCGGAGGGTTTGCTCTGGCGACCGTCAATTCCCTTCTCTTTGGCTATCTCGTACAGATGCTTTCATGGCCAATCGCGGTTTGGTTCGGTATCCCGCATCTGCCTCCGCATCTGCTGTTGGCGGCGATTCCGATCATCCAGAGTGACCCGGTCGAGTGGTATCGCTTCCTGACCGCAGCTTGGTTGCACAGCCCGACCGATATGACCCACGTGCTCGGAAATGTGCTCATCATCGCCCTTGTCGGGGTGCCGTTGGAGCAGAGGATGGGGTCGAAGAATTTCATGATGGTCTATCTCGCCGGGGCGATCGGGGGTTCGCTGACTTGGCATTTCACCCATATCGGACACCTCGGAATCGCCTGGGGGGCGAGTGGCGCCGCCTACGGATTACTGGGTGCCTATGTCGCCTCATGGCCGGGGGATAAAATCGAATTCCCACTGATTTTGATTCGCCCGTGGCCGGTCGAATTAATCGCCTTTCTGTATATCATCATTGAAATCGCTCGCGCTGCAGCAGTGTATGGATTCAATGCTGCCTCAGACGTTGCCCACGTAGCTCACATCGGTGGTTTTTTCGCCGCCGCAATCATTTCTCGACCACTTGCCAGACGTGGCCCAATACCCCCATTCAGTAATGATTCAGGCCCGAGCCAAGCGGGGATTGAATCGGCGATAAGAGGTTCTCGAAAGCGCCGAATGGGGGGGCTGGAAAATGACCCATGGAGTATTGCTG
>JAPOGE010000143.1 GCA_028283345.1 Candidatus Poseidoniales archaeon
TCTCAACAGCCATGAAGTGGATGTTGAAGGTGCCACCAAAAGCGGTGGATTCCCAGAGTAGAGTGATATCGACAGCATCACCGACATTGTCTTCAGTGATTTCGAACAAGGCTTCAACGTAAATCACACCATTCTGAGCAGTGCCTTCTCTTGTCTCGGTTCCAACAGTCACCATGACGTCTATTTCATCACCTTCTGCATCGTTGCAGGCCAGGATCACCGAGTAGCTGCCGACCGGCAGGGCCAGAGTGAACTCACCATCGCTGGGTACCTCGAAGGAGACTGCCCCTTGAAGTTGCACAGACCATGTACTTCCGGCTGTGAGTACCGCACCACCGACGTGGTAGTAGATGTCACAGACTGGAGTGGTGTCGATGACCGGTCGGGTCCAAACAATCTCAACACTAGTGGGTTCGGAGTTGCATTCACCATCACTATCGGAATCCATATTGCTGACCAGCCATGTGCCGTCGGCCAGATGCTCTACATCCCAGTCATCGCTTGGATTGAAGGTAACACTTGTAGTTGTCCACGGAGAGACGCTGTCGATGGAGACACTGCCTGAGCAGTCACCACCATTGTCATCGTCGCCACCATCGGTATCGGTACTCTGATAGGTCAAGGTATGAGTATCAACGGCAGGGTCGAGAACCAAGGTGATGACATCGGTTGAGGTCATAGTGATGACATCCCCTTCAATCACACCTGATATCGTCTCAGGAGCAACATCGTTCATTGCATCAATTTCAACACCGTCAAACTTGAACACGCCGTCGTCTCCCTCTTCACAAGGAATTTCAGTACCATTTTCAGCGTGACAGATATTATCCCCAGCCATCATCACCATGAAGGCGGCCAGTTCAGTGGTGCTGACAGTACCATCATTATCTCCAGCCTCGTCAATCATACCCCTGACATATTCACTGTTTTCCGCACTCAAGGTGCAGACCGCGGTGAACGTCAGGGTGCCAGTAGCATCGGTCACTTCTGCGAAGGTGATACTGAGATCATCTCCCGATTCACAGTCAAAGTAATCTTCGTCACCACCATCGCCGCCGCCAACATCATCCAAATCAATGAGATATATATCGACGGTGGTAGTTGAGCCGTTGGTGAATGTGTGCATGACCGGTGCTCCAGTCGCGGCAGACCTATCATAACCACCAAATGTCCAGTGAACGCCGGATAAGTCCATGCATTCAAGGACAGCGAGGACGACATATTCTCCTTCAGGGGCGGTGTCATCTACTACGTTGCCCGCAGTGTGGTGGTCAGTTCCCCAGGTGAGGTAGTCCTCTGGGTCATCTTCAAACACCATCCAGTCGTAAAAGTCAACAGCAGTCATCAGACCAACTCCGCCCTCGCAGGCCATCATAGTGGGGTCATAGTCTGGTGACATGACATAGGTGGTTGCATCGAGTGACGCATCTCCGTAAGTAAAGTCGGGGTCACCGCCTTCATCTTCCCACATATCGATTAAATCTTCCAATTCGTAAATGTCCAACAGTCCATTTCCGTCAGCATCGGCCATATTGAAGCCATTCTCAAGGAGGTCCTCCTCTTCCTCTGACATAGGTGGTTCACCGGATTCATTGTTATGCGCATTGATGCCATTTACAAGCTCATCAAGACTGAGATGGCCATCACCATCAGCGTCAAACATATACAGTAACTCTTCAGGAGAAGGGGGGCCATCGTCGTAATAGTTGCCTTCATCTTCGCCGTCAGGGCAATCTTCCATACCATCGTTAACTTGGTCTATCCAGACCACGCTACCATCATGGCAGTCAAACCAATTAATCCTAACTCCAGCGGCATCAAATTGTTGCTCATCAGAACCATCGCCGCAGTCTTCATAATTATCATTGACCATCTCAAATAGAATCTCTGCACCGTCGCCACAGACGAAGGTGGGGCCATCATCTTCCGCATCCATCAGTTCGATGAAATATTCAAGTTCATCAAGGTCTAAAAATCCAGACCCATCGTCGTCGGCGTAGGTGAAGAAATCATCAACCAGGTCCTTCTCTTCATCTGAAAGGGGTGGCCAACCTTCTTCATTATTCAATTCATTGATACCATCAAAGATCTCTTCAAGACTGAGTTCGCCATCACCATCAGCGTCAAACATCAACACTAACTCTTCTGGAGAAAAAGAGTCGTCACCATCGTATTCGTCATCGCCATCCGGGCAATCTTCAGTCCCATCGTTGACCTGTTCAATCCACACTTCGGTGGTGCCATCTTCACAATCATACCAGTTAATCTTTTCACCAGTCGCATTATACTGTTGCTCATCAGCACCATCGGGGCAGTCTTCATAATTATCATTGACCATCTCAAATGGAATCTCGTCGCCGTTGCCACAGATGAAGGTGCGTTCATAATCATCAATGCAATCGACGCCGCCGACGCTGAAGTCAAAACCATCTTCATCGAGGAATTCACCAAGATCATTTGACAAACGAACCTGAAAATAGTAGCAACCATCGTCAAATCCATCGAAGTAGAAGATGCCTGAATTGGTTCCGGTCGAATCGGCGGCAAAAGTTTCATCATACCCATACCCTTCCAATGGAATTGCATCCTCTATCCATATACTGAGATTGACTCCATAATCGTCGCCATCGACCAACATATAAACTTCCCAACTACCATCGAGATATCCCCCACTGGAGATATTCATAGGGTCAAGATTAGTAGTTGTAGTGATGTATTCATCACCGCCACAATATGCTGAGCCGATTGCAATATCAGAGTACTGGTCGGTATCAAGATCTGAGGTATCGGAGAAGTCGTCGGCCTGATAGAGGTGCACCGTAAACTCATAGCATCCGTCGGTGAGATTGCTTACCTCAAACGATCCTGATTTCATACCGTCATCGTCGGGATTAATCCATTCGAAGGTTCCGCTATCGACCGCACTTTCATTCTCATCGTATA
>JAPOGE010000144.1 GCA_028283345.1 Candidatus Poseidoniales archaeon
TTAAGATGACCACCGTGACTGATACATTGGACATGGATGTGGCCGACACCGCCTGCACCGGCACCCGAATCACCTTGCCTTCTGCCGAAGCATATGATTTCAATAGCCTGACATTCAAGATCACCACGCCGGTCTGGCCGTATATCTATTCGGGAGATGGCTGGAATTTGACTTTCAGACTCTACCATCCCAACGAGCATGATGATTATACCGTATATCACGAAGCGGTAATTAGTTTCATCCTGAAAAATTCCGCCGAGTTGAGCGTCAGCAACGTTAAATTGACTCTCTCAGATAACCGCGATTATCTGATTGAAGGGACATTGGATACAGGAAGCGTGATACTTCGCAACGAAGGAACTGCGATGGCACTACTGGTGACGGTGACCATGGATTGCGGGAATAATGTTATTGTCAAACCACGCCTATCATATCCGATTCCAACCATGAATCCCATGGATGAGCAGATCCATACCTTCGACCTGACCCCCGACCGCTTGGATTGGTGGGATGACAGTTCCGAGGTAACTTGCACTGCCACTGTGGAATCAGAGTCGGCCGAGAATGACCTTGCAGACAATGTAGCCTCGAAATCCGGAACCGTCCAGTCGTGGTCACCCAATACTCTCTATGTCTTCGTCGGCCTTGTGGCGATGATATTCGTATCCTTGGCCTGTCTGCGCCTCGGATTGCGCAATGAGAAGTTCAAACTGATGGCCTCCTATGCCGGGGTGATTACCCTCGGATTAGCCTTCCACATGGGCACGTGGGTCTGGTTTGGCCCGGTCATCACTTTCTTCGTGATAATGTGGATGATCGGAGTTGCGTGGCGCTCAGGTGATGAATTCCAACTGATTCACGAGGATTACCAACGGGCGCGACGAGGACAGAGCACCATCTATAGAGAACATCATGCCGAACTGCATGCTGTGCGGAGACAACTTACATTCATCCTCTCCATGCCGATATTAGGTTACGCGGCAATCATCCTTGGCTTCCCCCCACAGATGGAGATCGATGTCACCAACATAGTCACCCTGGTGGCGATGTTGATTATCCCGATGTATGTGATCCGACGAATGCTGAAGTGGATGGATGCAACCTATGCCGAACTATATGGTAACTTGACCGATACAGAAATCGCTCTCGACCGAATCGACCGTGAACTGTCCGACCCGGCCCGCCTCATTCGCCGGCTTGCCCGATATGGCTTGGATGATGAGGAATACGATGAGGACGGTGCCGGGGCTGGTGAATCATTCGGTGATGGCACCGAATCACCGTCCGGATTGCCGGTGCCATTGATGGCAGATGAAGGGGGTGCGGCAGGTGCGTAATCTCAATGAAGTCTCAGAGGATGAGCTTGGTGAAGACCTACCGGATGAGGTTTCAGAGCAATCCCCGGAGGAATCTGGGGAAGAACACCTCATTGAAGGAGGTGACGGTGATGACTTCGACGAGGAGATGGTAGGTGAAGGCGACGAGCAGACCTACGGCGGCTATTCCGAAGAGGAGATCATGGCTGCTCGCGACGAGATGGAACAGATTACCCATGGCGTCGTCCAGGTCGAGGAGGCCGCTGCCGAAGGGGTCGATTACTGGTTGCATATGGCGCGCCTGCAACTGGAGAGCCACCGCCTGTTCGGCGCCAGGCGCTCGGTCAGCAAGGCGCAGAAGGAATTGCAGGAATTGGGCGCCAGCGTGCTCGACCTGCGCCGTTCGCTGGCACTGATGCAGAAACTGATCTCCGCCAAACCGGGAACTGCTGATGAGATAGAACTGGTCCTGCGGCGGCTGCGAAATGCCGCCGGAGCCGCCGAGATGGGCGATGTCGCATTGGCCGCCGAGCAGGTCGAATCGCTTATCGGCGATTTGGCCGGCGGCGATATGTCGACCCTCAATCCATTCCTGTTCCGCTCATTCTGGGTCGGCATCGAGACCCGCTGGCCGGCCGGTGGTGATACCGGTGTATTGATGCTGAGGATTCTCAATGATGGCGACCGCGACCTTCCGGCGATGCGTCTGGCGGCCCCGGCACCACAATACTGGCGAGCCGAGCCTGAGAGTGTCGACCTGCCGACATTACCACCCGGGGCTTACATCCATCTGAAATTCAATATCATCCCTGCCAGTGGGTATGGAATGGATGTCGCACCTCTGTCGAGAAAATTATCGATTCTCTCCGGCTATGCCGTGCGTCAGGGCCAGATACGTTGTACTGTGCGGGTACAGAACCGCAGTATGGAACCGCTTCGAGACATCATCGTCATGCCGTGGATGCCGCCGAGTTTCATCGCTCCAGTAGTTCCGCTGATTCAGAGACTAGCGCCGGATGAGGTCACCAATATCCACATCCCGATGGTGATAGAATACACAGCACCGGGAGGTGATGCATGACGCATCGAGTCTGATGCTCATGACATATTCCTGTGAGATGTAGGTGATACTCTCATATAATAGGAAAAACAGGAGGTAAAATAAGGTGAAAAATATGAAAAAAGAAAACGAAAACGCACGTGACTCAGTTGCGGCTATCGGTATCGGAGCGATGATTGTCTTCATCGCACTGGTCCTGGTTGCAGCCGTCGCGTCTGCAGTAATCATCCAAACGGGTGAGAAACTACAACAAAACGCACAGCAGACTGGGTCTGATGTCCAGCAGGAGATCGGTGGAAAAATTTCCATCATCACTATCAGCATGGGCACTTATGGTACATGGAACTCAGTTGCCGATGAAATAGAGATGGTGTTTGAACTTGCACCTGGAAGTGAGCCAATACTCCCTAGCCAGGTGCTTTGGACGATAATTTGTTTCCCATCTGCAGCCACCGAGGCTATAATCATGAATGGTGATTTTGCCAAGGGTGCCACCCAACCGCCGGACGGAGCAACTGACTTGTTAGGAAATGAAAT
>JAPOGE010000145.1 GCA_028283345.1 Candidatus Poseidoniales archaeon
GGTAATAATGGAGATTCGCTACTTCGTCAAGAACCCACGGAAGATGCGCCTCTCAAAGTCGTTTTTCGTCAAGGAGATACTGCGTCGCTTTGAAGAGGAAGATGTGAATCTGGCATTCCCGGTTCGGGTCAATATGAATAGTGAAATCGACTTGAATGACCTTGGCTTCAGTTTAGGAAAAGGCAGTTTGACCCAGGGGAGATAAGGGTGCATCACACATTATTTGACTGAATACCGGTACTGTTGTAATCCTTAATGCGTGCGCGTAAAACACGCAAATCCAGAAAGTCGCAGCGATATGCTGTGGATTTGCTTGGGGAAGGTCTAAGAGTGAGTTATGTTGGGTGTAAATCCCGTTGATGGCGATGCGCTATGTTGTGGTGAGCGGGGGAGTGATCAGTGGGCTGGGTAAAGGAGTGACCGCCAGCAGTATCGGCGTACTCTTGAAATCAGCCGGTCTTCGGGTCACTGCGATTAAGATTGACCCTTACCTGAATAGCGACGCCGGTACCATGTCGCCGTTTGAGCATGGCGAGGTTTTCGTTCTCGACGACGGCGGTGAGGTCGACCTTGACCTCGGTAATTACGAGCGCTTCCTCGATGTCTGCCTGACCCGAGAAAACAATATCACCACCGGCAAGATCTATTCCAAGGTCATCGAGGCCGAGCGCCGTGGCGATTATCTCGGCAAGACCGTACAGGTCGTACCCCATATCACCGATGCGGTGCAGGATTGGATTGAAGAGGTCTCCCACTACCCTTCGGATGGATTGGATGGCGCCCCCGATGTCTGCGTGATCGAGTTGGGCGGAACTGTGGGGGATATCGAATCAGCCCCCTTTGTCGAGGCATTGAGACAGTTCCAATTCCGTGTCGGAGTCGACAATATCTGCTTCGTCCACGTCAGCCTGATTCCGGTGATCGGCGTGGTCGGTGAACAGAAGACCAAGCCGACCCAGCACACCGTCAAGGAACTGCGCGGCCTGGGAATCACTCCAGACCTGTTGGTATGCCGCTCCGAGACTCCCTTGACCGATGAGGTCAAATCGAAGTTATCACTGTTCTGTCATGTCGACCCGAGTGCCGTAATCTCGGCGCACGATGTCTCCAACCTCTACCGGGTTCCACTTCTGCTCGAACTACAGGGCGTCAGCCAACTGCTCTCACAGAAACTCGGTTTTGATATTCCTGCCAAACGGCCACTACTCGATGAGTGGGAGGCGATGGCTGAGCGAATCGACGGCATAACTGAAGACATCCATATCGCCGTGGTCGGCAAATACACCGGCTTGGTAGATTCCTACCTCTCGGTCATCAAGGCACTTCAACACGCTTCCTTCGCGGTAGGGCGAAAACTGGTCATCGATTGGATCGAGGCCACCGACCTTGAGAAATCCAGTGATAATACAGCTTGGAAATCCCTGCGCTCCGCCGAGGGTGTGCTCGTCCCAGGGGGCTTCGGTGACCGTGGAATTGAAGGCAAAATCCTCGCCGCAAACTATGCTCGTACCACTAACAAACCGTACCTTGGCGTCTGCTTGGGGTTGCAGGTTGCGGTAGTTGAATTCTGCCGCAATGTCTTGGGTTGGGAAGGCGCCAACTCGACCGAGTTCGACGAACAGACCCCCCATCCTGTGGTCGTCTTCATGCCCGAGATCTCCAAGAGCCACCTCGGCGGGACCATGCGCCTAGGTAGCCGCCCGACCATCTTCCAAGTCGAGAATTCACATATTCGCGCCCTGTACGGTGGCTCGCAACATGTCGATGAGCGGCACCGCCACCGCTACGAGGTCAACCCTGATTGTGTAGATGCGATCGAGAGCAAGGGGTTGAAGTTCGTCGGCAAGGATGAGACTGGGCAACGGTGTGAAATCTTTGAACTTGAGGGGCACCCTTATTTTGTCGGCACTCAATACCACCCCGAATTCAAAACACGCCCCAATCGACCTTCGCCGCCGTTTTTAGGATTGTTAAAAGCAGCAGTCGAAAACGGCAACGAGTAATGTAGCAGGTCGATTGGGTCATCTCTTTTGTTGCTGATATTACTGAGTTCCATGGGTGATAGGTTCCGGGTCAATTCCGGGTTGGTAAAGACGGAATTTTCCATCCTCGGAGAAGAACAGGTCATACTCTCTATCATCATGCAAATTGTGAGAAAGTCTGGTCTTGAGATTCGTGGTCATCATATAGGCGTGGCAGTTGATTGCGGTTTCAGTATAGGCTGGATACTGGTCATCATACCACTCTCGAATTTCATTTCCAGTCAGAAATTGCCCCTGTTGCAGGTTCATGTCTGCCACCATCTCATGCATGCAATCGACTAATGTGGTCGCGTAATGTTTCTGAAAAGCACGGCGATATTTTGCATATTCCTTTTTGCGCTCGGTGTGCTCTCGGTCGGTCCCGGTCAGCTCACCTTTACCGGAGATGCACTCGCTGCCAATCCCCTGATTACAATACTCACAGGATACAGCATCACAGATCACCCTGATAAATTCCAACTCTGATGAAATCGGTATCGCGGTTGGACCGGGGTTTCGCCATTGGAACACTTCAGTCGCCGCCCACAGGCAGTAAAGTGAATCCTCTGTTGGTGGCTCAATCCCGCCTTGCCAATGCGAACCGAAGTTACCCATTCTCTGAATGTGCTCTAGGTAATGACCCATTCGCGTAGGAATTCTTGACCTGACCGAAGTAAACATGTCGTTGGTTGACTTCAAGGGATGCCGTACAATTTCAAACTCATCGGCCAATGACTCGACGATGACTTCCCAGAACTTCCGCAGATTGTTCAGTGCACCTTCCGGGTCTTCTTCGGCATATTTCTCTGCCCGGGATAGATACTTTTGCAAAGTTATCGAAGTGTCTTGAGCGGCCATCGAGTTCTG
>JAPOGE010000146.1 GCA_028283345.1 Candidatus Poseidoniales archaeon
ACGGGGTGAAGATTTGCAATGCCTACGGCTGCAACCCGACCGAGGGTAGTAAGCCAGGTGTGGCAGCCGACAACGAAGTCGACCCGGCATCGGGTGTGAGTGGAGTCACATTATCCATAGTTGTTGAATATGTTCAGATTTTCTGGACGGCTTCCGACACCACTGATGTAACCCAGTGGAAGGTCTGCTGGGATGACGCAGAATTTGACGCTACTGCAGTTGCTCTGGAACAAGTCTCGTGTGAGATGACGACTAATTCTGTGACAAGTTACTCGGTTCCTGTGATGAACGCCTGCTGTACCCACGCAATATTCGTCTCTGTTGGCGGCGTTGATAGTCTGGGGAACTCCGAAAATAATGGCGAAATGGCAAATATCACCTATTATGGTGATGTGGATTTCGATGGCTATAATGACGATGTAGATGTATTTCCAAACAACCCGAACGAATGGCAGGACACCGATGGTGACGGGGTGGGGGATAATTCCGATGCCTTCCCCAACGACCCGGATGAATGGTTGGACACCGATGGTGACGGGGTGGGGGATAATGCCGACGCCTTTCCCAACGACCCGGATGAATGGCTGGACACCGATGGCGATAAAGTAGGTGATAATGCCGACGTATTCCCTGACGACCCGACCGAATGGCTGGACACCGATGGCGATAAAGTAGGTGATAATGCTGACGTTTTTCCAAATGATTCAACCGAATGGTCGGATGAAGATGGTGATGGCGTCGGTGATAGAACCGACCCATTCCCCAATACCGGAATGCTATCTTCCTGGACGCCGGTGGCTGTAGCCATCACGGTAGTCATAATAGCAGTTCTAGCGATAATGTTCACAGTTAGGTCAAGGAAATCTGATGGTGATTGGAAAAGGGGAATTGATTACAAAAATGAAGTGATAAACAGCATGGATTTCGATACCCTTCCCAGCAGTATCAGCCCTCCTTCATCTCCCAATTCAAGTATCTCTGCCAATAATGGTGTGGATCAAGGATATGAATGGTTGAGTTATCAAGATACAAATTATTACCGAATCCAAGGAAGTATGGACGAGTGGCAACAATATCAGAACTAAACAAGCGCCTTCAATCGCAAGTTCAGTCTGCGCGACCGCTATGAGGTTACTCGCACTTCGCAGGACTTGGATGGTAGGATTCTTTGGGCTGTGGGGCCACTTTTGGATAATGCCGGTGGCCGTTAATCAAACCCATTTCCACCAACTCCCAAAGAATACAATCCGGGTCAATAAATTCCCTGACTGGTTATCAGTGCTGAATTATTCGGATTGTTTAGTCGAGAAGCTCTCCCTTCGCCCCTAGCAACTCTATTGTCAGCCCCGCACCGCGCGCCTGTACGATAATCTCCTCATGCATACTGTCCGAGAACTCATCATAGGCCGCCAATGCGGTCGTCCCCGAGGTATCGACCAACTGGTCAACCATGTGATTGAGCACACACGACACCCCGTAAGCCTGGCCGGCCCGGAAGGCGTGGTCAACCCCTCCGACCTCCGGGTCCTCGGCCTTCAAGCGGGTCAAGACCTGCTGGGTATAGGCAATCAGTGCCCCGTATAGAATCTCCATCATCTGTGCCGCTTCCAAGTCCGACATCAATCCCTGAATGTCCATCAAGGCTGCCTGTGAGGCCTGCCCATAGAGGCTGTGGGCTTCGATGATATCGGTGGTTTCTTTGGCCATGGCCGCGTCGATGAGTGATTTCCAATCTGACATGTTATCACCCCCCTCAGCGCGGTCGCCCTCATCAATGTTGAGTCGACACATTTTGGGATGATTCTTGCATTCCCCGGTAATCACCCTGTAAGGGTGGGCGTTTTTCGCGTGGGTGGCTTGATAAGGAGGTGGTCGGTCGCAAGGCCGCCTCAAACGCATCGAGGGAGTCATATGAGTAAACCAGAACGCAAGACAAACCAGACCTTGGTCAACACCATTGGCCAACTGAAGGCACAGTCGCGCGAGACCGGTTCTGCACTGTGGCGAGATGTGGCAGTGCGCCTCTCCAAGAGTCGCAGCCAATGGGCGCAACCTAACCTGAGCCGCTTGAGCAGATATGCCCCCGAGGGCGCGACTGTCCTCGTCCCCGGCAAACTTCTCGGTAGTGGTGATGTATTGGGAAGTCCGACCGTCGTCGCCTACAGTTTCAGTTCCGGGGCGCGCGCCAAGATCGAACAAGCCGGTGGAGAAGTCATGAGCCTAGAGCAACTGATGAAGTCAAATCCGAAGGGAGAGGGGGTGTTCATCCTTGGCTGAAGCCGCGATCAGCACCACCTACGTCTACGACGCCACCGATGTCGTGATGGGTCGCCTAGCCAGTGTCGTCGCCAAGCAATTGCTCGCGGCTCGCCGTGAAGGTCGCGACGACCGGGTCATCATCATCAACTCCGAGCGCGCCATCGTCAGCGGCAAGTCCGAGAGTGTGTTCGCCGAATACCAGACCCGCTACGAACTGAACCATCCACGTAAGGGACCATTCTTTCCCCGCATGCCGGACCTGATTCTCAAGCGCACCGTGCGTGGCATGCTGCCATACCAGAAGAAGAGCACCGGCCGTGCCGCCTTCAGGGCATTGCGAGTCGAAATCGGTTGTCCCTCCCACTTGAGTGGCGATGAACTGCCCGATGGTCACCAACTCGGTGAGTCGCCCAGCCTGGTGCGTGGCCTGCCAGAGCGCTTTGTGCGCCTCGGGGATATCAGCGAATCACTGGGTGCACCCACCCACCGTTGGAATGGAGGTGAATCCTGATGGCAGCAAAGAAGACCGAAAAGAAGACCGAAAAGAAGGCCGAGGACAAGGCCACCAAGGCCACCAAGGCCACCAAGGTCACCAAGGTCACCAAGGTCACCAAGGTCACCAAGG
>JAPOGE010000147.1 GCA_028283345.1 Candidatus Poseidoniales archaeon
AGAATTGATATATCACAATTCAAAGAAAGGCGGCCTTGCGGCACAGCATGTCTGGACGATGACCTTCGGAATCACTCCAAACGCCTCTGGCACCTGGTCGATACGGGCAATCGTCGATGCGAATAACACTATTGCCGAACTCGATGAGATGAATAATCAAGCAAATATCTCGATGCTTGTCGTCGCACCGCCAGAGGGTATGTTGAGGCAGATATTCACCGCCGAGAATATCGCCGGGTTGATATTATTGGTCAGCGCAATAATGGTCGGAAATATCATCCTGCAACGGCGCCGAGGCGCCGGTACCGATAATCTACCATCAGGGCCGCCTGCCAACCGGGGTCCACCACCTCCAAGTGCCGCAAAAAGCCGTCCACTCGGACTGGATGAGGCAGGCCGAGATGTGACAGTAACCGACGATACCGAAACCGAAGGAGAATTGGGTGATACCTTGGACCTGCAATCAGCAGGCGATGCTCTCGCCGCCATCGCCCCCAGCCACGAGGAGATTCAGGCTAAATTGGCAGACCCTGAAACTTCCCTGCCGTTAACCTACGAGGCGACTGTGACCTCGCCGAAATCGAGCACCGCCCCCAACCGAGTCGACTCGTGGGAAGCTCTACCTCCAGACGGCGAATACGAGTATCGCGAAGATGGCACCTGGTACGTGGGCGAGACCTGCGGCGAATGGAAACAGGATGATGATGGCGGCTTCAGCAAAATCGGTTAAGAGCTGAAGATCACCACTCGGACAGGTTCAACCGAACGATTGGATTACTGATGTATCGCAGTCTGAGCCACGAGTTATAGATTTCTTCCACCTCGGGATAATCAGCCGAAATGTATTCTATTCGAGCGTTGAATTTCCGTTGGAACGAGTTCGACATCCGTCCCAATTCCTGCTGAATATCACCGATGCCGAAATACTCACCTCGCTCAACCGAACGTACCAAGTAGCGGTATGCATCACCCAATCCGGCCAAAGCCAACCGATCGTGTACCGCGAGTGCCCTACTGACCGCTCCGGGTGCGCCGCCGGCGTCGACAATAATACGTAATTCAAGCATCATCTGGGAAATCGATTGCTCATTCCTCATCTCGTCGCCGAATCGACCATCGTTCTGTGTCATCTCTACAATCGAGAAAGACGAGACGCCGGGGTACTTCCTGATTAACTGGTACATTGCCCGCAAATGCTGTGGTACCTCCGAACGTCGGGCAACCATGGCCTCCGTGTGAATCCATAGGGTTGAAGGATGTCGGAGCGAACCGTTTGTCTGCTCAATTGAACTAGGGGGGATTATGGCGGCTCAACATATTCGCAGATTCGTCCTCATCGGCGACTATTTGGAGCCCGACCACATCCATATTCGGGACCCGGTGCTGGCAGCACAGAAAATCTATGTCGAGGTGCGTAGAACCGGTGGATTGTCATTACCATTTGAGCACATCAAGGATCTGGCTAAGAATACAGCCCACCTGATCATCGACCCTTTCACCGTATCGCACGAGGAGGTCATCGACTGCATAATGCTTGGAGCAAAGGAGGTGTGCATCGACGCTGGCGCCCCAGGGCGCGAACTCGAACTGGCCTTTGCCGCGTCTAAGTATGTGATAACCAGAGTTTGGCTGCAGTCATGGCCACCGGAAGATGAGGAGGCGATGCAACATCATTACTCATTTCTACTCGATCTAGCAGATAGTTGTGGCCGTAAAGCAGTGGTTACCAGTACCAGAAATGGGATCGCAGAGAATTGGTGGGAGGCACTCCCAGACGAGTGCCGAAAGGCATTTGATTGGCATATCGCTCCTGCGGAAGGCACCCCCTTAGAGGTTAGTATACAACCGGCGGGATGGCTGATTCATCGCAGTTTGAGTAAATGAGGTATTAAATGACCCGAGCCAAAGGTGGAATGCATGTCGGATGATGCCAGCCGAGACGTCGATGATGTCCGACGAGCCTTGGCGATGACCTGGAAGGGTGAGATGCGACCAATCACCAGCGAGGAACTGGTTCGAACCTGGTGCTACGACACCCAATGGTTTGAAGCCTCAGTTGCTGAATCGGCAATCGCCGCTCTGGTCGAGAATGGCTGGCTCGAGATGACCGGCCAAGGTCTGGTACCGTGTCTCGATACCGCGGCGGTGACCGCCCCTTTGGGCTGGTGGCCGCGCCTAGAGTCACTTACCAACCCCCCTCTATTCACCGCCGGTAAGGCCACCGTACCGGTATCGACGGAAATTTCGACGATTATCTCCGAGCCTTGCGCTGTGGGAACTGGAGATTCAATCGAGGGTGAGGAAAAATCCTCCTCACCCACGGCGGCTGCAGAATTGGCACCCGCGACGACCAAGCCACCAGGTGAACAAGACCCACGGATGCAACTTGTACCTCGACTGGTGAAGTACATCGCCAGGAAATCCGCACTCGAGGTGACTGAAATCGAACGGCGTGTACACAGGAAACAACGTGCATTAGGGCCGATAACTCCATGGCTGTGTCTCATTTTAATCGCCAAGGAACAGGGCATTGCAGTAGATGATATCATCGAGATGTTCGAATAGAGAAGGCCCCTGGGGCCACTGACGAGGTCGACTGAGATTCAAAATCAGGCGCGGCCTTCGGTTCTTGTCCAACTCCGCACCACCTCCCACACGAAGGCCCAACATCGTGGAAACTCGTAGTGGCCTTCGCTAGTTGGAAGTACTGTTGTCATTACCATTCATCATCGCATTCAGCGCTAATAATACCGGCAGGAATAAGGTACACAGAATAAGTGAGAATATCACCGTCATCGCGGTGACCAAGCCGAAGTCC
>JAPOGE010000148.1 GCA_028283345.1 Candidatus Poseidoniales archaeon
CCGAAGTCCGCACGTCGTAGCGGCCTTCGTCGCCGTGGGCTTCACTGGGGGGGGGTCAGCTGCCTTTATCGGCCAGCTTTGGTTCACCCATTTTCGCCAGGATCTCTTCGGTTAGCGAACCTTCGGCGCCGACCTCATCGAGAAATGCTTTGGCGGCGAGCGCAGAATTAGCTTGCCCGGCCGCCTTCAGGCGGGCACCCATCTTGCCCAATTCAGTCATCGCAGTTTCGACGCTCGATGACTGGTGCAGGAAGCGCAGAGGTGGCCAGCCGCAATCGATGATTTCCTCTATGTGGATATTATCCTCGATCCAAGCGCCACAACCACTGCCGTAACACATGGCGTTGAAAGATACCAGATCAATCCAGAAAGTGTTGCGCTCACAGACCGGGCACCTCCTGTTCGCCATTCGAAAAAGCAGGTTCGAGCCCTCATGGCCGATGATGTCGATTTCCCATCGGGTCATCTCAGCTGAAATCAAGTCCATCTGCTCGGTGCGCTTGAGAAAATCTTTCAGCACGCTCATCGCAATCTTCTCTTCGGAAAAAATCCCCAGCCCGACGACGATGCCGTCACCCTGTTCGACCGAGGGAACGAAAACCTCCCGTTCTGCATCGGCCATGACCTCCCACCGCCGCGCCTGTGGGATGAAGGTTGCCGAAAAACCGGGACTGAGGATTCAACTCTGCCACTGCATCTCGACCACCGGCAGGCCTCCCTCATGAGGGAGTGGTGCCTCGGGTTTCTCGATTCGCACTCTGACCGATTTCACCTGAGAAATGGGTTGTAGGCGCTCTATCAGGCGATGACACATCTCTTCCATCAGTTTTGCTGGCGGGCCTGAGACGATTTCCTCATCGATTATCTTCTGCAGAAGCGCGTAGTCGACGGTCGCCGAGATTTCCCCTGCGGTCGGAACCGCACCGGTGATATCAGCCCATAGCGAGATCACATAGGGTTGCTCCTGCTCTAACTCATGCTCATAATAACCGTGTGTAGCCATCACTCTATAGGATTCAATCCCGACCGTCCAACCCATCAAATCACCTATCCAATCCGCTTCTCCAGAACAATCCAATCCGAGGCCCATCCCGCAGGGAGATTCAGTCGGTGCGCTCGTGCACCCAGATGAGGTGGTAGCCGAATTGCGTCTTGATAGGTTCCGAGACCGTGTTCAATGGCTGTGACCAGACCACCGTATCGAATTCCCGCACCATTTCGCCCTGGTTGAAGGTGCCTAGGTCACCGCCCTTCTTTCCTGAGGGGCAGGACGACATCCGTTGGGCATACTTCTGGAAATGTTTGTACTTGTCGATATTGTTCTTGACGTTCACTGCATCGGCTTTCGACTTCAACAGGATGTGACTTGCGTGGGCGGTCTTCTTGGCCATGGTCTTCCGAATCATCGATTAGATTTGAAGGAAGCGCCGAAGTTCACTCTACCCTGCCTCTGTTGGGGGCGCTTCTATTCGTATCGTTTGTATTGCGGATAGGCTTCGGCGCTTCCTCCCATCGGTTGTAAGCTTGGGATGATTCGGAACATTCCTGTCTAGGCGAATGCTTCTGATGCTGAGTACTGCTCATCTCGTCGCCCTGTGGTTCTGTGAGGTGAGGCTTGGAACTTGATGTTGGGGTGTGGGGCTATGATGGTCAATCTTTATTTTCGGACTTTTTCTCTGATTCTTCAGGAGCTTTCTCGCTTTCTTCGGCATCCCTGCGCGCTTGTAGGAAGGCAACCAGGGCATCGAGACTCTCGAATTCAAAGGTGACTGCACTGATGTGTTCGCAATCCTGACAGATGAAGCGCTTGCCGGTCTCATAACCCATGTATGGAGCGATTCTCGGGCTGTAGCAGTTTGAGCAGACTTCGATATCCATTCATCTCTCACCGAACCGCCGAAGGGAGCGTCGAGCGCATCACTCCACCATGCCTCTCTTGGCGGCGAATATATTCGTTTCGCTCTATTCGAAGAGTCGCTCGGAAGGAAGCGTCTCGCAAAGCACTCGACTCTGCCGCCCTTTGGCGGCGAATGTATTCGCTTCGTTCTTATTGCAGAGTCGCTCGACGCTTCCGGGAATCGGTTGAGGTGAATTGGATGATTCGGAACAGTATTGTCTGAGCAAATGTTTCTGCTGCAGGATACTATCCGGTACGTCGCCATTTGGTTCTTCGAGGTGGTTGCATGGTTGGCAGGGCCAGAGATGCGCTCTGTGGCAATGCCACGCTCTTGGTCACGGTTGTTTTCATGGTTGCATGGTTGGCAGGGCCAGAGATGCGCTGGTGATTCTTTTTTGCCTGCGCGGGGTCATCGGGACCTTGCTTCCGGCATGGTTAAGTGATACCTACGGGGGTTCTGTGGTATGGGTGAAGAATCGGAAGGTGACGGCATGGAGCGCTACCAAGAGACCTACGATCGGCACAGCGATGTCTTGTCGTTGTTGTTTTTCATGTTCGTCATCATCCCCCTGACCCTCATTGGAGTGTATGGGCAAGGGATCGGCGTCATCGCCTGTGGCTCAGGTTTCCTGGCATCGCTGATAGTGCTCGAGTTGTGGACCAGATATGATGTTGCGAGCGGCGTGAAAATAGTGGGAAAAAGGGGTCTGGAAAGAATAGAGAGCATGGAGGGCAGGTCCGACGAGGAGGTCATCAGTATGCTCGGTGACAAAGACTTCGACCGCCCCGACTGACTAACCAAACTCAAACCCAAACCCAAACCCAAACCCAAACCCAAACCCAAACCCAAACCCAAACCCAAACCCAAACCCAAACCCAAACCCAA
>JAPOGE010000149.1 GCA_028283345.1 Candidatus Poseidoniales archaeon
TAATGCGGAACTCAAGAAACTAGAATCCTCAGCAAAGAAAGCAGAAGGTTGGGGAAAAGAACGAATCGATAGTGATATCAGCCAACTCCGCCCCAAGATCAAGCAGATGGAGTCAGATCTATCCAAGGCGCAGGAGGTCAGCACATCCAAGTTTCAATTCAAGGCACCAGCATCTCCAGTGGCCGCCAAGAAGGGTGATTCCCAGGCTCACAAGTTCCTCGGCGACACCCGCGAGTCCAAGTTGCAAATCATGATTCCAAAGGAGGCGCTACCAGACGCAGGGACACTGTATCTGGAGGGTGACAACCGATATCTAGCAATATCAAATTGGGAAGAAGTCGCGCCAGCCCGAAAGGACGCCAAGCGACTCAAGGCCACTCTCTGCGCTACCCGGGAGGTGCTCACATGAATGAACAGCGAATCACCGTAACCATCGACGCCGAAGGCAAGATGACCGCCAAGACCTCCGGTCTGAAGGGAGAGACCTGCATCGAAGAACTTGAGGCCCTTCTGTCTGAACTTGCAGAATTGAATGATGTCGAGCATACAAGAGAATACCAAGAGAAGGAACCCCAATCGGGGCAACGTAATTCGAATCAGCAGCGTTTGAAGGGAGGGAACTGAATGAGCGGAGTATGGCAAGAGCGTAGCGTGCCGATGACTGATCATGAATGCGCGGTTGAAGCGTTGGAGGAGATTGGTGCAACCATCCTCGCAGATAATGAAAATCAGATTCGTTTACGAATCAACGGCCAGGAGTGGGCATTACAAAGGTCGCATGGTCGCTATTCTTTGAGGTACAATCGACGAACCGTCAGAGACAGCCTTGCCTGGATGAACAATATCGGTGGTGCGTATGAGCGTGCAGTTGTGAAGAAATTACGCAGACTTCGAACTGAGGAGGAAACAGCGCAACTGGAAAGCGAACGCGAGGCGGTACGGGCGGAACGTGAGGCGTTTGAATCACAGCGTCAGCAATTGATTGAAGAACGACGACAAGAGATTCTAGAGAAGGCCGAGACATTGGGGTACAGGGTCACGCAGACCGAGGAGAGCGGCCAGATTCGCATGGTCCTGGTCCGCACAGGTTGAGGTGATTATCTGCCTCCTTCTCTACGCATTGGATACCGTCTTAATCGAAGTGAGATTTACGGACCTGGTGTTCGCGCTGTATTTTGGCTTCAGGGTTGCACGTTGGCCTGCAAAGGTTGCTGGAATACCCAGTTCTGGTCACCCAAAGGCGGCGATGAGATTCAGGTCTCAGAGATTCTCACCCAACTCGACGAATTGGCAGATATCGAGGGCATCACACTTCTCGGCGGTGAGCCTCTACAGCAGGCAACTGCGACCCTTGCGCTCATAGAGGGGTGCAAGGAACGTGATCTCAGCGTCTTCCTGTACACTGGGTATGAGCCATCCGAATTTGACGATACTATGCAAGCCTGTTTCGATTCTAGTGACATCGTAATTACAGGAAGATATGTGCAAGAATTGCGGGATACAACTCTCAGATGGCGTGGTTCTCTCAACCAACAAGTACATTTTATATCGGGCCGCTATAATCAATCAGTGCTAGAAGAACGAACAGAGGTGGAGTGTCATATCTTGCCAAATGGAAATCTCGAGATAGTAGGGTATGCAGAATCAAAGTTGGTAGATTTGTTGATAGGGAGTGAATGATATGAAAAAACAGAACATATATTCTGGAGTGATTATTAGATTACCAAAACAAAAAGATTTTGGATTCATCGAAATAGATGGGGCCGATCAAGATGTTTTCTTCCACTTCAACAATTACATTGGAGATAAATCAGCACTAAAAATTACAACGAAGGTTGTATGTGAAATTGGGGAAAAAAAAGATGGGCGATTGTATGCTTATGACGTTACAGACAACCTGACTTCAGCAAAATCGAGGTCTCCTGTAAGAAAAAAAGGACTCCCTTATACCGTTCCAGCATCAGAATTATCGGACCCTTCAAGGGTTGAAGCTCTAAATGGATATGTCAAGGAAGATCCAATAATGATTACTTGGTTTAGAGATATAGTCAGTGATGTAAGGGGTCAAGAAGTCTCAATGACTGCTCAAAACAAAGATATGTTGAAAGTGATAAAAGATGCATTTCCAAAATATGAGGTTACTGTGCTGAATTGGCCTGAACTTTATCGCTCAAATTATGATACTACGCGCACAACACATCCATACATTAGTAGAACTTGTAGACTCGCAGTAATCGTTAGTCAAGATGGAGTAATAATTGACAAGACGCCTTTCAAAACCGCGTTAGTAGAATCTGTTTATCAGAATGAACGTGCTAAATCAAAGAATTGCTGGACATTACTCGGTGACGAAACTGGAGGGTTGGAAGAATTTCAGGGCAAAGAAGTTGCTAAAACATCGGAAATGTGCTGGGTAGCAATACCTCCAGATTCAAATCCCCCAGCCCTAAATCAAGATTTTCATGCTACCGGAAATACGCCCTATCTTATCAAAGCGTTAGAAAACATTCAGTCAGATAGCGATATTCTTTTATTCTCATTCCCATTTGAAGAAGGTACGAAAACCTCAGGTCTTACGGGTGTTGCATTTGATTCCCATCTAGACTTCTGGCAAGACACTTTGCCGTTAGTGCTAGAATATCTGTCTAACAATGTCACAGAGAAAACAAAAATCAATATTTTTATTGAACAAGCTGGAGAACTAGAATCAGGTATTGGGGTAATTCCGCCAATTGTTCGTAAACTAAAATCA
>JAPOGE010000014.1 GCA_028283345.1 Candidatus Poseidoniales archaeon
CTTCAGCGCCCCTTCCTTGCCGATCATATTTCCCAGCGGCTCGCCGATCCACAGCATCGGTGCATCGTCACGCTCGCCCTCGCCGATGGCGACCCGGCCGTCGAAGGCAACGTCGTCAAAGGTCGAGCGCATCGCCTCTACCGCAGCACCATCGGCGGCTTTGCCGTCACCTTTTCCTCGCCACGCATCACTGGCGATGGCGGCTCGCTCACAGGCGAGCCGGAAGGAATCGCACAGGTCAGCCACCCTTGCCATGACCGGTTGGTGAAGGCTTACATCATCAAGATTACCGAGCCTCTCTCGGAAAGCACTTCTCAAGATGATTTGTGTTTTTCTAGCACGACGATATCGGTCATCCGGACATTGGGATATTGCCCAGACTCATCCTTTTCAAGCGGTTTTACCATGTCCCACGCGCACAGCAATCCGGCACTGACACCGACCAGGGCCTCCATCTCCACCCCGGTGCGATAGTGAGCGCTGACCTCGACCGTACAGCGCAGGGCATTTCCTTCCCAAGTCCACTTCACCTTGCAACCCTCGATGGGTATCGGGTGGCAGTGAGGGAGGATGGTAGGGGTGAGCTTCACCGCTTGGATTGCCGCTATTGTCGAGGCCTCCTGAACATCACCCTTGGCGACTTCTCCGGATTGAATGGCGCTGACACTTGCTTGGCTCAGGTGTAGTAGACCGGTGGCGATGGCACGCCGCTCGACGAGTGGTTTTTCGCCGATATCGACAATGGATTCACGCTCTTCATAGCTCATTTTCTCAACCCAACCCCGACTTCCAGGTCTCGCCGCTGGCCTTGACCTCCTTCTTCCACAGCGGGGCGCTGGCCTTGAGTTCATCTATCAACCAACTACAGGCCGCAAAGCCTTCTCTGCGGTGCGGGCTGGCGACATGGATGGCGACAATATTCTCACCGGCAAGTACCTGCCCGGTGCGGTGTGCCATCGCCACCCCATGTACGCCGAATTCGGCGATGGCGGACTCGGCGAGGCGGCGCAAGGTCGCGGTCAATTCTTCCTGCCAAGCATCGAATACCAAGGCGATTACCGCCTCGCCATCGTCGTTGTCTCTGGTGATTCCGACAAAGGAGACTATACTGCCACAACCCTCAGTATCGAGACGCTGGAGCAGGGCCTGCGCATCCAGCGCCTCGGGCGCGGCCTCGATGATGACATTTCCTGCCATGCCGATGCGTTGTCTTCTCCCTTCAAGCCACTTTCCTCGACAACGAATGCTTCAAACCGGCCAGGCCCTAGCCGAAGCGATGACCCTAGCCAGCGACGAGGCCATCCATATCATGGGTGCCGGTTTGTCCGGGCTGGCGGCGGCAACGATTCTTGCCCAGGCGGGGCGGGAGGTTCACGTCCACGACGCCCGCGATGATTCCGGTGCCAGATTCGATGGCGACTTCCAGGGAATTGAGAACTGGTCATCTGATACCGATTTCCTCGACCAGATGCGCGGCTGGGGGCTTGACCCGGCCGAGTTCAAATTGACCGAGTTCCACGAGATTGATGTCATCTGCCCCGAGGATAAGATTCGCAAGGCTTGGAGCCCAAAAGTTGCTTTCCGGGTGATTGAGAGAGGTACCGCCGAGCACTCAATCGACCAGGGTATGAAGCGGCAGGCGCTGGCGGCGGGTGCCAACCTGCACTACAAGTCGCGGGTGAAATCGGATGATTGCCACATCATCGCCACTGGGCCAAAAGGAACTTCAGCGGTCGCCTACGGCGAGATCTTCCATACCACTTATCCCAACCATGTGGCCTTTCATTTCAACGATAAGTTGGCACCGGGAGCCTATGCCTATCTCATCGTCGTCGATGGCATCGGACTGATCTGCACCTGTTTGTGGCGTAAGCAGAAGAAGAGCGACCGTTTCCTAAACGAGACCATCGCGTGGTACGATAAGCATTATCCTGACCTCGACCGTAAGCCATTCAAACGGGTCGGAGGCAAGGGCGACTTCACCATCAACAACAGATATTTTGTCGACGGGCGCTATTACATCGGCGAATCGGGTGGATTGCAGGACTTCATGTGGGGTTTCGGGATGCGCTATGCGATTACCTCAGGGGTTTTTGCCGCCCACGACATTCTCGGTAAAGGAGATTATGAGAAGGCTGTGCGCAAGCACCTGCTACCGCTGGTCAAGACTTCGGCCGCCAATCGTTTCCTGATGAATCGGGTCGGTGACAGGGCCTTCAGTAAAATCGTCAAGATGTGGATGAAAGACCAGAAGAAAAAGGGTGATGGATTACCATTCATTGCGTGGATGTTTCGCCCCGACCTGCTGAGGAGAATCACCTGGGGGTTATTCGGCAAGGCGATGCTGAAGAAGGAAATCACCGCTGATGGGCGAAAAATTTGGCGGTTGCCCTTCCGCCGGGCACTGAAAAGAGACCAATGGGTGCAAGGGGTCGAGGCCGATGCAGTCGCGGCACAGTGGGATGAAATCCGAAGATTCGGGGGGAACATCTCCTTCACCAACGATTCGGATAACGCTTCGATTCCAACCTATTCTGATGATGAAGAGTGAATAAAAGTAAAGAATTGTGAAAAATTCTCCCGGGATTGACGCCGATTCATTGATGAGCGAAACACATGTCGCCGATTCATGTCTGATATGTATGGACTCACTCTAGCCCCGATGGCCAACCACCTGGTAAACTACGGCGTGACCGATAATGGCATCGCCGTCATCGAACTCGCCTCTAATTCCGATGGTAACCCTCTAGAGGGTGACAGCATGGGGCCTAACTGCTATACTCACGGCATGATGTGCGACATTGATGATGCAATCATCAAGGCGCGTTTCGACGACGATGTGACGGTGATGATACTGACCGGAAACGGCGAGAAATTCTTCTCCGCCGGCGCCAGCATCAGTATGCTCAACAGCGTCACCCCCGGCTTCAAGTACAATTTCTGCCTACACGCAAACGAGACTCTGAGCCGTCTTGAACAGACCCCGAAGTTGGTCATCGCCGCACTGAACGGTCATGCCGTCGGCGGTGGGCTGGAAATCGCCATGGCTGCCGACATCCGGATAGCGCGCAAGAACGCCGGGAAAATGGGCCTGCCCGAGATCAACCTGGGGGTCCTTGCCGGAACCGGTGGTACCGCCCGCTTGACCCGCCTAATCGGTAAGGCCAAGGCGCTGGAATACATGGTCACCGGAGAATTGTTCTCATTTGAGGATGGCTTGGAGATGAACCTCATCAATCACATCTGGGAAGGAGATGCAACTTCCTTCCGTCAAGATATTCTCGACTGGGCGAGCCAGTTCACCCTTCCCAACAAGGCCAGCATGGCGGTTGGTAATATCAAGCGCTCTTGCCAGACCGGTCCGGAGATTCCCTTCGAGTACCACTTGGCGCTCGAGCGTGAATTGCAGTCGGCTCTGTTCGGAAGTGCCGATGCCAAGGAAGGAATCGCCGCCTACGTCGAAAAGCGAGTAGCCAATTTCCAAGGCCGCTGATTCATCATCAACGTCGCCTGAAATAGGTCGATACGGCGTCGATAGCACTATCTGTTAGTGGGTAATGAGAGTAGTCGTGTACTGCCCGTTCTGCACTTTACTAGTCGATGATGACTCTATTCATTGTTCGGAATGCGGTAGTGACCTTGCGGGAGTACTATCTCTGATAGGGGTTAGTGCGGAAACTCCAAAAGTCGACGAGCCGCAGATGAATGTCTCATTATCTGATACTGCGGTGGCCGGTGATGTCAACATCGTCCAGCGACTGCAGGCTGATACCGAGGAGATAGTCGACAAATTGGTCGACCAACTCGATCGCTTCGATATCAACAAACCTGGTCTATCGGTACCCGAAGATGGTTTCTCCAGACTCGATGTCGAAGCTGCCATCCCATTGGTGCGCGAGAATATGGATATTCTCAAAGGCATGACCTCCCCGCATTTACTACAGTTTGGGAAATTGCTGGATTCGATGGGCTGGCCACAGATTGCCAAGCGAGTCGGTCAACTCTTGCTGGAGCGAGAAGATGTTGCGGCTGAGCCTCTCTGGCTAGCCCGCAGTCATTTGATAATGGCGAGATCATCTGGTGAGACATTCGATCCGGCAGCAGCCATATTGCACGCCGATAAGGCGATGGAAACGGCTGCTTCTGCCGACTTGAAAGACATCGAAGCCTATGCCCTCTACCTGTCGATAGACAAGCGCAAAGACCTCGCTCTCGATACCAGCGCCTTGGGTGAGAGGGCTGAGGTTGTCCTGGAATCAGCAGGCTCTGACCCCGGCCCGGCAGGGGCATGGTGTCATCTGGCACTGAGTAGGCACTTGGATGCGGTCAACCCCTTGACTGCCGAGCATCATGAAGCGATGGGCTTCCAGCACTCCAGTAATCACAGCGACCTCGAGGCGATGGTCGCGACCCTTCTGGCCACCGCCGAGAATCAGGTTTGGACAATCAAAGAGAGCTTCTGGGTCAAAGTGAAAGAAGATTGTGAACTCAATGGGCTGGCCTCATACTCGATGTTGGTAGAATTGGCCAACTTCGTCAGGTCAGGCTCTGAGCAACAACTGTTGGCGGGAATCAGGACTCTCACCCGTCATGCCAAGGGGCGGGGAATGTTGGAGTTGCAGACTCTTTCCTCACTGCTCACTTGTATCACCGATACCAATGATATGCTGGCTACCACACAGCATGGCTCTCCGGAGCGTGAAAGCCGGATAAAACAGATTCTTGGTGAAGAGAAGGCCCAGGAATCCCTCGATGAGATTCTCACCAGGTCGTATCAGGGATTCGACGATTCTCTGCTCTACCAGTACATCCTGATTTCACTGACCGGCACCCAACTTCCTCGCTCTGCAATCGGTTATCTTGAGATGGAACGCGCCTATCCCAACGACTCGGTCAAGGCGATGATGATGCTCTACAGGGGACTGACTCGGGCTGGAAATGATGCCCAAACGGTGGTTAGCGAAGTTGTTGGATTCCTCGACCAGACAAAATTGAACGGCAATGATACCGCGTGGCGACTGGTCGCAGATGTGGCACAATATCTCGCGGTTCGATTCGATGCTACTAATCGCCCCGAGGTCAGGGGTCGAGGCGGCGGAGAATTCCGAGAAGATACCGGCAGTGGAGATTGGATAATCGGTCAGGACCAGACTATCTCTTCCCGTATACCGAAGGTCGGAATAACAATATCCTTTTTCTCGGTCGTTTTCGCTGAAGCGCTGGTTGGATTTTTCTCTGTCCACCCGTTTTATCATTTCGATGGAGATTTGTTTGTTATTACTCTAGTGGCCAGCATATGTATCTGGACTGTTCTGTTGCTGATAACCGGGACTCCTAGAAGAAAGAGAATTCCTAAGAGTGAAACCGTTTCTGGGAGCAAGCATTTATCTTTATTCCCCGCTTTCTTGGCGGTCGGATTTACACATCTATTGATTTTGTTGATTTTCTGGTTGAAAATGGGTAACCTTGCAGAAATGAGTGATACGCACTATAGACTCATGTTTTGTGCTGCGGGATTGATATTCTGTTGTTTCTTTTTTTATTCTGCCAACAATACCTCAAACATCAATAGTGATAGTGGATATTTGTTTCCTCGAACTGACTTTATCCTATTTTCTATGATATATTGGATTTTCATGTACTCCATTCTCTTTTTCATGTTAAAAACGGTATTCACGAACGACGATGATGGACATTTGATTGAAGCACTGATTTGGGAAATGGTGAATTGGATGATAATCACCTCCATCTGTATTCCTTTATTGTACGCTGGTTTCACTAAGAATCCCAAGAAGATATCCGGTATGGGAGTCATGGGATTGGTTGCTTCGGCACTGATGTTTCTTCCCCTAACAGAACTTCGATACGAAGTTGATGACGATTTGATGACGATATTATTGATTCCTTGTATCATCATTCTATCGTATCTGGTGTGGATGAGTCCATGGCCGGATGAGAAACCTGAGTGGGGTGAGGTCTGATGGTCTATCAAGTGACGATGAAGCACGCCGCCGGCAAGGTCAGCCACGACCATATCCGTAATGTCATCCGTCGTGCACATCCCGCAGGCGAGCCGATACAATTCTCCTATGATGGTGAAAGAATCCAGTATTCCTGTGGGGATGCCACGGCGATGGTCGAATTCGACTCGGAGGAGATTGTCATCACCCCCGGAACACCCGGGTTGGTGGCAATGTCGCGAATAGGATATGCATTGGTTATTCCTGGAATCCTCCTCGACCGCATGAACAAGAAGAAAAACGCCAGAGCGATGGGGATTGCATCCATCGCTTGTGTTGCCGGACTAGATGCTCAGCCTACTGGAGCCAATGAGGGCATGTTCGACCACATCACCGACGAACAATGGGGAACAATTCGCCAATCGATGGGTATAGGGGATGATTACAGCATCAATGACCTGCTCTCGGATGAGGCTGTATCTGAAGATGGTGTGGGAGGACCTATGATTGGGTACTTCCAACAGGTTCCGGATGAGTATTGGTTACCACCCAAGTCGTGGAGCGGCGAGGTCGACGAGTACGATGTCGAATGGCTGAATTACCCACCCCACTCGGTGCAGTTCTTCATCCGCGGCGGCAGCGATGAGGATTGGGTGATGAGTGGTGCCCACCGACAGGGTATGCCACCACCGGTCGACCCGGCGACATATTCAGAACTCATCACCTCGATTGAGGTCAACACCGAGATTCGCTATCCAGCATGGTTCCTTCCCACCATGGCTGCCATGGGTACTCTGGATGTGATAATGCTAGGCATGATGATAATAATCGCCACAATTCACATCAGTTGGTGATTATTGTCGTCCTGAAGTTTCTCTCGAATAATTTGAGACGTGTTATTGCAACGCACAAGTTCATGACCGAGAAGCGTGTCGCAGTTCCATGAAAGAGTTGCCCGAGACCTTTGACGAGTGGGTCGATAACTTCGGTGAATGGCAGAAAATCGTTGGTTTCGACCCGGCTTGGGCCGGAGATTTTGAACTCTCGATTAAATTCGACTGGGAACGAGCCGGGGAGGTGATCGAGTTCGGCGACTATGCCGGCCGGCCGAAGTGGGAGCGCGCCTTACAGGTGCCGCACCAGAATATCCGCGATTCCCTGGTCAGCATGATCACCGTTCAAGGTGATACCGAATTCGCCAGCGTCGAGCAGCAGAAGCACCTGTTGGAGACCGCACCGACCGATTACGACCGTTACTCAGCCGCCCGCATCATGGTAGAGGAGCAACGCCACGGCTGGCAGATGTGCTATCTGCTGATGACCTATTTCGGTAAGCAGGGCGCCCGAGAGGCGCAGAAGTTGCTGGAGCGTAATGCCCAGGAAGGTAGCCGCTTACTCGGTGCATTCAATCGACCGATGCCGCATTGGCTCGACTTCTTCTGCTACACCATGTTCGTCGACCGTGATGGAAAATTCCAACTCGGAATGTTGTCGACCTCGAGTTTCAAACCTCTGGCCGCCAGCATGGGACCGATGCTAAGGGAGGAGTCGTTCCACCTGGGGACTGGAGCCAGTGGTCTGCGCCGGATCATCAAGGCCGGGGTGATTCCACTCGACATGTTGCAACGTTACATCAACAAGTGGGTCGCAACCGCCCACGACCTGTTCGGTACCGATAACTCGACTTCTGCAGAGTGGGCCTATGTCTGGGGAATCAAAGGCCGGTGGGATGAGAGAGTCAAGTTAGAGTCCGGCCAAGAGGTCGTCAAGGAGTGCCTGAACGAAGAATCGCGAGGGCATTATCATGATGAAATCGCCGCCGAAGTGGAGAAGTTATGTGGCTCTCTTCCTGATGGAGCCGAACCTCTGTACGTTCCAAGCGATAAATTCGGCCGTAGCATCGGTGGCTTTTCCGGCGTCAACCATACCGTCGAAGGTGAGAAATTCGCTGGCGACGAACAGGATTGGCAGGCCTATTTGCACGACCATATGCCACGAGCCCAGGATGAAGAGGACCTGAAGGAGTTACTGAAACTAGAGTGGATCGAGTATCGTGAGCCGACCAAGATGATGATAGATTCCGGAATCGGTCAACTTAACAAGGCCTGACCATCGTTGTTGTGATGGCTGATTCCCAACCACCACCCCATCAGAGGAATACCCGTGATACCCGTCGCACTTTTTGGAATCGATGCTGAACAGTGCGAGGAATTCTACGCTGAACTGCCGCAGATTCTACTTACTGCTGGAGCCGATGATGCTGACTATGAAGCGATGCTGTACAATATTGAAGGAGAACTATGCCTCGAGCATCTGGGAATCATCGATGAATGGGCGGGTAACTCCCCAGTGGTCTGGCCGGAAGATATTGCTCAGGAGATACTAATCACACTTGAGGTGGTCAAATATCCCAACGTCGCTTTGCTGGAAGGACTACTCAGATTGGATGAAATCGACGTGCCCCGGATGGCGAGCTGGTTGCACTTCCTTACCAAGGTCTACCCGTTATACGATGAACGGACATGTGCCGGATTGCGAAAATTCGGCCTCACCTGTCCTTATGAACCGAACGATATCGCATCGTATGGAGTTTATGTTGCATTGATCGAGGGTTTCAAGGAATTTGCTCCAGCCACTGCACTACCTGAATATTCCCTGCCGCGCCAGAGATTGCTCCAACTCGGCCTGGCCGCGTGGGCAAGGAACTGAGGTTTCCGCATGGGCCGAGAAGAGCCGTTGTGGGCGACTCATCTGAAACTGC
Organism: Candidatus Poseidoniales archaeon; assembly: GCA_028283345.1. Classification (GTDB taxonomy): domain Archaea; phylum Thermoplasmatota; class Poseidoniia; order Poseidoniales; family Poseidoniaceae; genus UBA60. The sequence continues at coordinate 8,722 of JAPOGE010000014.1, forward strand.
TCATCGTCGCCGCCTCGTGGGGGGCGGCCTGGACGGCTGGTCGATGGCTGGCATTGGATCTGCCACCCATCACCGGCGCTTGGTTGCGTTATTCCATTGCCGTACCGTTATTCATTGCTTGGCTATTCTTGGCCGAGGGGCGTAACATTCCTACCCGCGGCGAGTGGAAGCGAATCGTGGTCATCGGCATATTCTCGACCTTTCTCTATCAGGTATTATTCATGTTCGGAATGGGCTATACCGCCGCCGGTGATGCCTCGCTGGTAATCACCTTCAATCCTCTGTTCACCGCATTGTTGGCTGTTCCTTTCCTCGGTCGACCAATAACAAAACGGCTCGCTGGTGGGCTGGCCCTCGGGATTACCGGGATTGCAATCATTTTCAGCCACAGTCCGAATGTCGATATTCCGGTAGACGATAGGATGCTCGGCGACCTGCTCATCGCCTTCGCAGCTCTATCATGGGCATGTGCAACTATTTTGATTAAACGTGCGATGAGTGAGCCGGCTGGAGATTCAGAGAAACCGATGTCGGCCTTGGCAATAACAGTCTGGGCTTCGGTGACCGGGCTGGCCTTCCTCACCCCATGGGCTGGTTGGGAAACAATGGAAAATGGAATCCCGAGCATAGGTCTTTGGACATGGATATCGATTCTGTTTCTCGCTATCATCTCGACCGTCGTCTCCTACGTCTGGTTCGCCGGCGGGGTTGATAAAATCGGCGCTTCACAAGCGGCGCTGTACGTTTTTCTAGTGCCACCGTTCGGTATTCTCGCCGGCTGGGTTCTACTCGACGAGAAACTCGGATGGACTTTGGTATCGAGTTTCATACTCATCATCAGCGGGGTGATTCTTGCCTCCTCCACGCCGCGTGGCGAGTTGAGCGAGGTCACACAATAACCTTCAATCAGCATGGCTTAGGATAACCATGGCGATTAACACGGTGGCGGTCATCGGTGCCGGAACGATGGGTGCCGGAATCGCCCAGGTCTGCGCCCAATGCGGTTGGACGACCAAACTTTTCGACGCTTTTCCCGAAGGTTTGTCAGCCGGAATGGAGAAGATCAATGCTTTCTGGGAGAAGGGAATCGCCACAGGAAAAACCACCGAGGAACAGAAGGCGGAATGGTCAGCCAATCTGGAGGCGATAGCGGATATGGCCACTGCGGTCGCCGATGCTGACCTGGTCATCGAGGCGGTGCCGGAGATACCCGACCTGAAGCACAGTATTTTCGCCGACCTTGCTCGGCTTGCTCCACCCCACGCGGTGCTCGCCTCCAATACCTCGAGCCTGTCAATCGCCGCAATCGCCGCCGCCACCGATTGCGGCGAGAGGGTCATCGGCATGCATTTCTTCAACCCGGTACCACTGATGAAATTACTCGAATTGGTATGTCATGATGGCACCGGCAAGGCAACCATCGCCATCGCCAGAGAGGCGGCGGCGGCGATGGGCAAAACCGACATATTGGTCAAGGATATTCCCGGTTTTGCGACCAGTCGTCTGGGTGTGGTACTCGGTAATGAGGCGATTCGCATGCTGGCTGAAGGGGTTGCCAGCGCCGGCGATATCGATACCGCGATGCAACTGGGTTATCGTCACCCGATGGGGCCGCTGGCACTCTCTGATCTGGTCGGCTTGGATGTACGCCGGGATATCCTACTCAATCTGGCGGATTCCTTCACCGATGAGTCATACCTCCCCCATCCCCTGTTGGAAGCCTTGGTCAGCGAGGGAAGCCTGGGTAAAAAGAGCGGAAAAGGAATCTACGACTGGTCGACTGGAGAGGCTCAAGAGCGTGATGACCTGCCGCTATGAACCATGATTCAAGGAAATAGGATTTCGCCGCATTCCGGGCATTCCATTCCCGGCAGGAATGCCCCCAGGGTATAGCCACAGTTCGGACACATCGAAAGCACTTCGTATTCATCCATCGCTAACACGCATACGGCAATGGCCTTGAACCTTCTCATTTGAAGTCAGGTTGGCGTTTTTCCAGGAACGAGTTGACTCCCTCTTTGAATCCCTCACTCGCTGATGCCGCCATGATGAGCACCTGCTCATGCCGCAGATGGGTGGCAAAATCCTGGGTTGATTGTACCTCTATCAAGTGCTTGGTGGCCTCTCTGGTATGGTGCGACCACTTACTCCATTCAGCCGCAACCGCATGCGCCCGGTCGAGCAACTCCTCGTTTGCAACCACCTCATCGACCGCTCCCTTAGCCAAGGCCTCGGCCGCTTTCCAACGTGAGTTTCCCAAGATGAAGCAGCGGGCGGCCTGGTCGCCGACCAGCCGTGGCAATAGCCAGGTAGTGCCACCATCTGGAGACAATCCGAGGCTGGCGAATCCCGCCACCAACAGGGCCGATTCACCACATACCCGGTAATCACAGGCCAGTGCCAGGCCCAAGCCGCCACCGGCGGCGGCACCATTCAACGCCGCCACACATATCGTCGAGGACTGTCTGATCTTGACCAGAAGTGGGTGCAGGGTATCGGTCAAGTCCTCCACCAATGCGACGATGCTATCATCGTCAAGGGCGGCGCGGAAGGCTTCAATATCGGCTCCAGCACAGAACCACCGGCCACTTCCGGTGATGACCATGGCGCGAATTTCCGGGTCGTCGAGAGCACCGTTGATGACTTCGGCGATAGCCGCCATTCCTTCGCTTGAGAAACCCTTGGAGGCTGCTGAGGCACCGAAGGTGATGCGGGAGATTCCATCCCCGAGGTCTGACCTGGTCACGAGATCGGTCAATTCATCACCTATCCAAGATTGACGTTGACATTCTTGACCCGAGTATAAAATCGCATGGCGTCAGCCGATTGCTCGACGCCGATTCCGCTCGCCTTCCAGCCGGTGAAAGCGGTTTGGGGAAAGGTGATTGGGAACTCATTGATGCTGACCATTCCCGATTGCAGGTCACGAGCCATGCGGTGCGCCAGCCCTAGATTCTGCGTCCACACACCGTTGAGCAGACCGAAATCGCAATGGTTGGCCAATTCAAGCGCCTCTTCCTCACTCGAAAAGGTCGTCACCGCCAGCACCGGGCCGAATAACTCCTGCTGAAACAGCAGGTCGTCCCTACCGACTCCGCATACGATGGTCGGCTCCATGAAGGCGCCATCGGCCAAGTCGCCATCCGGACAGCCACCGCCAAGTACCAATTCTCCACCCTGTGCCAAGCCTTGCTCGAGCAGGTCGATGACCGATTGGCGATGCGACTTGCTCACCATACTGCCGATTCGCACGCCTTCGGACAAGCCAGCGCCGATCTGCCACTTGCCGACCTCGGCCTTGATCTTCTCAACCAATTCTTCGGCGACATCCTCGTGAACTATCAAGCGCGATCCAGCCCAGCACATCTGCCCGGCATTCATGTAGATCCCAAAGCAGACCGCCTTGGCGCAATAGCGGAGATTCGCATCTGCAAAGACCACGTTTGCCCCTTTGCCTCCCAGTTCAAGGGTCACCGGGATGAGGTTCTCGCTAGCCTTCTTCATCACCGCTTTGCCGGTTGAGACCCCACCGGTCAGAACGATTCCGTCGACATCGGGTGAGCCGGCAAGGGCCTCTCCGACCTCTCCACCCGGGCCGGTGATGACCTGTAGAACCCCACTCGGCAATCCCGCTTCCTCGACCAATTTCGCCCACGCCAGCAGAGACAATGGGGTCAAAGATGCCGGTTTGGCGATGACGCTACAGCCCGCGGCAAGCGCCGGGGCGATAGAGCGAATGGCTAATTGCAGGGGGAAGTTCCACGGGACGATATGGGCGGTGACGCCGAGTGGTTGGCGCAATGAGTAATTGAGACGATTGCCTGGTACCGGAATCGTGCTACCTTCGACCTTGTCAGCCCATCCGGAGAAATACTCGAGCGTCCACGCCGCATAGCGTATTTCGGATAACGCTTCGCGGAAGGTCTTACCATTATTCTGCGATTCCAGTTTGGCCAGATCTTTTGCCGCAGCATAGGTTGAGTGCGCCATCTTCTGCAGAATCCTGCCCCGCCCGGCCGGGTCGAGCCCAGTCCACTCAGGGCTAGCCATTGCCGCTCGGGATGCGGAGATTGCCCGCTCCACATCGGTCACCCCGCCACGCGGCACCGTAGCGATTACCGCACCACAGGAAGGGTCGTTGACATCCATTGTCTCGCCGCCATCCGCATTACACCATTCACCTGCGATGAGCATCTTCTCTTCACCCGCCATGGCCGAGCGAGGGCCGGGTGCATGAAAGTCCTTCGGCCATCCGCACAGCGACCGGGTAATCGATACGATGGAGTATTATTTGCATGCGGAGGTTCTTAGGCCATGTGCCGAACCCAACATGAGGGGCGAGACTGTGCGTGTAATCAAGGTCAACAAGGCAATGACCGCCCGGGAACGAGGTGCGAGCGATGAGCCGCCGCGATTACTGCTCATCTGCGGTGCGACCGGGGTCGGGAAATCCACCGTCGCGGTCGAAGCGGCGCAACGACTTGGATTCTCCCGGCTGCTATCGAGTGATGCGATTCGTGAAATCATGCGAGCCGGCAAGGATGAGTCTGAAAACCCTGCGCTTTTCCGCTCTTCATTCAGTCGCGGTGAAGCTGGCGATGCGGTGGTCGACTGGCTCGACACCTGCCTGGCGGTCGAGGATGGAATTTCGGTAACGATTTCACGGGCTCGGCGTGAAGGCATAGACCTGGTGCTCGAAGGGGTTCATCTGGTGCCTGAGAACCGCTGGTTACGGGAATGGCGTGAAGCCGGGGGCCTGGCCGTGGGTGTGGTGCTTTACGTCGACCAAGAGAATGACCACATCGGGATGCTAGAGACGAGAGAGGAGCATTCGTGGCGCCGTGCCGACCGCTACGTCGGGGCGATTCAGCGACTGAGAGCAATCCAATCAGGGATTCTAGAGCGAACAAAAATCACCAACTGGGTGGAAATTGAGACGACCAGAACCGCCGATGTGGTGGCGCGAATTGAACACCTCTTTGACTTACAATGGAACGCACGTAATGCCTAGCGAAGCCTAAAGCGTAATGCTACAACACTCGGGCTTCGCTCAATCTACTGAACCCGAACTATCAATTCTCCCCCGAAGGCCGAACTTCGTAGCAATGCGTGGTGGTCTTCGGTTTATGCTGAGAGGTCGATGATCGCAGATAGACGATGCGAAAGCCGTGCATGCCGGTCAGCGATACCGGCATCGGCGACGATGGTGTAAACATCACCATCCTGGCTGACCACTGGATTGAGCAATTTGACTTCTACACCACGAATCTCACCATGGTGCAGCATATCGTCGTGAGTCCAATTTATCGCCGTCCATATCGCTTCCTCATCACTCATACCAGCGGTGATAAAGTCGTTGGTGCGGTTTTCCAACAACGGCTGGAAGGCTTTCTGTAATTCCACGCTCATGTCAATCACCGCATCGGAGGCCGGGTCATATGGTTGGCCCAGACCGGCGACCTTCACTCCGTAAACCGCCATCGAGAGTAAAGACATCAACAGTACCACTCCGGCCGCCAACAGCATCTGCCCCATGTCGCCATCATCACCATCATAATGTTGACTTCGCCGCATCAATTCCCACCTCCTCGATACCATACATCGAGGCTGATGGTCCATGCCTCCGAATCCACCTGGAGTAAGCGGTGGACGGTGATACTTCTTCCCGACGGTTCAACCCCATCGCCATGCGGGGCGCTGGGCTCAGAATTTCTCGCCAACCAACATTCGCCATCGATGGTTGGTGAAAGTCCCGACAAGAGTAGGGTGCAAGTACCTTGGCGGTCGCCTGCGGCGAGTAATTCAACCAAGCGATTATCGGCTGACTCACCGATTGCGGCTTCGCTAAGACCTCTTTGAATCGCATCTTCAGCGGCAAATTCCAAGGTCGCATCGCCGGCGATAGAGGCCGAATCCGGAATGTGAATCTGAATGATGAATATCGCTGACATGAAAAAAAGCCAGAATAGAGTAACCATCTCAAGGATATGCACTTGACCGCAGTCGTCATCATCCATCATCGTTTCAACTCACGGAATATATGCCGGGCCCGGGGTATACGTACCGGTGGCTGGATTGAGACCGGGCGGTGGTGACAGACCGATTAACTGTGGTTCGTAGACAATGAAATTGAATCCGAGTAAGCCAACTATTATCATCTGTCCAGCAATCTTGAATCCGGCGGTAACTCTCCCGGTAGCCATCAATCCGGCCATAGTACCATTGCCGAGAGCCTGCATGGTAACACCATAATAGAATACCGTGATGAAGAACAATGCATCGATGGAACGAATCTGCATGTTTCCAATCTGGGCGCCTCCCTCATCGTCACCGGAATCACCAGCATTCGAGCCGGCGATGGCGGGAATGAAAATCTTACCCATCATGATGATCACCAGCAGGAAAACCATGTATGAAACCCAAATTACTGCAATGTAGGAAGAAATCACCCGGGCCCGCTCGCCTTCCAAGAACTTGATTTCCCGACTATCGTTAGCCGCGGTCACCAGAATATCTGAGATCTTGCCGCCGGCTCGATTGGCTTCGGTGATTAATGAAATCGCCCGTTTGACCAACGGCGTTCCGACCCGCTCAGCAAATTGGTGGATGACAACTTCAAAAGCGATACCCCAAGAAATCTGATTGGCCATCTTCTTGACGTCGTCATTCAGAGCACCGTATTCAGAATTCGCCAACGTTTGCACCGCGACAGTCATCGATAATCCGCCCTTCCAGTATTCTGCAAGGTCGCGCAGGAAGTCAGGGAATTTCTCTTCGACTTCATTGAGTGCCTTCATCTGCTTTTCCCAAAATACCGAGGCTGGATAAATTATAATGAATATCCCAAATCCGAACCAATTGAGGAAAATTATCGGCCGCAGTGAAAAACCGAGGGGTTTGATTTCGGGTCCAATCCATAATGACTTGTTATTCATGTTGTCGGGAATCCCATCGTATACGTCAATCGAAATAGAAAAAGCTACCGAATCCAAGGTCTCACTCTCATCGTTTGAGATGAAAGCGATGGTATAACCTTCCCCGGGCTGGACATCGGGAATCACCAGATCACAACCACCTCCTTGTGCCTTTGCGGTGTTGGTGGCGTTGGAATAATGCTTCAAACTTTTGTCGTGCCAAGTGAGCAGATAGCCGTCCGGGTCACGTATCTCGACTGTGAATGGAACCGGTTTTGTGTCCCTCACCTCACAGGAGACGGTCATCTGTTGCGGCATCAAACTCCGCGGATAAGTTCCCAATGTATCGTCATCAAGGCCTGGTACATCAAAATCCTGACCTCTCGCGCCTACTCCACGCCATGGGTCACCCGACTCCCATGTCGTCGGTGAAGGGGTGTCCTGGAGAATATCACAAGATTGGTTATCCGAATAGGTGGTCTGGAATCTCGGGTCGAATTTACAATACATGTTGATGAACATCGGTTGCCCGTTCTGGGTCGGAATAAAGTCGGTATTGATGATCCAAAAACCAAGAGAGGAGATGCCTAAGAGGAGGCTAATGCCAATTATAGTGTACAACTTTGCCATCGTCGTATCATCCTTCGGTAGATCGAGATCAACCTTGATTTGAGTCTTTTTTTGCCGTGCCATCTTTCCACCTCCCGCTACATTTTCTGCTCTTGACTCATCATCCATACCATAACCGAATAAGCGATGTGAATCGCCGGTAAAAAGCCGAGAATAATCATGTACATCTGGCCCTCGGTAATCTGCGAACCGGAACCGGAAACCCAGAACATAATTACCAGCATGACGATTAGGAATAGTGGCATTGCAACTGCAACTACGATATATGATTCAGCCAACATCGCCAACATTTCCAAGAACATTTGCAATCGCGTACGGTTTTCACGCATATAATGCTCCGCCCGGTTGAGGAAATACAATTTGAGGTTTCCACCCGAGGTCAAGGTACCTACCATCCCTTGGAAAAAATCGGTCACCCAAGGTGAAGCGGCTCTATCAACACTGAGCTTTATCGCGGTGATCAAATCGAACCCGAGCACTGTGATATCACGATAAATCAATCCGGCGTCATAAGCGATATCGCCATAGATCTCCTCGCTCATCGCCAACGACCGGAAAATTACCTGCGGGCTGGCATTGGCTGCAGACATCGCCGCGGTGTAGGAAGATGCGTATGGTAAGAACTTCTCAAGTCGATCTCCACGTTTCTTTAACTCCCTATCGGCGGTTCCATTGAAGTATTTGAATGAGAACCATGGAATCAGGAGGCCGCCGGTGACGGGAAGAACTATTTTCAGCGTTGGTGGAAATACCCGCGTATGGTAGTCCGGACAGCCGTGCCCGGGCACATCTTTGTTTTGCGCGACTATATCCTTATTCCAATATTCCCAAATCCTGCAGGGCTCAAGTGAAAGTGGGTCTTGTAAGGTTTCCCAAAATGCTATGATACCGATTTCTGGAATAAAGAACAATGCTACAAAAGTGATTGAGATGAGTGAAACGGCGATTGTTGATATGATGTTCACCGCCAGATATACCTCGGGCATGATGCCGATACCCGCCTGGTCGAGTTTCTTGCTCAAAGTCGGATTGCCACGCGCCCTCTTCTTCAACGAGCGACCGAGAACTCGATGACAGAATATCTGCCATGTGGTTAAATCCATCGCTTCACCTCCTCTCGGGCCTCAACGTAGTCCATCAACTCTGGCAAGTACTTCCTTTGGGCGAACATAGTATTCAGTAACTACCTGCGATACTTGGTCTGACTTGCGAATATCGTTGAGTACCATCCACTCCAAAATGCGCTTTCTGGTACGCAATTCACGCCGCATCTCGTCTTGGCTGTAGTTAATCTTCACCATGATCTTCTCAAGTACGTATGACTTCCCACTGAACACATAATCATCTGTTGCCGGGTCCCAACGGAATACTTCATTGGTGATGAGTTCCATCGAGGTCGGGTCGATTCCAACTATTTCGACAATTTGTTTTGTGCGCCTGACACGGCGACCGTTTATTCGCGTCTGAATCTGAATCGAACAGGCTTCGAGTGCTGGCAGCAGAACCCGAGGTATATCAATCGGCTTATTCTCAAGCCGGTGCACGAGCGAGGGTACGGAGTCAGCGTGAACAGTTGAATAAGCACAGTGCCCGGTAGCCATCGCCTGGAACAGAACATAGGCCTCAGCACCACGAATCTCACCGACGATAATGTACTCGGGTCGCTCACGGAGGGCTGCCTTCAGGAGTTCGAATTCACCTATTTCACCCTCGCTCCCTTCGCCACCGAAACCCTGTCTGGTAAGACCAGGAATCCAGTTGGGTTGAGGGATGTTAACCTCACGGGTCGATTCAATACTGACAATCTTCATCTGCCAGGGGATGAAAATACACATGGCGTTGAGAGTGGTCGTCTTTCCGCTGGCGGTTCCGCCGACGAATAGGATTGAAACTTCATTCTGGAAGGCAATCCATAGATATGCGACCATCAGTGAGGACATGGTACGGAAAGCGATGATGTCGCACGGGCTGAACGGGTCATCCTTGAAACGACGGATACAGAAGGAAGAACCTCTGGTCGAGACTTCTCGCCCCAATTTCATGATGATGCGAGAACCGTCCATCAGGGTCGCGTCGAGAAGTGGCGCGGCGATGGAAATATGCTTACCACAACGTTGCGCCAACTTGATGACATATGATTCCAGTTCCTCATCGGTATCCCATTGACATGTCGTCTCCACCGATTCAAACTTGCGATGGTAGGCGAAGATGGGGATGCCGGTACCGTCCAGTGACACGTCCTCGACATTCGGGTCGTTCATCATCACATCCATCCGCCCGTAACCGATCAGGTCGCGACGGAGGTAATAGAAAATCTTGGATTTGGATTTCTTGCTGACCTTCATTCCATAAGACTTGATGATTTTATCCATCGCGGTGCGAAGGTAGGCGGTTGGGTCGGCATCGATTTCGTTGATCGACGCGGTCAGGCTCTTGACGAAGATATCAAAAATCTCCTGCCGAATTTCTTCTTCCTTCTTGGTCAGCGGTGGCTCAATAATCTGGTAGATGATGTTCAGTGACCGTAAATCGCGCACGATTCGGGCGAAGGCATGCGGCGGCATTACTGGATACTTATCCAACTCTTCATACTCAGCGCGTTGCTGACGCCTTCTTCTACCCTTTCCGGAACCGCCTTTGGATGACCCGCGTTTTTTCCTCGCCATTTCATTCCTCTGCCTACGGCAGAATATAGGTGCTAATTGCTATAACCTTATGCGAAGCATTGTCGAGTAATCGCCAATTACGAGATTATGGTAATCAAGCGGATGACTCGACTAGGAATTGGCGGCATTTTTCCGTAAATGACTCGAGCGATGAGGAATTTTCGACCACGAAATCAGCTTGTTTAATCAAGGTCTGTAAACCCCATCGCCGCTCGCGTCGGTCGCGGTCGTCAAAACTCGCTCGATCACCATCTTCACTCCGGCCGCGAACGATGATTCTATCGAATCTTGTCGCCGGCGGGGAATTAATCGCAACAATAGAAAAATCAGCACCCCAGTGTTCAAGGAAAATCTCTCGTTCTGCAACCCCCCGCATCCCTTCGATAATAATCAAATCATGCTGTGCCAATTCAGCATCGATCAGAGGGGCGAGTCGGTCGGCGAGAACCCCGTCGCCAAATTCATCGCGCAAATCTTGGGCAATCCGACCAAAAATGTGCGGATCCCCGGTCAACTCACGAGCCTCGACCTCGGCGCGAATCATATCACCCATAGAGCGAACCGGCAGCCCGAGTTCTTTGGCAACCTGACCAAAAACACCCTTACCCGAACCGGGCATGCCACAGATGGCGACAACCTTTGCCATGTCACTGCCTCGACCCCTCTATTTTCAAACCTCGCCAGAAAACCGCGAAAATCGGTTCAATTTGAGAACTCTGCCGATCCCCATTTCCGATTGAGTAATTTCAGCAATAGACCGCTGGCGACCAAGAGCATGAATGATATCACCAGAATCCCACCGAAGCCCTGCTTCGCCTTCTCATCATCGAAACCGACGTTCTTGGAATTTATGCCCTCCTCGATCAATGCCGTGGCCATATTGTCATAGAAGGCGGTATCTCCCTGGGTAAAGGATAACAGGAATAGAAAAAGCAACGGGATGACTGTGCCAATCCAGAAATAGATCATTATCGACGCATCGAAAATCGCTTTATTCGGTCGCAGGCCCATCAAGAATGCGGTCAACGAAACGATGTAGACACTATTTGCCAACATCACCACCAGAGCGATTGGAAAAACCCCCCATGAATCTAGGCTCCAGGCCATCAATATCAGGAAGATGATACTAATCCAAGTGGTGGTCAGGAAGTAGGTCACCACTTTGGCGCGAATCAATTCCGGCACGCTCATAGGCAGGGTATTCATGTGCTCAGGTGAATCAATACCGGTCAACCAAGAATAGAAATTAAACCCAAAAAATCCGAGGAATGGGGCATATGATAGTAGATTGACTGGTACCGGAGCCTCGGCAAAATCTACCATCCATGCCAACATGAGTAGAACTATCAGTGGAACGGAATATGATACTATCATCTTCTTTATCGTCCCACTACGAAGCAAATCAACGACTTCCTTTGTAACCAATAAACGCATTCTGCCATTACCAAGAAAACCTAGGCGGTCATAGACCGGACGAAATAATTCCTCGCGCTCGATGACCGCCTGCTCAAAATCTTCTCCAACTGAATTCGCCGCCAATAAGGCCATCCCGAGAGAGACCATCACCCCTAGAATCAGGTAAAGAATATTATGCGAAGACTGCAGTGCGAGGCCGATTATCAACCACTCCAGTTTCAGGATTCCCAAGGCGAACAAAGTAGCCATTATAATCACCACTAAAGGAATGGTTTTACCCCACATCCCCCCCCTCGTCCACAGCGCCGAACCGAGGAAGGACAGAGCCAATCCTTGGGCTAGAGTAATCACCATCGCCGCGCTTATCAGCGGCAGGCTACTCCACTCCAGAGGGGTTGGAAGATCGATGAAATCACCGAGAATTATGCCTAGAGCCATGCCACAGACAACCGGCAATAACACCAGCATCACATAGAAGGTGACCTCTTTGAGGTAATAGGCGAAATAATTCGTCGACTGCTTAAGTGGCTGCAGCGCCGGTGCGGCCAACAGGTAGTTATTGCCCGAGGAGCGCTGACTGACCAGGACCCGGCCGAGGAAAGCGAACGAACCCATCCCCAGACTGAACATGAACAGCGGAAAATGGAGCGCAAAACGCATCTCCTGCCAGGTAAAGGCGCGGCGATACTCATCGACCAGTAACGCGTCGCTCTCGACCCCTTGACCGACCAGATAGCGCAGGCCGATTGAGGCGACCATGGTGACGACCGCGAGGAGAGCGGGAAAAAGGAGAATATGGCGCTTTTTGGCGAAGTCGACATTTTGTCGCCATTCCTCGCGAAACATCATTTTGTAAGTCGTACCAAATGATTCAACCATGCTCGGGACCGAGTAGAGTCGATGATTACCACCAGTCGATAACCTACTCGAAGATGAACGCGGGATATATTCATCCCAATCGATGCTGGAGATGGTACTCTGCAAGGACTATTCCTCCTCGATCAAACCATCGCCAACCCCTTCGGCCTCAGCGATTGTATGTCCGACCAATCGGATGAAAACATCTTCAAGAGTTTCACTCTCATGTTCCTTCAAATCAGCGATGGTACCAGCCGCCAATACCTTGCCGCGGTCGATTACCGCAATCCTGGTACAGAGCCTTTCTGCGACTTCAAGAATGTGACTACAAAGGAAGATTGTTCCCCCTTCAGCGACGTGATTCAACAACAATTCGCGACACTTGCGTTGGTAGATCGGGTCGAGGTTGGCAAAAGGCTCGTCGAGGAAATACAATTTCGGCTCGTGGATGAAAGCGCTGGCCAGCATCACTTTCTGGCGCTGACCTTTGGACAGGTCTCGACACATCGTGTTGCGCTTCTCTTGAAGTCCGAACCAGCTTATCCAATACTCGACTTTTTCGTTGATGTCGGAAATACCGCGCAGGGTGCAGACGAATTCGAGGAATTCGGCTGGCGTCAGGTATGATGGCGGTGATTCCGATTCAGGAACGATGCCGATGTTCGCCTTCAGGCGTTGCGACTCGGTTTCGGCATCGATTCCCAAAACCTCGACCCGGCCGAGTGATGGCTTCAACTGTCCTGTGAGTAATTTGATGAAGGTCGATTTCCCGGCCCCGTTGGGGCCGAAGACTCCAAAGAATTCACCCGCATATACGCGCACGTTCAACGGGTGTAAAGCGATAAAATCCCCGAACCGTTTGGCCAGATCCTCGGCTATCACCAAAGGCTCTGAAGGGTGGTTCCTGTTTTCTGTTACAGCCATATCCACACCCTGTGCGGGTGGCCGAAGCAAACGGCTCTTATGTAGGTCACGAAGGCCATACACCTGATTTTGTAGAGCCAATCGTCATTTAGCGAGGCTCCTTCCCCCTACCATGAGCAAGCCCCCACAATCAGATGTTGTATCGTGCGAGGAGATTCCCGTCGATGCCGAAAATCCCGGCAAGGGCGTGGTGGCCATAGTGACTATCGCTCGCCCAGACAAACTCAATGCACTGAATTCCGAGGTTTCACAGGCCTTGAAAGAGGCTTGTAGATGGGCGACTGACGATGATGATGTTCGAGTAATAGTATTCGCCGGAGCGCCGCCAAACCCACCCGCAGAGGGTGAGCGGGCGAAGCCGAATGCATTCATAGCCGGTGCCGACATCAGTGAATTTGTCGGCATCGATGGCAACACCATTCGCCAACGCTTCAAGAGCAACGCGTGGGAGGCGATTTGGCACCTGGAAAAACCGACCATCGCCATGGTCGATGGCTTCGCCCTCGGTGGCGGCTGTGAAGTTGCCATGTCCTGTGATATCAGGATGGGCAGTGAGCGAGCGAAATTCGGCACTCCGGAAATAAACCTCGGACTCATCCCTGGCGGCGGCGGGACGCAACGACTGCCGCGCTTGGTCGGCTATGGCAGAGCGATGGAGATGATTCTGGGTGGCGAGATGGTCGACGCCTCAACCGCATTGGAAATGGGGCTGTTGAACCACCTGTGCGAAGTCGATGAACTCGAACAGAAAACCCTCGAACTTGCCAGGAATATCGCGGGTAAATCTCCCCACGCCCTCAAAGTGGCCAAGGCCTGTGTGCGCGCCGCAATAGAAAAACCGATGCGCCAAGGTCTTGAGGAAGAAGCCATCGCCTTCGCCGGACTATTCGACAGTGAAGACAAGGAAATCGGTGTCAAGGCTTTCCTGGAACGAACCGAAGCCGAATGGGTCGGAAAATAGCCTGAATTCAGGCTCTGGATGATATCTCAGTCACCGATCTCGGCCTTGAGGTCAGCCAAGGCAGATTGCGCCGATGATGGCGGCGGCGGAGGTGGAAGTGAGCCCCCATCTCCAGCCAGATCGGGCAGATCTGGAGGGGGCGGAAGGTCACCAAGGGCCGATAGCCCAGCCGGCGGTGGCAGGTCACCAAGGGCCGATAACCCAGCCGGCGGTGGCAGGTCACCAAGGGCCGATAACCCAGCCGGCGGTGGCAGGTCACCAAGGGCTGGTAAGCCCGGTGGCGGTGGGAGGTCATCACCGTCATCAACGGAAGCAAAGCCTGAATCGAGTGGCAAGCGCAATCGTAGAATTCTGGATTCGTCGATACGAACGAAGGTCGAGCCGTAGGGATGACCGGGCTCGACCGACTTGGGCTCTTCGAGCATCACCAGTCCGTGGTCGGGCTGGCTCAGAACTTTCAGCAGGTCTTCTCCGCCATCCTGCTGTTCCCACATCTTCGCGGTAGAGGCACGGATTTCGGCCATCTGCGAGCGACGACGGTCGATGATTCTGGCACGAATCTTGGCATGGCGGGCGCGGCGCTCTTCAACCGTATCCTCGATGTCGGCATCCTCAATCGATTGCGCACTGACTTCGACGACAAATTCTTCGGCGACATGGTAGTTCTCGACCTCGACTTCGACCACTGGCAATTCGTCGTCGTCGTCATCTTCGGCTTCGGCAGCGGCTTCGGCAGCAGTAGTGGTAGTTGCTCTTTCCTTGGCCTTGAGTTTGGCCATTTTCCGCTCTTTCAAGGTTGCCCCATCCAGAGACTCTTCGGTGACCAACTCAGGAAGGTCGGACCCACCTTCGATGTCCTCTTCAGAGCCTCCTTCAACTGAAACTGATGCCGACGTTGCGACCGCGGTTGAGCCAGAGCGACGGCGAACTTGCCGACCCTGCTCTTTGCCTGGCATGAATAGCAGCATGATGAATTCGGCGACGAGCAGGCCGACGATTCCCCATTGCGCCCCCTCGTCTAATTCGCTCGCTTGCATCAAGTAGAAGCCTAGCGTGGCGATGATGGCCAACACCAACATGAAGCGCTTGAAATCCATGTCCTACCCTCATCGCCCAATCGATACTTTGCTTTCATGCTGACGGTGCACCGATAGCCAGAATTAGTGCATCCAAGGCTCGCCGCCGATGGCTGAATTCCTGCTTGACCGCCAGTTCCACCCCACCGAACGGAATCCCCTCGGTCGATAACACGCCCCTCTCGCCACTGCGAACTGGCTGGCCCCCTTGGTCAAGGTCATCGGGAATGAAAATCGGGTCATACCCAAACCCATTGCCTGCGGTGGCAGCGAGGGCGATTCGACCGGGGCATGTACCAACACCGAAAAATGTTTGTTGGCCATCCCATAGTGCGGCCACAGCCTGAAAATGCGCCCTGCGGCCACCACCATATGCGGCGATTCCTGATGGCTCGTTACTGGCCCCGGCATCGGGTGGACGGTCACCGATACCTTGCAGTAATCGCAAGATTCCCGAATTGCCGATGGTCGTCAATGCATATGAAGAAAATACTCCGGGAAATCCACCCAAGGAATCGATGAACAGCCCGGAATCCTCGACCAAGACCGCCTCATCACCACGACCGAGGGAAGATAGCATCTCCCGTGCCTGACGCAATTTCTCCCCAGCGACCACTTTCAAACTGTCTGTTTGCGGCTCAAGAATCTCCGGTGCTTGACCTTCAATCAGAAATTGCGAGACCCGAAATCCCAGCGGTCCGAGTATCTGTTGCGCCTCAGCCAACTTGCCGAGATTGCCGGTCAGGAACAACAGTGGTTGAACCTCGCCCATCAGCCCCTCTATGGAGGGTCACTGTCTTGAACGAGCCGGCATTGGCCCAACCGATGGAGCCGAAGACACTGCTGTTGGTCGCCGCCGGGGGAGCTCTCGGTGCAGTACTGCGATATATGGTCGGGAATTGGTTACCCAGTGAGCCATTTCCGTGGACGACCCTGAGTGTCAATCTGGTCGGCTCGATTCTCTTGGGGGGATTGGCCTGTGCCGCGGTATCACACGAAATGGTCTCAGAGCAGGTGATGTTGTTCTTAGGTATCGGCATCCTCGGTGCTTTCACCACCCTTTCGACCTATTCGGTCGACTCGATTCGATTGTACCAGAATGAGGAATGGGCAGCCCTGGCAGGATATGTCTTGGCCACTTCAATCGGTGGCCCTGTTCTCGCCCTGTTGTCTTGGCTTGGAGTCGATAGACTTCTTTCGTAAAGGGATTCAACCCAAACAACCCCCCCCCGTAGGCCAATGTCGTAGCAATTCTTGGTGGCAATTCGCGGTATTCGGCTTAGCCATGATAACGTACTCTGGTCATGATGTCCTTCAGCCGGAGGACCACTTCTTCGGCGGAGGGTAATGGTCCACCTCCTGCGAAGGGGGGGGGGCCATGTTCGCCATCGACGGAAAGGTAGCCCTTGATTATCCACTCCATAGCTTGGCCATGGTCGGGATGACTGGCTCCGAGGATTTCATGCATCACGTGCAGGTCGATGCCGAAATCCTCGACTTCCTCGGTAATTCTTGACAAGCCGAAATCAATCAGCGAAGCCCCCTGCTGGTGACAATAGAGGATATTATTGGTCGATAGGTCGCCGTGAGTTATCCCTTGTCGATGTAACCGGCGTACGAGTTCCCCGCTCTCTACCAGCACCGACTCAGCCGATTGGACGGAGTTGGAATCTCGCAGGTGCTCGATCAGCGGCCGGCCGGGAAGTAACGTCATTATCAATCGGCTGGCAGCGATGTCGAAATCCTGAATCAATGGCACCGGCAATCCGGCTCGCGCCAATTTAGTCAATAGTCTGGCCTCGGCCATCATTCTGCGACGGGTCAGGCGAGCATCCAATTCCGGGTGTCTCCAGCCACGTGGTCGGCGGATTTTGGCGATGGCTGGCTGACCGAGATAGGTACCGAGACCAACCTCGGCCTCAGCGCCAACGTGGATTATTCTCTCGCTAACCCAAGCCTGCATCGCACTCCCACCATACGCCCCCATTACAGATGACTTCAAAGCGGTGGTGACGCACGAAATATCGGGCGTGAGCCTAAGAGGGTGCAATATGGCGATTTCTCTACCGCTCTGCGAGATTGACCCGCGCGCCCGTGCCGCCGATTTGAGCGATGCGGAAATCACCGAGTGCATCGCCGCCGCAAAAAAGACCCTAGGCGATAAATTACTGATTCTAGGGCATCATTATCAACGTGATTCGATAGTCGCCCATGCCGACCTGCTCGGTGATTCCTTTCTACTCTCCAAGCAGGCGGCCGAATCCTCGGCCGAATTCATCGTCTTCTGTGGCGTTCACTTCATGGCTGAAAGCGCTGATATCCTGACCAGCGATGAGCAAAAGGTGGTCTTACCCAATATTCGAGCCGGATGTAGTATGGCCGACATGGCAAATGTCCCCGATGTGCAACAATGTTGGGATGAGATGCTGGCAAACCTCGATCTGGGTGACCCGGCTGACCGAGAGGTGGCAACAGCTCCAGCAGGGGATGGAGAATCCTTCCTCGTCCCGGTGACCTACATGAATTCCAGTGCCGAACTGAAGGCCTTCGTCGGCGACCACGGGGGGGTTGTCTGTACCTCCAGCAATGCCGCCGGAGTCCTATCCTGGGCTTTTGAAAGGGCTGGCAAGGATGGCAAGGTGCTATTCTTCCCCGACCAACATCTCGGGCGAAACACCGGCTTGGCGATGGGGCTGTCGGAGGCGGAAATGGCGGTATGGCAACCTGGTGTCAGCCCTGATTGGGAGGTCCTGGAGGGTGCAAGAATTGTCTTATGGCACGGCTATTGCAGCGTCCATCGTCGCTTCAGCGTCGAGCAGATCAAGGGGATGAGACTAGATTATCCCGAATGCAAGATTGTCGTCCATCCCGAATGCCAGCGCGAGGTGGTCGAGGCCAGCGATGCGGTCGGTTCAACCGAATTCATTCGCAACTATGTGGCACAACAAGACGATGGGGTTGTAATCGGCGTCGGTACCGAAATCAACATGGTCAAGCGACTCGATGGGCAATATCCCACCAAGCAGGTCATCTGCCTCGACCCACTGGTCTGTCCCTGCTCAACAATGTACATGATTCACCCAATCTACCTTCTCGATGTATTGGAACGGATAATCGAGGGTGAAGTCCCCAACCATATCAAGGTGCCAACGAAGGTCTCAGAGTCCGCTGATCTGGCACTTCAGCGAATGCTGGATATTCCAAAGTGAAGTGAATGGCCGCTGCGGATTGAATACAGGCTCAGCCATACGGTTTTATTCCTCTTCTACGGTCGGTCTTGAGGTCGACTCAGAGGTGGGGTTCTCTTTCATTTTCTGCCATGCGAATATGGCGGTCAGGACAGTGGTGCTGATGACCGCCAATTGCAAGGCTCGGGAAGAATATGGTTCGAGTTCGACTTGGCGCGAATGAATGGTAGTCATTGAATTCCCATCGGCATCGGTGGTTATCCAGATGAAGTGGTTCTCAAGCACACTCGGTTGTCTCTGCTCGAGGTTATCATCGGTCAGATGTTCGGGTTTGACGGCGCCGTTTTCGACATCGAGATACCATATCTCATGGTCGAGATAATCTGCCTTGGGCTCGCTCGGATTGAGGTTCCATTGGCTTGCCCAGACAACGATGCCATGTCCCACAGCAGGATCGTGAGCGGGAAATTTTGCATCGCTTATCAACCAACTTTCGCCACGCTTCATATCGACGATGACCAGCCTATCGACCGCGGTAACATTGACAGCCGCCACCAACCAATCATAGTCGAGGTCGAGTTGGACTATCGTCGCATTGGCCTCGTCGACCACCTGCCCCCATGATTCAAGAATAGCGTTTTCCTCCGCGGTGGCATAGAATGACAGAGGTTGGTTGGAAACACTTACCAAGCCGACCCAACCGAGTCGCACCGTTGCAGGCTGGTCATCATAGACCAGGGCCAAGCGGTTATCGTGTACCGCCATAGTGGTGATTAAGGCCGTCGGAGTAGGTGGTTCCGGAACCACTACAGCATCACCATCGAGGGTGATGCCGCGAATCTCTCCATCTTCTACCACCAGCAATACAATGCCATGACCGGGCCATTCTGCGAGATGGATTTCACTTGGATAGGAGACGTTGAGAATCCACGGATCGGCTTCGCTTTCGGCTAAATTATACACATGAGCGGTGGTATTATTGGCTATTGCCAGCATATCCCAACCGGTGTCAAATGTAGAATCACGGTCGAGTTCCTGATGCTCCAACTCTATTTCCTGACGCGGGTTGGAAAGGTCGATGACCACTACCCTCCACCCCTCGCTACTATTGTCGAGGCTTACCAGCCATCCGTCGGCGGCGGTGGCTTCGACCGGCGACTCGACCCCGGTTGCCGGCAGGTCACGATGGGTGATATCCCAGACGATGACACCGGCGGTCAAAACAATAACCATGGTTATCGCCAAGCCGGTTTCGCGGCTGGTCGGCGATTTGAGCGCTGTCCAAGCCCGCTTGGAGCGTGACTTCGCCCAACTCAAAGTTCGCTCTCGGGAAGTCAAGACGGTGACTAATCTGGCATTGAAGGTGCGCTCATCGAGCACTTTCCACAACCCTTGGCTACGCTCGGAAACCTGCACTGCCAGTAGAGCAATGAGCATCCCGCCGATGATGTCGGAGAACCAGTGTATTCCCAGATAGACCACTGCAAATGCCGTCAAGGCGATGTAAGCGGCGAGAAAATTGGTATAATTGCGCCAACGCTTATCCTCATCCCATTTGATCAGGCAGAGCCAGACCGCGAAGGGAATGCCGATGTGAAGACTGGGCATGCCATTGGTGAAGGGGTCGATGCGGGTGAACCAGTCATTGATTTCCGGGGTCAAATTGTAGGCCAGGGTTTCCATCGCCGGAATATGGTCTCCGGTGACGCGAACATTGAGGAACAGGAAGAAAGGGATCGCCAGAGCGTATACGAAGAAAATCGTCAAACAGACCCGGTCGGCGATATAGCGGTCATCGAAATAACAGAAATAGAGGACTGACACGTAACATACCAACATGTAACCGGCGACATAGAAATGGGTCAGCGCCACGGTGAGGATATCGTTGTAGAAGAATTGTTGTAACCACAAAACCATATCACCTTCGATAGCATATAACCACGGGGTGAACTCGAATTGGGTATTGGCCATTATCAATCGGTCGAGCCGGTCGAGAATGTCCTTCCACATATATATCGAAAATACCAGACCGATATGCGCCCAGTAGCGGCGAAACATGTCGATGAAGCCGCGTAGATTCACCTTCTGCCACTTCGGTTTGAACACCGGCATCAGCAGAACCCCCAACGCCAGCGCTGAGGCCAACCAGGTGATGTATACACTCGCAGCCATCGGCTCCCCCAAACCACCGGCAGTGCCGTGTGTTGAAGTCATCTTCGCTAAAAATCGGAAAAAATCACCATGCGCCATGGGTATATGGCTTGCCATCGTCGGGGTCGAGGGCATTGGTAATCGACCACAAACGCTCAAAGCGATATATTCCCGACGAGCAGCCGTTGGTCCACTCAAAGTGTAGTGCATAACCACCGACCGGTTTCACGGTCGGCATCTCCTGTGGGTAGGCGGCGACCTCACCCTGCAATAATTCAGCTGAATCTGTAGAATCGCGGCGTGGCCCGCACTTGGCACATGGGCACCAATAGCGCAGGGTGCGGTAATCAACGGAATTCTCGGTGCCATCCGACCAGGTGAGTTCCATCGCTGAATCACCACGCTCCAAGCGCCGTAATTCCGGCATCTCACTCATCGTTAGGCCCCCCGGGGATTTTTTCTTGCCAAGAAGAAATACAACACCAGACCGGAGAACAGTGCCATTACTCCTTTCAAGAATCCAAGTTCTTCAGCCGGGGGCAGGATTTTGCCTTCCTGCAACCATGAGAGGACAGCAAACATTATGCCAAAACTCGATAGAACCAGCCAAATCATCAACAGACGTTGTCTATTCTGCTCAACCGCTGAGTCGATATGAGCATTCATAACGCATCATCTCAGATGATTTCAAGCCCGCCCGAGTGTTTGGCCGCGGCGATATTGTCATTAAGTTGCTCGACCACCTTGGCAAAAGCAACCGCCGATTCACCCTGTGGGTCGGAAACGATTCGGTGCACCCCATCATCGCCACCTCTAACAACCCCGGGGTCGAACGGCAGACGCCCAAGGAAAGGCACTCCCATATCCTCGGCGGTGGCTTGGCCACCTCCTGCTTTGAAAATCTCCAGTGTGGTCGACCAGTTGCCCTCGGCATCGGCGACGACATCGACCTTGCCGCCCCCGGGTGCTTCAATCTTCATCTCAGCATTCGGCTCGGCGGTACCACGAATCGTATAACCGCTCATATTCTCGACCACGCCGAGTACCGGGACTTTCAGGGAAGTGGCAAAGCCGATGGATTTGCGGCTATCGAGAAGGGCGACATCTTGGGGAGTGGTGACGATGACCATGCCATCGATATCGGGTAGGCTCTGCACCACTGTAAGTGGCTCGTCGCTGGTTCCGGGGGGGAAATCGATTACCAGATAATCCAGTTCTCCCCACTCGACATCACCGAGGAATTGCTGAATCGCACCCAATTTGATTGGCCCACGCCAGACCACCGGGGTATCCTCATCCTCGAGCAGAAAGGCCATCGAGATGACCTTCACGCCACTGTGCCCAATCGCCGGATAAATCCGCCCTTCCTCGACGTGAAGTCGGTGCCCACCCAATCCCAACATCTTGGGTACGTTTGGCCCGGTGATATCGAGATCGAGAAGTCCGACCTGATGGCCCTGGGCGGCTAGCGACAGGGCCAGACCGATAGCTACGGTCGACTTACCGACTCCGCCTTTCCCGGATAAGACCATGATCTTGTGTTTGATTTTCGCCCCCATCTCCTCCATCGTCATCTTTCGCTTCATCTGTGCGTAGGCTTTCTCCATCTGCTGCTGTTGTTCGGCCGAGGCAGGCGTACCGGACTCGCCGGCGTCACTCAGGGGTGCATCTGCGGATTTTTCCGGGCCCGTGTTTCCTTCCTTGGAAGGGTCGTGGTGGCTGATTGGTGAGTCGGACATTTACTCCCTCTTGGTAACTCGTGCATCATGTGGGCTTTCAACCCTTTTCAGCGAAAAACAGATTCGCGAGCCACGAATGTCGATTCCACAGAGCGGTGTGCACCGCGAGCGGAATGAGAATGGTTGCTACCAGCCAATTCGCCCAAGCCATTCCGTTGACCGCCCACCAATAACCAATCGTCAGGGGTAGCGCCAGCACCAGACCATACTTCATCGCCCGCACCCGGTCATCAGGATTGCGTTGACCGCCGATGAGTACCGCCAGAGGACCAAAGGCGTGGATGATGATGGCTATTTCGATGGCGATGAGACGAAACAGAAAATCCCAGCCCTGCGCCGCGAAGACGATGTGGAGGACGAAATCTAGGGCGAAGAAGAACAGCACAACGCCCAGGCCGGTCCAGGGTTGGTCGCGGTTGAATACACCCACATCGGGTCACGGTATGGACTGCTATGTAATGCTTTGAATATCTGCATTCGCCATTAGCGGAAAAAGTAGCGCTGAACCTTGTTGCTCTGGTGCCGCCGAGAGCAGTGATAGGGGGTGACTGAACGCCCCACAGCGGAACTCTCGGCGGCGGAAGGATCCGCTGCAACAACAATAAACAACGTGAACCTACTTCAAGGCTAAGATGCGAGGGCGACCAGACAGTACGTATGTCGCCCGAGAGGAATCACTAGCGCGAAACTCGAGGCCGTGTATTCAGTAGGAAGATGGTGGTCTGGAATTGCGTCACGAGCGATTCCGGTCATGCAAGTTCGGCTACCTGACAGTAGAATTCAGTACGTATGTCTTCCGACACGAGCCCTTTGCATTGAAACGCGTATATCGGGTCTCGTACCTCAGGAATATTGCTTCTTACTGTACTTCGCACTTCATCGTCGCTCTGCGACTCAGAAGTTCTTACCCTCCGGCCAAGCAAGTCTGGCGAGTTGAAATTAATACTTCATAGATGGTCATCTCCCACAATGTATCATGCGAGTACTATTCGTCTGTATCGGCAACTCTTGTCGCAGCCAGATGGCCGAGGGTTGGGCCCGCCACCTGGGTCTTGATTGTGCCAGTGCGGGAACCCATCCGGCCACCGGTGTTGCAGGCAATGCTGTGGTGGTGATGGCCGAGGTCGGAGTCGATATATCACAACAGACACCGAGTCTTGTCGATGATTTCTCCCCTGGGGATTTCGATTTGATATTCAGCATGGGTTGCGGTGTCTATTGCCCGAATATTCCCCTCGACGGAGATTGGGAATTAGCCGACCCGGTCGGCCAGTCACTTGCAGTCTATCGGAAAACCCGAGATGAAATCGAAAGGAATGTGCGAAAACTTGCCTCGACTGGCAAGTGATTATTCCTCTTCACCTAGCATATCAGCATGGCCTTCCATGATGATTTTTATCACGCTGACATTGCGGGTGCCACCGTCGTCTCTGGGCAATTCCTCGGTCGCCAGTTCAACATCTGTGACATCTATGTCTTCGGGAAGTTTTCCGGCGATTATCCCGGCACGCCTCCGACACACCTCAGCCACATCGACAGCCATGGTGATATTCCTCCCTCTGGCGACCAGACGTATCACCCTCTCCCCTTCGGACATGGAGGTCCTGACCGCATTCACATAACTGTGAAGCGGCTTACTGCCGATGAAAATATCTCTGGGGTCTGGCATCCTTCGCCCTCGCGGGGGGGTGTGCTTACCGCCAAATGAAGGTTGGCTAAATCACCCCTCATTGGCTGTGGTTTTGTTGCCGACAACGGTTTATATGCAGAGGCAATCGGCGGTTTCCCAAGCGCGTGTAGTGTAGTGGTTATCACCCGGCGTTGCCAACGCCGGAACCCGAGTTCAACTCTCGGCACGCGCACTCAAGAATAGCCAAGAAACGCCGTAGGCATCACTCTACCCTGGCACCCTTTGGTGGTGAAAGAAGCACCTCGGGATTCACTACACCATGCCGCCTTTTTGGCAGCGAATCTAAGCGGTTCGTTCGTATCACAGGGTGCTGAGGCGCTTCTGGGAAAGGTTGAGCACGTGCCGCAATTCGGAACCATGTTGCATAATATTGGATCTTGATGCCACTGCTGAAATCATCGCTTCTTTTGGGCTGAGGGGGCTCCCGTTATTCGGGACCTTATTGCTTTCTGATGTACCTAATTGTTGCCAAAGGCATCGTTTTCATCCCACTTCATACCGCCTTCCTGCTTGGTCCTTGTGATTATTACGGTGACCACGATGATTGCCGCCAGGACGAGGATCCCGACCAGACCGAAGACCACGGCCGAACTGGAGAAGACCGAGGCCGGATTTTCACCGGGGTCTATTCTCTCATCCTCGATGACCTGAAGGGCCAGACTGTCGTCCTCGGTCCACGCACCAAATATATCGGTCGCTCGCAGGGTCATGGCAAAGGTTCCCAGCGGCATGCCACTACGGGTTTCAAACACATAGGTCCATACACCATCATTGGCGTTCTCGTCGCCATCTTGTCCATCATCATTCATCATCAGCCAAGTGTCTTGCATTCCCGGCGGAGAGAGGTCGCCGAGTTTGATGGCCGTGGTCGAGATTCCGTCCGGGTCGGAGATGGTGGCGGTAATCTTCACTTCATCGCCGCCTATATTTGGTCGGATCAGCGGAGACTTATCGACTGAAACGAGAACGAATAATGGTCCTTCATTCAAGACAAGTAGCGGTGGGATGACATCGTCGGGTCGAGTTTCCTGACCGGTGCTCTTGTGTACATTCAAAGACTGCATCTCGATTACCGTCGCCATCGCTCCGTCATCATCCAACATCCTGATTCGCAGTTCATGCTCTCCAGGCGACATGGAGTGAGGGATCTCTACCATTCCGCTCCAATCGGCGCCGGTCACCGCTTGGCTGAGTTCGACCAATTCGCCACCCTGGTCGCGCAAATCTATTGCCACTCCGGCGACGCCGTTACCGTCGACCACCTCGGCATTAACGATTATCGCATCACCTCTAACCACTTGAATAGGGGTGAATTCAAACTCGACCAGCCGCGGTGCCTGATTGAAAATCGTGATGTTGACCGCCGCTGTAACCTCGGCGGCAAAGGCATCGATGACCGTTACATTGACGCTGACCTGGCCATGAAGAATCCCAATGTAAGTGAATTCGCCGGTCCACTCATCATCGTGAATGGCATTATCTCCCGACAGGCCGACGTCATTGAGAATCAGAGTCCCCTTGCCCAGCGGTCCTAAGTCAGCGGTCACCGAGACGATAT
>JAPOGE010000150.1 GCA_028283345.1 Candidatus Poseidoniales archaeon
ATAATAAATTCTGTCACCCATAGGTGTTTCATTAATTAGAGGATGATATCCAACATCACCCTTGAAAACAGAATGCTCCTTTAGATGAATGCTGCGAAGAAGTTCTTGGATATCATGAGGCATTGAACAAAAAATGCGTAAACCATCAACCATAATCGAATGCCCACCCTGTGAATCCTGAACTAAGCAGTGCCACAATATGTAATGGGACAAATGATGATCAGTGTGAGGGGGCAAACCTTCGGCAGATGTTACCAAAGCGGGACTCTGTCGTTCTATCAACACATCATTTTCCATGATAATGAAGCCAAGGTGTTTCATCACTTCCTCGATGTCGAAATCTTGATTTGAAAATTGACTCCATCCTTGAAAATCCAAATCTGCCAATATTTCATCAATCGCCATTGCTTCGCAATAATTATATCCTCATTTATTTATGTCGCTACATGGCACAAGTAGTCACTGTTGACCTTCGAGATAGAGCCGAGCGTTCCGAAAACATCCCCGAAGATTGGACTGAGCAGATGATAGATGACGCCGTACAACGTTACGAGAAATTCTTCCTTTTGGCAGCAAAACACCCTGAGAAATCGATAGCACCGACCAGAGACATTGACGAGATTTGGCATCTCCACATGCTCAGTCCAGTTGCTTATCACAGA
This sequence comes from Candidatus Poseidoniales archaeon, assembly GCA_028283345.1. GTDB lineage: Archaea > Thermoplasmatota > Poseidoniia > Poseidoniales > Poseidoniaceae > UBA60. The sequence continues at coordinate 663 of JAPOGE010000150.1, forward strand.
GACTGCATTACACTGATGGGGAAAATCCTCGATCATGATGGTGGTTTTGGTGCAATTCCAGAGGAGTTGCCACAACTTGAACAGACATTCATGAATACCTCAAGATTGTGGGAAGATGAGTATGGCACCCCATACGTCGGAAATCCCGATACACAATTGGATGATGATATGAAGAAATGTTGGCATAACTGTCAGAGCAGATGTCACAATGCTTGCAAGACCGATTGACCATTCTGAATAGTCACTTTGCAGCTCTGTGAATCAAGAGTAATGATTACTCTTCTTCCGCAATTGACTTGTTGTATTCCTCAACCATTTTCATGAGTTCTTCATCTTCGGACCAGGTTACCCAATTATTTCTGAGACTCTGCATTTTTTCCTTTGCGTTGAAAGGAATGACTGAGAATTCACCGGTGTTTCTAGATATCAATAACAAGAACATCCAATCACGGGAACAGGCCCTAGAATAGAGAGCAAGTTGACCGTGGTAATTCACCCAATTTACCTTCACCGCCTTTTTTCTTTTGTGAGATAAATTCCCTGTGGTTTTCGTTTCCACCGGAATGTCCTTGATGAAAAGATCTGGAGTGCCACTAACTTGCAAATCAAGTTCTTCGCAGAAGAAGTTGACAACATCCGCTCTCCGCCATAGTTTTGAGTCCAGTGTTGCAAATGTTGTGGTCAGGTATTCGTCGAAAACATGACCCAATTCAATGACACTTGAAGTTGGAGCCGTTTTCAACAGAGGTGGCAATTTTTGTGAAATCGATGTGGCTTTTTTTATTGCTTCAACAAACTTTTTCTTTTTCTTTAAGTCGGAAACTCTGAGGTGATCCGTTCTCTTATCGAATAACTCAAAATGTGACGGAAGCAATGGTGCAATACCATTCAAATGATTTTCCATTTCTTTCCCGGCAGTATTGGCTAATGCCAAGGCTTCCTCATCCATTACAATACCGTGAGGGGGAATCCTTAATTCGCTCGAATCTACAAATTTCCATGTGACATTTTCAAGAAAAGATGTGAACCATTTTGCAGTTCCCTCTGTAACTGGAGCCAATTGCCGTACACGCATTCCACAATGACGAAGGGAGGTTTCCGTTTCTCCTTCTTCAGCACAGATCCTGCATCTCCAACGAAAAGGCGCCTTCAATTTTCTAGTCTTGGATGTAGGGGTAAGGGGATTTGGCATCCTACCTTTATTCACCATCGGCAACAGTTCAGGTAGCGTCAATATCAATGGGGGGCATTTCGCATACAATACCAACAGATTATTTCTTGGTCTTCGCGCACCTTTGCTTTCCCATACAGCACCATGCAAATGATTGGCATCCTTTGGCGCTTTCCCATCCGCAGTAGTCCACAATCGAATGAGGGTCTGTTCAGAAGGCAATTCTTTTTCGATGGAGGAGGCGATAGTGAATTCTTCGGAACGATTCTGTTGAAACCATTGTTCCCACTCTACCAGTGTACCTTCCAGCATATATTCACCAAGCCGAGCATTATCTGCTCAAATCGATGTGGCGAAATTCTGGATGTATTTGAACCCTAATCATTGCTAGGCCCATTGAATCCACGTGATATCCCTTGAAATAGAAGGAAAACGCGCTGATTCAAGTAGTACGAATCAGAGGGTAGCCTCTGAGTCAGTCTGGCATACCGCAGACGACGATGCAGACAGATTCCAAGGTCTCGAGCGGAATGATCTGCCCCCTGGAATACATGCGCTTGTCCTTGTCCTCGATATCCCGGCGAGAGTGCTTCTCGTCCGCCCGGGACTTCTTCACCGCCCGCCACAACGCCTTGGTCGGCGCCACGTAGACGGACTGCGAGTTCGCCATCACCCAGTAGTGCGCCTGCTTGCGCGCCAGCCCGAATCCGGAGGCCTGCCATCGGCTCCCCCGGTCAGCCCGCTGTTCCAGTTCGAGGAAGTGCATGCCCGTCTCCTCAGACATGACATCGAAGCGGATCGTGACCCGTGAACCGTCGGGGGTCACCATGTCCCAACCGTCCTCCTTGTGCTTCCCGTCGAGATGGGTCCAA
>JAPOGE010000151.1 GCA_028283345.1 Candidatus Poseidoniales archaeon
ATCAACACTGACATTGGCAGACGCTTGCGCATCCGGAACTAGTTGGTCAAAGCCAAGGTGTTCGACAATATATGATAATAGGTCTAGATTGAATGAAATTATTGTTTTTCTTGAAAATCGTGTGCATTAGTATATTAATAAATCCAAATTGTTATTTAATTTTACCAAAAAGTATAAATACTGGCCTACCCACAGACCCCTAATGGCGGCAAAATTAATGTGGTGGTATAGGTGATAAGGGCGGTAATCAATTTTTTCAAGATGCCAATACATAGTTCCTGGCCCAAGGTGGATTCGTGCTCAGAAGTGCAGAGATTCATCGATGCGATGTGCGCGGAATACGAAGTTCTGTCAATCAAAGTGATCGTCAGATCCAAACAATGGATATCCTGGTTCGCAGGAAAAGGAGTTGCTGCTTGTGCATTTTGGCCTGAAGATGAGGAAGATAAATCGGGCAGATATATCGCCTTTGATGGAGAAAGTTGTAGGATTTCTGGAAGAGATAGAAATACTCCCATTAGAATTGACCATAGATGGCAGGTTGTAGTAAAAATACATATTATCATTCATGAATTCATTCATCATTATTTTCATCACCACCATGGGATGCATACAGGTGACCATTGCATTAGATTCAGGGAAATGGAAAAGCAAATTAATGCAGAATATGGAATTTATTACATGTATGACAGGAAAAATTACGGGATTTTTTTTCACAACTATTGGGGTTGGTTCTATGGGAAATCCAAACCGAGCGCGAAGGACAGAGGTTGGCTGGCATAAGGGAAAGAGGTGAAAGAATGACGATGGAGGATTGGGATTGGAGTGATATCTGGGCCGACGGCGAAGATGATTGCAAAGAACAAGGGATGACGACCAAGCCCAACTCAAGGCCTTGTGAACACAAGGGATGCTCGAAAGAAGCTGTTTTCGAATGTGAAGGTAATTTTTGTGATGGTTCAGGTTGGGTTTGTAGCATGCATTATCATTATACCTATTGGGATTGGGGTGATATCTGGATCGACGGCGAAGATGATTGCAAAGAACAAGGGATGACGACCAATCCCAACTCAAGGTCTTGTGAATACGAGGGGTGCTCGAATGAAGCCGTTTTCGAATGTGAAGGTAATTTTTGTGATGGTTCAGGTTGGGTTTGTAGCATGCATTGGAAAGACATTGATACCAATTATATTGTGACTGGAATGGGATGTGAGAGATGTTGCGAGGAAGTCGGTTCAGGGGATATCAGGGAGACTACCATTTCCGACAGGAAGGTGCCGAGATCATTGAGTGGGAAAAGGACCGAGTGCTGGAATGGATGCAAGGATGAAGAAACCGGTGATGTCATCATGAAGATTCCCATCATCATGTATGATGAGAGCCATGATTATTGTGCCAGATGTTGTACCGCCTGGAAGTATGAAGATCCGTTGAAGGACGTTGAAGGAGAGGTTTGAGATGAGTGAAAGATATGAATATTGTTGGGAAGGTTGTTATGATGATGAAAACGATTACATTGTCAAGACTGAAATTATTATTGTAGATGGTGAAAAAGTTGTTCATTGTCCTAAATGTGGTAGAAACTGGCCTCTAGATTGGGTCCAAATAAAAGGGACTCCCCATCAATTAAAACAAAGGTCAATTAATAAATATCTTGAATATAAGAGACAATTTCCAGAACTATTTGAGGGGGATTCTGATGAGTGAAAAAGATGATTCGGCCGAGGTAACCGTAAATTGTATTCATTGTGATGGTAGAGGTACGACAAAGAAGGAATTTAGGCCGATACCAAATTATCCGGGTGGAATTGACATCGAAGTCGAGTGTGATCACCGCGGGGGCAGTGGAAAAACGACTATGTTACGGCCTAAGTATTGTCAACATAAACAGAGAGAGATGGGTGACCCAATGAAATTGACTGGAGAAGGTTGCTCAAATGAAGCCCAATTCAAATGTGAAGCACAGAATTGGTGTGACGGTGACTGGGTGTGTGGCGAACATTGGGTGGAGCATGACTGGCACGATTGGTCATGCGTCATTTGCTCGCAAGAATACGCTGTGTATGGAAACTAACGAGAATTCACCCGTTAGAACATCGTGGCCCATTTGAGGCTCGGGGTCTGGACCCTTGTGAGTCAACCACGATTGATCAGAATCCAGTCCCCAGCCTGCCGAGGGCGATGACAGCCCCTGCTACAGCGGTGAGAATCACGTACAAATTGATTATCTTCGTCCCCGTCTTCTCCTCTGATTCAGGAGAAACATCTTCTTCTATTGACAACTCTTTGCCGCCTGCACTGCGGATTACCACAGTGCGGGAGTCTTCATCTGAACTCACGATTCTCCTAAGCGTTGAATCGTTATTGTTCTTGTCGCGGCGCTTGTGATCCTGAACCCTTGTGGATTCGGACCCCGCTGCGGACCCCGGTGCGAGTACGGAATGACCATATTCTTCACAGGAGTCCGCTTGTTCAGAGGCATTAGTGATCAACATGAATTGGAAAACCATTTTCCTGGCAGGTGCATTAACCGGAACATCTGTTGGATTGTTAATGACGATTATTACTCATATCCCACTTGGTAATGATTCAGATGGAAATCAAATCACTGTAATGTACCATTGGTCGTCAGCATTGTTAGTTGTAATTGGAATTCCGCTGGTGTCAGCAT
>JAPOGE010000152.1 GCA_028283345.1 Candidatus Poseidoniales archaeon
AAGGTCGATATCGCGGTCGACCCGCTGGAATGCACCAATAACTGCGCGAGCAATTCCGACAATGCCATCGCGGTCCTGGCCGCCGCCCCTCGCGGCGCCCTCCTGCACGCCCCCGATTGCTACATGGACAAGATTGCCGGCGGGATTGAACTGGCCGGAGAGATCAGTCTCGACGGTGGCGTGGCGTGGAATCTCGAACAGACCGCGGCGGCCCTCGACAAGTCGGTCAGCGAGGTACGGGTGGTCGCCCTCGACCGAGAGCGCCACCGCGATTTGTTTTCGCAGATTCGCGCCGCTGGCGCCCAACTTCACCTGATGGGCGACGGCGATATCTCAGCCGCCATCTGGGCAGCCGAGCCGTCTGGGCCTTTCGACCTGTTGATGGGTATCGGTGCGGCCCCCGAGGGGGTCATCACCGCCACTGCACTACGCGGCCTCGGCGGGGTGTTCGAAGGCCGGCTCAAATATCGCGATGCGGCCGACCGCGAACGCGCCTCGGGGATGGTCGGTGATGACCTCGACCGGCTGTGGAAAGCCGAAGACCTGTGTTCCTCCACCGACGCGGTATTCATCGCCACCGGAGTCTGTCCGGGATATCTTCCCGGGGTTGAAGACCTCGGAGACGGCAAGGTTCGAACGACCAGTCAGGTCATCGATGTAGCGAGTGGAGAGGTCAGCCGAATCGAGACGATATCGCAGAGGTGATTTCACCGCCGTCAAGAGTCCATTTTATTTACAGCCCGCCACTGCATCGCAGTGTTGGGTGGAACATGGAATACGATGTGCCGGCAGATGTTCCCGAAGAGATGGTCGATTCCTACATCGCCAATATGGATGCCGCGACCTGTGGCACCGGGCGGATGAACCTATTCGCCTGTGACCAGAAAATCGAACACCTGAACGATGACTTCTACGATGGTGGAGAGAACATTCCCCTCACCTCTAACAGTCCGACCCACCTGTTTGAGATTGGTGCTCAGGCCGCGCAAGCGGGAACCATTGGTGTTATGGCAGGGCAATTGGGATTGATTTCTCGCTACTCCCGTGATTATCCCGATATTCCTTATCTGGTCAAACTGAACTCCAAGACGGGGATGGTGAAAACCTCCCAGCGCGACCCGGTCAGTCAGGCGATGTGGGATATCGATGATGTGTTCACCCTGAAGGAGAATGGCATAAATGTCGTCGGAATCGGCTACACGATTTACCTGGGTAGCGAATACGAGCACGATATGTTGACCGAAGCCGCCACCTTGATTCGTCAGGCGCACGAGAATGGCCTGATCTGTGTGACCTGGATTTACCCCCGTGGTCAAGCCGTTCCCAACGAGACCGACCCGCAACTGATCTCGGGAGCCGCCGGGGTTGCCGTCTGTATCGGCGCCGATTTCACCAAGGTCAATTATCCCGCTGAATTCCCCGGGAAAAGCCGGCCTGAAAGTTTGGCCGTCGCCGTGGAAGCGGCTGGGCGAACCGGGGTCATCTGCTCTGGCGGCGGCAGTCTGCCGCCTCGAGAATTCTTACAGCGCCTCTATGACCAAATCAACATCTCCGGTGCCCGCGGCTCAGCCACCGGACGCAATATCCATCAGAAGACGACCGAGGAAGCGGTGCGCATGTGTGCCGCCTGCCACGCCATCATCTGTGTAGGAGCGAGCGTTGAGGCGGCAATTGCCATCTTTGAAGGCGATTGAGCACAAGATTTTGCAGTCTAATGTACATGCTCAAGCATTCCGCTCGCATAGGCGGCGAAGAAGATCAGCACCAGAATTGCGGCTCCGATCAGAACGTGTTTGAGGGCGGTTTTACCGGTCTCGGGATTGTGGATATCGGGTAACGTATCGACCGTGGCAACATATAGAAAGGTACCCGCGGCAAATAGCATCGCCAAACCTATCACTTGAACTTCAACGCCGGCAAAAGCATGGAATGATAGAAGAATCATCACCGGGGTGGCCAGAGAAAACAGCACCACATCGCGCATTACATCTTTCCTCTCGCGGCGCTCATGCAGGGAGAATACCCCGAGGCTGAATGCTGCCGGAACTTTGTGAACCAGCACCGCGAATGTAACCAGGGCAGTCACCGCCACCACTCCCCCGGCCGCCGCCGCCCCGATGGCCAGGCCATCTGCGGCCGAATGCAATGAAAGACCGAGCACCAACATCCAAGACGAGGTCTGATGGTGAACATGGCCGTGTCCATGGTCGTGTGAATGGTCGTGCTGCTCTTCGTGTACAGCATGGCCGATGCCCGAACCCTCAAGAATCAACATCATCAGAAAACCAGCCAGAATCGCCCCGCCCAGAACCAGTGGACCAAACTCATCCCCACCCGATGCCGGCGCGGTGGTGGCGAGCTCAAAACCCTCGGGAATCACCACCATCATCGCCGAGGCCAGGAGGATACCAGCGGCGATTCCGGTGCTGACTTTCAGCCGCTCAGGATTACTGCCCCATTTACTGAGTATCGGCAGAAATCCGCCACCAAGGGCTAGAACCAGCGTCACCGACGCCAGCACATATACCGTCTCGACCATGCGATGTCGAGAGGTTTCACTTATTCAAGTTGTGTTGAACTCACAGTACATTGGTCGGGGGTGCGCCGTATTTGTTGACTTCACCTTCACCATCGATAATGAAGAGGTACAAGTTGTAAAATGGAATCA
>JAPOGE010000153.1 GCA_028283345.1 Candidatus Poseidoniales archaeon
AGTGGCTCACAAGTCGATAATCGCCTATCGCCGATAGTCTAAGCACCGCCATACCTTATGCAAGTCGTGCGAGAAGCGGATTACTGGGGAGAGGGAAAGGCTTTCATTCGCTCGGTAGACCCTCTGCTGGGTGCTATCATCGAAGGCCGAGAAGAACCCCCTCTGTACTCCAGAGATGACCTGTTCCAGACCCTGGTTCGCTCAATCGTCGGACAACAGATATCATCGATGGCAGCGGCGGCTATCTGGCAGAGATTCGTCACTCTGGTGGGCGGCAAAGTCACCGCCGGGGCGGTCGGTGAACAGGATGTACCAGCACTGCGAGGTGTCGGGCTATCATCTCGAAAGGCAGAGTATATTCTCGGAATCGTCACCGCTTGGCCTCACCTCAAGACCGTGGATTTCGATTCAATGAGCGAAAAGGAGGTTCGTCAAGAATTGCTTGCGCTCAGGGGAATCGGCCCTTGGACAATCGACATGGTCTGCATATTCACCCTGCTGAAGCCCGACATCCTGCCACTGGGCGACGTCGGAGTGGTGAGAATGATTGAGAGGTTGTACAACGATGGCGAGAAACTCAGCAAGTCGGAATGTGCTGAAATCGGCGAAAGATGGGCGCCGTATCGAACCGTTGCCGCGTGGTATCTGTGGCGCGGCCTCGACCCGGAAGTGGTCGATTATTGACCATGTGGTCGGCACACTAGAAATTGAGTGTGAAGTGAACAGGATTTTGCCAAAATACTGTGTGAATGGTCAGAGTTTTCTGACTGCAGTGGGCGTTTGCTCAGGTAAAAAGGTAGTTTATTGAAGACTTATCGTAATTTGCGGCAAAACGAATAATAACGGGGCGCGTACCGCCATGTTTGAGCCAAGGGCTGCGGGGTGCGAAAGATGGTTCTGAGCGCCGAGTTAGAGCACGGAAGTTCTGCCGCCGAGTCGGTCTCCAGCGAAGTATGGGGTCTGACCCGAGGGCAGGCCAGACTGCGCGCCGATACCTACCAGCGCTATCACATCGAGACGGTGGCAACCGAAGAGGTATGGAAGATACCCCGTCGCTTCAATGTCAAAGTCGGCAAGTTCGGCCTTGCAAAAATGATTTTCAAAGAGTTTTTCAAATATTTCGGCCATTGGGAAACGGTATTCTCTCGACCCTGTACCTACGGTGTCTTCAGCGGTCCACTCGGTGGGTTTTCACCTCGCCCAGACCTCTGTGTCGGTTGTCTGCGCTGTGAGGTGCAGCACCCGGATTTCGTCACCGTCACCCCGAACGGAGAATTACGTGCACTGGGCGATAAATACATGACATATCAACACATTTACACCATCGACCAAGAGGCAATGAGGGGAACGGTGCCAGTGAGCGGCCAAGGCTACCGCGGTCGCTTCGGCGGACCAGGATTCGATGGCATGTTCACCGACATGTCGGAAATCATCCGCCCCAGTCGAGACGGGATTCACGGCCGTGAGTTGATCGGCACTGCGGTCGACATTGGCGCCAAGCCGATGCATCTGGAATTCGACCGCGAGGGAAATATCACCAATCCACCGACCACCTTCACGATTCAATTACCATTCATCTTCGATACCCCACCAGCCACTTTGGAATCCGATGCGATTGCCCGAATCTATGCCGAGACCGCTGAACAGGTCGACACCTTGGCAATATTACCGGCCACGACGGTCGAAAGGCTTGGCCTATCCGGACCGAATGTCGTCCCGATTGTCACCTGCACCGGTTGCAGAGTCGGGGCCGGAACTCGGATGATCGAATTGGCGACCTGGAATCACGAGACCTACACCCACTTCGCAGCCCAAGGATACGCGGTCGGGGTGCGGCTGGAGATGACCGGGGAGTGGCTGTCCACACTACTCGAGATGCAGTCTGCCGGGGTATCGATTTTCCATCTTCTGGCCGACCATCATGGTCGCTCAGGCGATGGCCGTTTCCTTATCGAGACCCTCAAGGAGGCACACATGGCTCTGGTCGAGAAGGGGGTGCGAGATGAGGTCACCCTGTTGGGTAGTGGCGGCATCGCCGGCGCCGATAACCTGCCAAAGGGGATTATCAGTGGCCTCGATGCAGTCGGTCTTGACCACGTTCTACTGGTCGCCTTGCAGGCTCGCCTGTCGGGCGATATGCAGAGCCGGGATGCGGTCACCGTGCAATTGCCGAAGAAATTGGATCATGCTTGGGCGGTACAACGGCTGGTCAATCTCTCTTGCTCGTGGCGCGACCAGATGCTGGAGATTCTGGGAGCGATGGGGGTGCGCGAGGTGCGCCGCCTGCGCGGCGAGTTCGGCCGCTCTATGATGTGCTCTGAATTGGAGGCCGAGGCCTTTGGTGAAATCGAAGGATTTCACGGAGGTGGTCAATGATGGTATTTTCCCCCGACGAGCCTAAGTTCCCTACCAAGAAGTTGTTTGAGAAGACCACCCATCTGATGCACGATGGCTTGAATGCCCGCGCTTTCGGTAAATTTCCCAAGCCCGAGGCGCTCGGTGATGCCCGCTGGACCGACGACCTGATCCTGGCGACCTGGTTCATGGCCGAGACCGGTGAAGTGCCGGAGAATTTCAATTATATGACCGGAAAAAGTGGTGGCGGATTTGACCGCTTGCGCTTCAAATTCCTCGCCGAGGAGCAATGGCTTGAGCACGGTG
>JAPOGE010000154.1 GCA_028283345.1 Candidatus Poseidoniales archaeon
TTTTTTGCTAAAGACGCCGCATGCGTCTTCCTTAATTGAAGAGCAACGATGAAATGTCGGGCATCAATAGGAATGGCCATGCAACCACCCAAAGATTCCTCAGACTGGTTCAACCCTACCGAAGGTACGGCACCGGCACAGCCAGCCCAGCCAGCCCAGCCGGCACCATCCCAACCAGCCCAGCCGGCCCAACCGGCGCCAGCCCAACCAGACCAACCAGCCCAGCCGGCGCCAGCCCAACCCCAAGTTGTGGGAGCCCCACAACCTGTGATGCTCGGTGCTGCCCAACCTGGGGTGATGGGAGTTGCGCAACCAACGATGGTCGCCGGGGCACCGGGTCCATTTGCCGGCCAGCAGGTGATGGTCGGTGGGATGCCGACCACCAATGCAACTCTCGCTCTCATTCTCTCGATAGTATCTATTTTCCTAGGTGCTGCGGCTATATGTATGGCGATTCCAGCCCTCATAGTCGCCAATGGTGCTCTGACGATAGCCAACCAGGACCCCGGTCATCCCGATGCAACCAATGCCAAGGCGGCGCAGGTCATCTCGTGGATAATAATCGGCCTGACCGCATTGGTTGTTGTCGGTTTTATCTTATTGATTACAATTGGTGCCATGACTGCTTGACCACGTTGGATGACGATGCTGACCGATGAGCAGAAATCGTGGCTGGAGGCCGGCATTGCCGAGTTTGACTCTGGCCGTTTCTGGGACGCTCACGAAGAGTGGGAAGACCTGTGGAAATCTCTCAAGGCACAGGATTACGATATTCTCTACGTCAAGGGGATTCAGGGTCTGATTCAATCTGCGGCACTGCTGTTCCAGGTCGAGAAACAGAATCGGCGCGGGGTGGTGAACATGTGGGGAAAACTGACCGATAAGTTGGGCTTACCTGATACTCCCAAGATGACTGACCTGTGGGGGGTGGAAGTTGCGCCTCTACTCACCGCCCTTCAGCCCTTCTACCTCGATGCGGCCTCAGACCAGCCACTGTGGGAGTTGGTCGCCAGCGATGTCAAGATCGCCAATCCCGCATGAATGCGTTATGCATTAACTTTAATGCAATTATAATTATCGAATATGGCCATTATTTTCGCTGCATCTTATCGGTGATTTTACCCTTGAAGGTCAGCAGATTGAGTCGCGGCGCATCGAGACTGACGCTGATGGTCGCACCGCGATTGAAATGGTACTCATCCCAGCCATCAGGTACCACATAGCCGCGGTGCATATCGCTGGTGAGCACCGTCACCTCATTTGTCCATGCGATGTAGGCTTCACGATGGGCGCCGCGCTCAGCCCGGTAGAGGTCGCGGGCGACGACCAGATAATGACTGTCGATTTCATCTTCGGCAATCGCCACCTCGCTTGAATCGGCGATGTGGGCAAACCAGGCGCCCTGACCGACGTAGGTCGAGAACAGCAACCCCGAGGAATGTTGCTCGAGGTCTATCTCGCCGCGTTGCAGCCGATACTTCGACGGCGCATACTGGTGGGTATTGGCGACCAACAAATCGTTTAGTGCCGGGTCAGAGACGATTTTGTTTCCGCTGGTTGAAGTGATGGTCGCCTGTAGGCGGGGAAGGGAATTGACGATTGCTTCTCCGGCCAGAGCCGCTTCCAGATCGGCCGGAAATGTATCCACTGTCGAGTCCATGAAAAATCCCAGACTACCATCTGGGTCGTCATCACGAGGGTGACTATTGACTCCCATAACCGGTGTCGATGAATCTATATTGTGAGATATTGAGGTTAATGTTCCGTCTCCACCAAGGATGATCACCAGGTCTCGTCCGATGAAATCGGCACGGCTGACCTTCTCTCTGGCTTTGACGTCGAGGCGCACCCGTCCGGCGGCGACAAAGCCCTCAAGTGCTGTCCTTACTACCGCAAGACTCTCGTCATGCACCGGCTCATGGGTCTTCTTGTAGACCATCAGGACATCACGGGTCATCTTCCTCGTCTTCGCGAAGCGGCTTGACCTTATCAGTTAAATCACCCGGGTATTGCGCATATCAACAAGGGAGGCGAGATGCGACATGAGTGATTCTCAACCACGCCTGCCAAACGGCCAGTTCCTGACCGAGCGTTTCCCGGTTCTCACCTATGGCCAGACCCCTACCGTCGATACGCAAGATTGGCAATTCGAGGTCTGGGGCCATGGTCTGTCTGACAAGATGATCTGGGATTGGGATGAATTCAATGCCCTTGGGAGTCATGAGACGGTGCGCGACATGCACTGCGTAACCACTTGGTCTCGCTATGACAACAAGTGGCAGGGAGTGCCGATAGAATCTGTCTGGTCAGCCATTGAGGCCAATCTGGAGGATGATATCAAGCCCGGTGCGGTGATGCTGCACTGCTATGGCGGCTATACTACGAATCTTCTGCTCGATGATTTTCTCAACCCCGACAATCTCTTCGCCAGCCATCATGACGGCCAACCACTCACCATTCCACACGGTGGCCCGATGCGCTTTGTCTGCCATCATCTCTATGCGTGGA
>JAPOGE010000155.1 GCA_028283345.1 Candidatus Poseidoniales archaeon
AACTGTGCTCACTCTTTACGAGGACACCGATAGGTGGGCAGTTTGGGTGGGGCGCCACGCGCTCGAAAAGATAACAAGCGCGTCCAATGGCTAGCTCAGGTGGTTCAGCACTCCACCGTTGACTATAAGGGGAAAAGCTAGCTTGACGTCGATCGGCACAATAACGATCGACGATGTGAAAGCAGGGCCTAACGAACCTACCAGCCTCATTTCTGGGGGCGGTAGATAACAGAAAAGTTACCTCGGGGATAATTGAGTTGTCACCAGCAAGAGTCCATATCGACCTGGTGGCTTGCTACTTCGATGTCGTCTCTTCCTATCCTGGGTCCGCAGCAGGACCCAAGGGTGGGGTTGTTCGCCCATTAAAAGGGATCGTGAGATGGGTTTAGACCGTCGTGAGACAGGTTTGTTGCTTGGTGGTTGAATCGCATAAGATGCCTGATGGAAAGGGCCCTCTAGTACGAAAGGAACGAGGGCTCGGAGCCACTAGTTTACCAGTTGTCTGACAAGGCAATGCTGGGTAGCCACGCTCCACAGGATAAGAGCTGAAAGCATCTAAGCTCGAAGCCTACCCAAAGACGAGGCATCTCAGAACACTCGTAAAAGACGAGTTTGATAGACCGCGGATGTAAGCACGAAGGTTCGCCGACGTGTTCAGTCCTGCGGCACTAATCGTTCGAGCATCTTTTTCATCTTGTACCCGCATGCCACCGGCGTGCACTCTCTGTCCAATAGGCTAACCTCTCAAAGACGGTGACGTAGTCACCAAATTCCGATTCGAAGGAAGTTGGGTGCACGGTCACAGCGGAGGTGTTTACCCGGCCTCATTCCGAACCCGGAAGTCAAGCCCTCCTGCGTCTGTCCTGGTACTGTTGTGCGAGAGCCAACGGGAACGGCAGTCACTGTGCCCCTCTTCTTTCCCTTCGACTCTTCCCCGTACTTTCCATCCCAGTATCACTGTTTGAATATTTTCAAAAAATCAACTCGCTGAGTGTAGGATAGGCTTTAGATGAGTGGCTCAGCGGACAGGTTGGGAATGACATGCCGATAGCCACCGGAGACGTGTTTGGCAGTGACCAATTAGGGGTCTATCTTGCCTGTGTCGGCAATGTTGTATTCCACCCGCGCGAACTTGAAGCCAATGTGGTCGAGGACATTCATGTCGCGCTTGAGGCCGAGATGATTGGCATCTCCATCGGCGGCTCGCAATTGATCGGCAGTTTGTTGGCCGGTAATTCAAAAGGGATGGCGGTGGCCGATCTAGCGACCCAGGAAGACCTCGACGTACTGACCTCGTTCGGCGATGTGGTGGTGCTGGAAAGTGGTATCAACACCGCCGGGAATCTGTTACTGGTAAATGAGAAGGGAGCAGTTGCAAGCCCGGCAATCCCCGACTTCGGATTGGAGATTCTGGCCGATGTCCTGCAGACCGATGTCACCTCCACAACTATCGCCGACCATGATGTGGTCGGCAGTCTGGGAATCGCCAATGACCTCGGGGTGCTCTTGCACCCAGATGTTGGCCAAACTGAGGTAGAGTTGATTCAAGAGGTATTGGGAGTCAAACCGATGGTCGGCACCGTCTCCTTTGGCTCTCCCTTTGTCGGCGCTGGCATGGTCGTCAGTAATTCAGGCGCTTATGTCGGAAGCGATACCACCGGCCCAGAGTTGAATCGAGTCGAGGATGCCCTAGGGCTGATTTAGTCAAAAATGTCGAGTGAAACGGCGGCGATACCTTTTTTATCCTCCTTATTCAGCAACCATCGGTGAAACTATCGTGAAACAAGTGAAAATGACCGCCTTGCTATTGACTCTGGCCTTCGTGCTGGGAACTATGGTGCCAGCTGGAGGATACCTCCAAAACCTAGATGAGCCCGGTATTGAATGGACTGAAGGAAACGGTACAGCCTATGAATGGCTGGACTCCTATCCGGAACTGTATGACTATGAGATTGCAGATAACAGCATGTTGACCGTCTACTTCGAAACCGGAGACTTGGTGGAAAACATCACTTATTCATTGGTATGGGAAGTTTATGAGCGTGGAGCAGATGGCGAAGAAGATCAGCTTCAGGATTCTGGCAGCGAGACCTGGACAACGGCTGCAGATGGTACTGATGCATACCATAATGGCTCTTTCTCGACCATTTCTCTGGTCGCAGGTTGTTACTACTTCATGGGTAGCCTGATTGATGCCAACGACTCAAACGAATTTGATACCCAGTTCTGGGACTTCTATGTAGGCATGTCCTCTTGCGAACCTGAGGCCATCTGGGCCTATTACGAAGTTGATGGAAGTACCCTGTGGATAAACTGGACCGCTGACTGGCTACTACACGATGAATACCTCGATTACACCGTGGTTCACACAGTATACGATGAGGATGAAAGTGCGGTCGATAGCGGAACCTTCGAATGGATTAATCCCGACGATGACGATATGAAATCAGGATCGTTTGAGGTAAGCAATCTCACCGACGGATGCTATGAGTTTACGGTG
>JAPOGE010000156.1 GCA_028283345.1 Candidatus Poseidoniales archaeon
GGCCGCACAGTGCCTGACCCCGAGAGATTCGGCGTGGCGGTGTTCAACGACGCAGGTGAATTCGTGGACATCGAGGAGAAGCCGGAGAGTCCAACATCCCAGATGGCCATCGGTGGCATCTACCTCTACGACGAGGATTTCTGGACCCACATGGACAAGGAGATGGCAGCGAAGGGTAAGGATTTCAGCATCAGCGACCTCAACAAGCGCTACGTGGCGCTCGGCAAGGCGACGCTGCGCGACATCGATGACTACGTCTGGCTCGATTGCGGGACGCCAGATGCCCTGCTCGCGGCATCTGAGTTGGCAGCGAAGGGCATCCTCTCACCTGAGCCGTGCAACCTGCGCGCCGATGACCCCAACCCCACCGATTGAGTCGGATTCACTCCCTTCAGGGGGCAACTGACGTTGCTGGGGTTTACAGCAGGTTCTGCCCGCAGGTCGCCTGCCACGCCTTCGGCCTGGAACTTCTGCATCGCGGCAGAATTGAAGAGGGACCGCCCTAAAGGTCAGATACGGAATATCAATCCCATTGGAATCGATGACGAGAGGTGAGTAATTGAAATTCAACTTCTGGACTGCTGGTGGCTGTTCATTCATCGAAGCCGTCCTCGAATCCGATGATCGTCGGATTGGCGAACGCGAGGAGGGTCCAGGTACCGAATTGAAACTACAGACGGCTCTATTGTTCTTTGACTACGAAGTCAAGAACATCCATCCAGATCTGCTCGGTCTTCTCTGCATGGTGAATTTCTATCCATTCATCGGCCGCAAGGTGACGTTTCCGATGGCCGTATCGCCAAGATTGAGGGATGCATTCCAATCTCAAATATTTCTAAAAAAGAAACCGATTGAATTCAAGAACGTCGACTCCACTATCCCATGCTATGAGGGTGAGAAGTTAGGCTTGGCGTTTGGCGGAGGAATTGACAGTTCTGCTGTCAGGGTGATGTTTCCCGAAGCATTCCTTATCCACGAAGCACACATCAGAAATGGTGAGCGCCTGACATCTCCTACGATTGATGTGGTAGAACGAATTGCAGCGGTTGGTGATGGTAAAGTCGTCTGGACCAACCAGAGATACGTTTCCATACCGGGTGGCTGGCACACATGGCCGGCTAGCGCTGGCACCTCACTGTTGTTGGCGACGGATCAATCGTTGGGCGCTATTCTCACAGGCTCAAACCTCGGGTCGTCTTTCCTTGGTAATGGAAGGGGTTATTGGAATCCTCACTACGCAAGAAAATGGCACGGACCTTCTGGAAACTTCTGGCAATCGACTTTCTGGGCTATTGGCATCCCTATGTTTTCGCCGGTATCTGGCTTGTCTGAAATATTGAATTATAAAATCAGCATGAACCATCTGGATTCTACTGAGATTTCATACTGCACGTTGGAAGACGGCAGAGCGTGTGGGGTCTGTACGAAGTGTTTTCGCCGAGATCTCATCAGGCAGTTCCTAAGACCAGAGGAGGCCATCGACTGGACTCCGTATCATAATGACGCAGTCTTACGACTCATCAACGAGCGGCCACTATATTTCGGCCATATTTTCTCGACGGTGAAATCAATCAACCATCTTCCAAACTGGATCAAGCAAGCTTTGGATGATATGCCGACGATAGATTGGACATTGAGATTCAATCCTGAGATGTTTGACTTCTGTCCATCTAATTTACATGAGATGATGGAGGCCCGTGTGAAGTCCTTCGTTGAACCGATGACCACAGATGACATTCAACAATTGAAATCTTGGAATCAAATGGATGAGAAGGAGATTGAAGAGGATACCATTGTTCCGGAACTTGGTTCTGATTCCGACGCCGATTACAAAGAGGATGCTATCTACGACCGCATGGCCTCCTTGGTTCCAGGGGTTCCCGAAGAGAAACCCCTAGTCGAGGAAACGGAGGCAGAAGAGGAAGAGGAAGAATCTCCGAAACCGGTGCTTGAGATATACCGTCTTCGAATCGGAGACTTCGCCAAGGCGAAGGAAATGCTCAGCGCGCTTCGGCGACTGAAGAAGAAACGCCGCAGTTGGAATTTCTATGAATACGCTTCTAATAGCGGAGTCAATCCCAGATATTCCGTTTTGACTGGCATAATAAAAAGTAAGGAACGAGCCGAAATCCACGCCAACCGGATTGAGGAAACGACCGGATGGAGTGTAGAATTAGTCATTGAATATCATTGACCTGATTGGCGTGTGCTTCACTCGAGTCGATTGATCTGCGCACAGATGACCCGGACCCTAACCTCTAGTTTTTACATCTTAAATCAGGAGTCAAACACCTATTTCAAAGGATATACAGAGGTTCATTCTGTGATTATTTTGCCAACCACTTTAAGGTTGAAATCAGTATAACTTTCATATGTCC
>JAPOGE010000157.1 GCA_028283345.1 Candidatus Poseidoniales archaeon
AGGGGGGTTCCAAACTGGCACAAGAAGAAGAGCAAAAGCAAGCAACTGAGATAGTGATCGACGGGCCGAACATCGCCATGTCCCATTCGGTGAACAAGTGGCCCGGGTCGGCACGTGGCATCGAATTCGCCATTCGCCACTACCAAGAATTAGGTTGGAAGGTTCGGGCCATAGTGCCTCGCCACTTCCTCGGCAAGAAAAGCCGGCGCGGGGTCGATGACCCCGGACTGATGGAGAAACTACAGGACGAGGGTGTGGTGTTCACCGTCCCGAGTCAAGACCACGACGATAACTACTGGATTGCCTACGCTTTCCAAACCGGTGCCTATGTAGTCACCAATGACCGCATGAAAGACCATGCAGAAAAGCATGCCGAAGGTGAAGATATATTCTTTCGCTGGCGCCAACAGCGGGTGATCTCCTATGCCTTCATCGATGATACATTCCTCCCCAATCCGGATTTCATACTGCCAAAGGCACCCGAAATGCTGGCTGAGGTGACGAAAGCAAAGCCTGAGCAAAAACAAACTGAGGCAAAACAGAAAGTTGCGCGTCATGAGCAGAAATCACCGGCCAAGAAATCACCGAGCAAGAAATCGCCGCAACAGCAATCTCAGGCTAAGGCCGCACCGGCAAGGACCCCACGACAAAGGAAATCACGAGCGGGAGGGGCCAGGAGTAAAGGTGCACCGGGTGGAAGTGCACAGGGTGGAAGTGCACCGGGTGGAAGTGCACGGGGTGGAAAACCGGCACAGGGAGATTTAGAGCAACGGGTGAAATCATCTATCAGGTCACGTCTTTCCTCGGGACCACTACACCTGCAGACCCTTTCCCAACACCTGTTGAAGGTCATCAAGAAAAAAGGCGGCCAGAACTACACCAGCATCAAAGCGATGATGGGAGATCTGAAAATGCCGAGGTCGCGTCCGTTCTACTACCAATTAGAGAAATTGATGGGTGATGAAGTAGAGATCATTCTCAAATCCACCCTGCCCCATTCTGCCAAGTTGAAAAGCGGAGCGAGGCCGGAGCAGCAGCGTAATACTGTAGGTGAGCACAGGAGTTCCGCTGGTAAATCCCCGAAGAGGATGACTATTCCCTTCTTCAAGCAAGCACTCGGAGAGAGGAATTCCACCGCGTTGAGTGGGAGTATCGAGGGCTTTCCGGTGCCTATTGAGGAGGCTTTTACGATGCTGTGCGACCTCGATTTTCCCATCAATGTGGCCGCGGTCGGCAACCGCTTCAAAAGCAAGACCGGATTTCGCTTTTCGAAACTTTTCAACAAGATGGACAAGTTGGCCTTCTTCCTGACCATACGCCCTGAATGTGGTTGCAGCGAAGTCTATGCTGAAGATATGTACTTCCACTGTCGCGCTGCAGCAGAATCACCGAGCTACGGAGATGAAGATGATGGGGTAAAATCTACAACCGGGCCGCTGGCAAATATTTGGAAGGCCATGAAGGGATTCTTTGCCCGCTGACCTATATCAAAGGCTAAAAATTTCCCCATCGCGAACCAGCCGGTCATCATTAGGGATTTAAGCAGGTTCTTGCGCTTTCTCATCCCATAAGGATTGCCAAGGCAACCAACCACATCGCCCGAGCATCAAGGTCGGTGGTGAATCTCTCGGCCGACAATTCTGTCATCCCAGACTCCCCCTTACTGATGCTTATCACGCCGTAGACATCATCACCATCAATAGAAGTGAATGACCAGGTCTTGGAACCACCCCGACCCGAGCGTTGAACATCAAGCCAAGGGCTACCGTCAACCCGGAGAATACTCCACTTCTTCTTGCCGAAGTTCTTGACCACACAGAACGGCGTATTGCTATTTGAGTCCATGACATCGAAAATACGCTTCTTTTTGCTTCGATGGATGCAGTGAAGTTGCGGCTTGGTACGGGTATCGTCGGCAAATACCCACATGTCTCTCTTGCCCTTGCCCTTGGTCGAGCGAATTGCAAAACCGATTACCGAATCCGAGGTAGATGAGGTGATGGTGACCACAGACTCGGTGCCGACCTCTTTGGCAACCATTTCTATCTTGTTGGTCTTGAAGCGCTTTGCTCCTGATTGATTCACCGGTAGAGGCTCCAATTCAGCCACGTACTTCGGTCGCGCCGCCTTGGCCGCAACTCTCGCTCGCCTCTTGGGCTCGATGAAAATATAGGAAATCAAAAGGAACAGACCTATGCTGATGCCGGTCAAGCCCTCGGTCGTGCCGAGGAATGAGAGCCCCCCTTGCTGAGGCATGCCGTGAACTTCCAATTCTTGGTTTACCCGACCGACGATTGCCAAGTCGACCGGTTCAGCGGAAAATGTGAAGGTGAAATCATCGGCGACCGCGGTGCCGTATGC
>JAPOGE010000158.1 GCA_028283345.1 Candidatus Poseidoniales archaeon
GCAGGTGCCACTGCTGGCGCTAAATAATGAATGCTCTACAACTACTAGGCTGCTCAACCCAGTGAAGTGAAGGATTGGACATTGCCCTCGACATCGAGCAATAGCGGCTGTCCCTCTTCCCAGGTCGGACAGTTTCGAGAAACCCAGTCGCGGGTCGCCCACTCGCAGATCTCATATCCACCGGAAAGAATTCCCGATCGCTTGATGTAGCCGACCTTGACGATATCTTTGTCTTTAGACAGAACATTGCCTAGTTGCTGGCTAGTCGTGCCATGGCGCATATTACTATTGATATACTCCAAAATCTCGGCGGTATTCCTCGGTCTCTCGTATAGATATTTCTTGATTTTTTCACGGATTCTGACGGTCTTCATATTGATTCCTCTGCGGGCTCGGTCACGGCCATACCGATCTGTGGGTGGCCTGTTGAAGCACAGGAGAGATGACGATGATATAACCGTTTACCCCGTATTGAGATGGATTATTACTGAATGCGGCACAAAATCAACTCTTTCCCGACCTTGTTTGAGAGGTGTAAGGAATAAACTACTTGTCTCCACAGGAAATCTGTAATTAAATGTAATCATATTAGAAAATATAGTAATGTTGAAAGGTAAACGCCCCCTATAGTTACTTGAGAGGTGTCTATCATGCCGTCCCGCATCCGTTCAGGCTACCGAAGACGCTTGCTCGATTGGCTCGCAGACGGCGGCGGAACTGTGAGTGCTGCAGCGCAGTCCGTCGGTTTGCACCTGCCACACGCATCTTCTGAACTCAAGCAACTGCGAGAAGATGGCTGGGTTGCGAGCGACCGGGAAGAGGGTTCCAAAGGCGCAGTACAGCGTTTGACCGAGGTTGGATGGAAGCGACTACAAGACGATGATATCGCTAGGCTGCAAGCCATCGACCGCTCAGAAATGCCCGCCGAAGCGATTGGGTGTGTGCTCGCACGTGATGGTACCCATCTCCTTTTGGCTTACGCGCAATCACCATCATCAGCACTTATTTCCCTACCAAATCGCCCCTTCACCCAACCCGAGGAGGTTGGCGACACCTCGACCGGAAACCAAGGGGGGGATATGAAGTGGGTCTGGGCGGTACGGCGCGATGCCGCTGAGCATTGGGTTGATGTCTCAACTATGAAATCACTCAGTGGAGCGCCGGAAAAGATTGACCCGAGTCGAATCGAGGGTTGGGATGAACCGCTTCAGGCATGGGTGATTATACGCGTTCAACTGCTTGAGCGAGGCCGTAAGTTGGCACTATCAAGTGGCTCGTGGATTCAGGCGAATCCCGAAGGTAAGTGGCCTAACCTACCGGCGAGCAGCATCGGTGGCGACTGGGAATTGGGAACCGCGGCACCGGCGCCAACACCGGTCCGACCCAGCGCCGCAATCGCCGCGGTCATCGAAGAGCGCATCACCCAGGGCTTACTGATGCGAATCGCCGGTGAAGGTTCATGGGTTCTCGGTGACCTCGATATGCTCGGCCGGTCACAATCTCCTTGGCCGCTGGAAGCATTGACCGGTTGGATATTTCGCGCCCATACGAGGTTGGATTCGGAGGAGATAGAACGTCGTCGCTCATGGTTGCGAACCGAGTTGGTCGGCCGCTCTTCCGACCAGCGTCGTTCCTCTCGGCAGCAGGCGACATGGAACCGCTTCGCCAGCGCGTGGCCGAGTGGGCTCTGGCGCTCAAAGGACCCGGGAGGTGAGGCGGCGTGGGATTTACGGGGCTTGGACGATGGGGCGAGAATAGCTTTGATCGAATGGGCGCTCGATTCGACGCCATCCAAGGTGGTTATCCAATGGCCTTCGGGTATCGAGTTGGCGCGGCCCTTGTGCGAGAGATTGCTGTCCCACCCCAATCTGCGGTTATTGATAATGAATCGTGAGCCTCCCTCCGCTTCACCGCTGATTCTGCGCACCGCCCCGGAAGGACTGCCATCTTCACGCTTGCAATTACCTTCGGGAATCAGCCTCCCGGTGCAACTCTCCTC
This sequence comes from Candidatus Poseidoniales archaeon, assembly GCA_028283345.1. GTDB lineage: Archaea > Thermoplasmatota > Poseidoniia > Poseidoniales > Poseidoniaceae > UBA60. Next base: position 2,000 of record JAPOGE010000158.1, read on the forward strand.
CGGTTCGCCACCGCCATTACGCTTACCCGATATCGCGCTGCCGGAAGTACCCGAAGATATTGCTGAAGTGGCCGAATCTCTCACCGCCCTAGGGGTGATCCTTCCTGAATCATTGCCCAGCAGACCCCCTGCTGACCTCGATGACGCTATCCGAATCTCCTGCTTGCTATATCCCGAGGGTGATGGTGATTGGGCAAATATTTGTGAGGGTCAAACTCCTTTGGCTGCGTGGATAGCATCGCCGCGGGAGGAGAGGTGGAACAGGTGGTTACGAATCTCCAGTCGTCTCGATGAGGTTTGGCTTCCTCTACTTTCACCGAACGATATTCCGTCTCTAGAATTGG
>JAPOGE010000159.1 GCA_028283345.1 Candidatus Poseidoniales archaeon
GGGAGAGAAGATGGGGAGGGTGTTGACATATTTGTTGAGAACGGATTCAATAATCTCGTCCATGTGTTTTTTCTCATTTGAGCCGAGGTGTTTCTTTGAGAATTTTTCAATCACCTCATGGACGAAAGTCCCGATTTTCATCGGCTTGCTCGGTGACCCTTTCAATCGCAATTCATACTGCCATCGGTACTTGAGCGGGCAGCTCATGTAGGTTCTCAAACCCGACCAACTGAGAATCGATGGCTCATCAATAGTTTCAGTTGTACTTTCAAGATGATATTCCTCTAATGTTATCGGTCCAATCAAGGACTCGACCTCGTCGATGAATTGATGCAATGTCACATCCATCATATTGCCTTCGAGCAGGTAATGGTGAATCTGGAATGATATCATTCCGCGCAGAGATGCTTTGATATCGTCGATTTCTTTTCCTTCACGCAACGATTTCATGCTTGCCTCGAGGCGATGTCGTAGGCCATATCGAAGCGCCATCTCGGCACCCAGACCATATCCGGCCAATGACGGATATATGGTCTCACAATCCACCAGTGAGATTCCTGCATCATTGAACAATGATAGTGGGATGCGCTCATCCACCGTTCCAGTAATCGAATAAACCGCTGAAAGATGAAGAAGTTCCTCCACTCGGGTCAGACCGACGAAAAATACCCTGCGCTCTTCTTTCCTGACCTCTTCTTCCTCATTCTCATCGGGGAATAAGATTGACTTGACCGCGGCAACGTTTTTTTCATTTTCTTCCGTGGGGCGTCTCTTCCTTTCGACCAGACTCGGCATTATGACTATCGGCCATTCCAAGCCCTTTGCCTTGTGTATGGTGGTGACAAGAATACTACCCGGTAATTGCACTTGTTCCACTTCAAGTTCAATCCCGACATCCATGAAAATCTCCACGAATTCAGCAAGATACTCGGGTTCCTCAAGGAAATCCATCGCATTCTGTAGTTGAGTGGCGAGCCGGTTGATGAGCGCAGTTGCCTTCATTGGGTCTGATGACCGCAGAATACACTCAGCGACTCCCGAATCTCGCATCATTTCATGCATCCAGAGGCGAACATCACTTCGGTTGAAACTATTGTTTTCGATGAAATCGTGCATAGTATTTATCGCAGTTTTATTTTGGAATTTCCCATTCATTTTCACCATGTTTCCGAACAACCGCTGAGTGGGACGGGTGCGCCGCCGTAGAATCACCACATCCTCTCGGTCGAGGGAGAACAGTTCCGAGTCGAGCAGTTTCACCAAAGCATGCCCCTGGCCTATCGGGTCGAGGCAAACTCTGACCAATAGTCCGATTTCGCGGGTGAGTTCATCATTGAAGAGGTTCGAACTATCGGTGGTTGAAAATGGGATTCCCCTCATCTCAAGTTGATGAATGATCTGTCGGACGTAGTTCAATGACCTTGCCAAAATCGCCATTTCATCATATTCTATTCCCAGAAGGTGTCGTCGGCGAATGAACTCTGTGATCTCCCCGGCTTCATCGATATCACTGACATATCGAAATGCATCAATCTTGGTCACCTCATCGCTGATCCAGCCCGACCGCATCGGCTCTGTCTTTATTCGCTCAGCATCATGAGAGATATATTTCTCCGCTATTTCCACTATCTTCTGAGAATGACGGTATCCGATATCAAGATTCACATGGTGGAAATCATCGTGCTCCTCGAACTTCTCCTTGAATTCCCGCATATTTCCTACATTGGCTCCTCGCCAGTGGAATATCGCTTGGTCTTCATCCCCGACAACTGCGGTTGATTTCAGATGGTCGGCCATCAATGAGACGAAATTACCCTGAGCGAAGTTGTTGTCCTGAAATTCATCGACCATCAAATGGTCGAATCGGCTGACCAGAGATTGAACGAATGCCGGGTCTGCAATCATCTTTTCATGTACCAGAGTTATCTGGTCGCCGAATGTGATACCATTCATCTCCTTCAGAATATTTCTCAACTCGATGGTCTCTTCAAGCGCGACAATAGCCCGTTCCAGTCGACCATCCCCCTCCCCATCCTCCTCCTCTTCCTGAGCAATCTCCTTACAAATCTCCAAGGCACTCTGTGGTGTTATCGCCCGGTTGTGGAGGAGTTCGTTCATCTTCTGTACCAGGCCCCAGAAATCACTTGTCTCAAGAAGACTTTTCAATTCATCATTCTCGCCGATAGGCATTGATACTGCTCGTCGTTTCAGCAGATAATTCAGCACATGGTCATCGATATGTCTGGGGGTTTCGGAGAAGCCGAAATCTTGAAAGTGCCCTTCAATCATCTCCTTGCAGAAACTGTGGAAATTACGAATCACCGGCCTGCCATCATAGT
>JAPOGE010000015.1 GCA_028283345.1 Candidatus Poseidoniales archaeon
CACTCAGACTGGAAAGGATCCGTTCAAATCTCGAGGTCAACTTCAAAGATCTCAATCGCCATACGAAAGAGTACCCTGATATTGAGAATACGACTATGGGTTCCACCGAGAAATTCTCAGTACCCACTACAGACTTGCAGGGCAACGTGCATACTGATGGTTACGAGTGGCTTGATTACGGTGGTCGCAAGTGGTACAGAGGCGCCAATACGGGTGGAGAGTGGACCCGTTGGCAGTGACTGGTTGTGTGTTAACTCGCAAACCTCTGCGCGCAGGAGCAGAGGCTGATTCTCAAGGGATTCAAGCCAAGAGTGACTGAAGTTCTGACTTCAGGGTTGGCAGAACCTCTTCCCAAGTTGCAACAATGCCGTAGTCGGCGTGCTTGAAGATAGGCGCTTCGGGGTCTTTGTTGATGGCGACGATATACTTCGAGGTGCGCATTCCGGCAAGATGCTGGATGGCGCCAGAGATTCCGACCGCGATGTATAGGGAGGGGTTGACGGTTTTTCCGGTCTGTCCGACTTGCATGCTGTGAGGAATCTCCTCCCAGGTGTCGACCGCGGCGCGCGATGCGCCGACCGCGGCGCCGAGAACATCGGCGATTTCTTCGAGTTGGGAGAAATTATCCGGACTGCCCATCCCACGTCCACCCGAGATGATGATATTGGCTTCGGCCACGTCGAGGCGCTCGCTGGCTTTGGCCAGCATCTCGCGCACCGCGGTAGCGACGTCTGCGCTCTGGTTGACGATGCCGATATCGGCCTGACCACCGCCGGGCGCAGGGGCGAAAGTGTTGGCTCGCACGGTGATGACCGCATCACCGGAAAGTGCGGCGGTCTCGTGGGCTTTGCCTGAGTAGACCGGATAGGTGACATTGCCATCTTCGATTGCAATAACATTCTGTACCACCGAGATACTGCGTCGGGCGGCGAGGCGAGCACCCAGATCCTTACCATCGGCCGAAGCCGAGAGCAGTAGATTGCCGGCTGGGCTGACAGAATCGATGGCGCTGGCCCAACTGCTGGCATCATAGGTCGCGAAACAATCACCGACCAGGGCGATTACCCGCTCGACGCCTGAAATTTCAGCCGCAGCAGCGGCTGAAGAATCATCACCTGCGGCTACGACGATGATGATAGAGCCACCTAGTGCGCCCGCCGCAGTTACCAATTCTGCGGTTCCGGGGTGAATTGTACCATCTTTGGTTTCTGCGATAATCACATTGCTCATCTCGTCACCTCAAATCACATTCGCCTCATCGCGCAATGCCTGTACCACCGCAGGGACATTTTCCGCCCCGTGGTAGGTCTTACCGGGGGGTTTGGCAGGGGGAGTGGATTTGGAGATGACCGAAATCGTCGCCGCTGGAGCTTGCCCACCCTTGAGGTTGACCTCGGCCTTCCTGGCCATCATGATTCCGCGTACATTTGGACGACGTGGCTCGTTAGGACCTTTGTCGATGGTGAGCAAACAGGGGAAGTTGATTCCGACCTTGGCCTGACCACCAGCAACTGGCACCAATGCTTCCACCCCGCCCTCCTCAAAGGAGACAGAAACCACGTTGGAGATACTCGCCCATCCCAACTTCTCAGCCACTCCAGGACCGGTGGAACCGGCATTGGTATCGGCTGCGGCCTTACCGCAGTAGACAATCTCAGAACCCAGATCGGAAATTGCTCCTGCCAGAATCGACTGAACCCCATTTGAGTCAAGACTTTCCCAACCATCTTGCCACAGTCGCACCAGCTCATCGCAACCCAATGCCTTGGCATCCTTCAGGGTCTTATCACAATCGGCATTGCCCAAGGTGATGGCGGTCACACTACCGCCAGTGGCCTCGCGGTGCTGTAATGCCGACTCGATGGCATACTCATCATATGGACTGATGATCCACTTGACTCCAGAGAGGTCGATGGTTCCGTCCACTACGATGATTTTGGCAATGGTATCGGGAACCCGCTTGATTAGAACTGCAATATCTGGCATCGTTTTCACCATCCACTCTAAAGGGTGAGACAAGCCGCCGACCGGAACTCCATTCATTAACATGATGTCGCTTCAACGAAGGCCACGATGATGCGAATTCTGTCGTCGTCTTCGCGAGCCTCTCTGTAATTATTCTTTGATGACCAGAATCTCCTCCAGCGCTTTCCGCTGAAGTTGCGGCACCATCGCATCGTCTCTAGGGTATCCAACAGGTAGTAACAACATGGCGGTCTCGTGTTCGCCTCGTTTGAGGATTTCACCGAGGAAGCGCATCGGTGAGGGCGTGTGGGTCAGGGTGACCAGCCCCATATTGTGGATTGCGGCGATGAATAGGCCAGCGGCGATACCGCAAGATTCCTGGGAATAATAGGTCGGTGACCACTCACCATTTGAGCGTTGACGCTGACTGTGGCGGAACAGAACGACTACCCACGGCGCGTCGGTGATATGCTCCTTGACGTGGTCGGTGCCCAGTGGGGCGAGAACCTCTTCCCAGGCATCGGGCATCCTCTCGGTGTAGAATTTTTCTTCCTCTTCCTCGGCCGCTTGACGGATTCTCATCTTCAGGTCGGGATTGGCGATGGCAACGAAAGTCCACGGTTGGAGATGCGCTCCCGAAGGTGCGGTACCGGCGGTCTTGACCGCAGTCTCAATCAGTTCAGAAGAGACCTTCCGTGAAGAAAAATGTCGTGTAGTGCGGCGTTTATCCATCAATTCGTAAAACTCATCAGCGCGACTGTGCATCTCATCCTCGGTCAATTCCGCGAATACCAGGGGGATGAATCCCGACTCATCATCGGCCATGTTCACCGCTGACGCTAATGCACATCAATGGTTTGGATTTGTCGAATCACCTCAAATCAAGGCAGATTTCGCACGATGACCAGTCTCTGCACCTCTTGGGTGCCCTCGTAAATCTGGGTCACCTTGGCGTCGCGGAAGAATCTCTCTACCGGGAAATCCTTGGTGTACCCGTAACCACCGAGAATCTGTACCGCCAAATCAGCCACCCACATTGCGGTGTCTCCTGCATACAACTTCGCCATACTCGCTTCCAAGGAATGTCGAGGTGCACCATGCTCGTAATGTTGTTGCTTCGCCCAAGAAGCCCGATATACGAGATGCCGTGCGGCGGATATTCTCGTCGCCATGTCGGCCAGATAGGCAGTAATCATCTGGTGGCGCTGAATCGGCACCCCGAAGGTCTCACGCTCGGTGGAATATTTGAGCGCGCAGTCAAATGCTCCTTGCGCGATTCCCAAGGCTTGGGCGGCGATGCCGATGCGGCTGTTGTCGAGTGCATTCATGGCAATCGGGAATCCCGACCCAGGAGACTTCAGGACATTTTCGACCGGCACTTTGCAATCGGTGAGAATCAAGGTACAGGTATCACTACTGCGGATTCCGAGTTTGTCCTCTTTCTTGCCGACCTCGAATCCTTCAAAACCGCGCTCGATGATGAACGCGGTCGTGCCGCCATGCTTTTTGACGCCGTACTCGGGATGGTCGACATCCTTGGCGAAGAGGATGTAAATCTCGGCCTGCTCGCCGTTGGTGACCCACATCTTCTCCCCGTTCAGGAGGTAATGCGAGCCATCCTCGCTCAACTTCGCCTTGCAGACCATCGCCGCGGCATCGGTTCCGGCGCCAGCCTCGGACAGTGAATAGGCGCCCACTTCACCCGCGGCCAGGCGCGGCAGATAGGTCTCCTTCTGCTGTTGATTACCGTGCAGTACTATGGTCTTGGCGCACAGGCCGACATGAACGCAGAACATCACCGACAGCGAGGGGTCGACGCGCGCCAATTCCTCGATGATGATCGATTCAGAGATATCATCGACGGGGTTGCCGCCGAATTCCTCGGGGATGGTAACCCCCTGAAGTCCCATTTCGCAGAATTGCTTCCACTCTTTTGAAGGCGCAATCTGCTCATCATCTCGCTTCGAAATGGTGGGAGGAAGTACCTCTTCAGCCCAATCTCGAACCAGTTTACGAATCATCTGTTGTTCGTCACTCTCGGCAAAGTCCATCCTCGCACCCGTACAACGGAATCGTTGTTGGATGATAATAACTCTCCCGGACATCTTCCCATCAGGGGAAAAAACCGCATTCGCGAGGTTGATATATGGGATGTGGGTGCGCGGTTCGGCGGGATTTAATGCAAGATGACGAGTTTTTGGAGTTCAGCATCGCACATCGAAGGAAATATTCGATAAAACACGTTTGGTATCAGGAGAATGATGAGCAATTCACCATCGGTATCAGCGACTTTCTGGCAAAGGAGATGGGCGAGGTATTCCGGGTCATCCTACCCCATGCCGACGAAGAATTTGACGAGGATGATGAGATGTTCTCGATCTGGACTGCCGAGGGCAAGCACTCCTTCCGCACACCCTTCAGCGGTACTGTGATGGAAGTCAACGGCGAGGTGGAGATCAGCCCTGACCTGATCAACGATTCACCCTATGACCTCGGCTGGATGGTAATTTTCAAACCACACCACCTCAATGATGAGGACTTGCTCGAGCCCGATGAGTACCTCGAGACCCTGGAAGAAGTCGACTGATCTGGTGCGGCCTGCTTCGATAAGGTTGAAGCAGAATTGTTGCACGGACGGTCATGGCAAGCCGCGGCTCGCTCGCTGTTGTTCTCATCTCAATGATGCTCTTACAGGTGTTGTCGGGCTGTTTCGGCAAAGGCGAGGCCGCAGTACCGGCCGAAGATGACTCCCCGTTCAATTTTGAAAAACCAATTGCGAAAAACGTCTGGTATCACTATGCGGGTGCGGTGGACGCAACTAATTCGACCGCTATTTATGAGGCCAACCTGACGGTCAATCTGAGCGGGGATAACCGCCCCTTCTGGACTAACGGAAGTTATTACAGCATCGGCATGACCACCTTTGAGCCGACCATCGGCATCACCTCGGCCGACAATCTGTTCATCTCCAGTTGGGGCAACGGTCCCGCCGGCTCGACCGCGATGGTGCGCTGTTCAGGACTGATCGAGATGCAGAATCTGGCAGATTATTCGTGCGAGAATACCTACGACCCACTATTCCCGGTCGCCAATAGCAACGACCCCTATCTCTATGTCGACAAGTGGACTGACCGGATAATGAAATTCGACATGCACGCCCTGCTGGGGATGACGGTGGAGTGGTCGGACGACGAAGGAGAATCTTGGTCACAACCTCCGACCATAGCAACCTCGGTCTACTCGGTGCAAGACCACCAGACCATCACCTCCTCTCCATATCCGGCGGCGCTGCACGATACCACCTGGGTCTTCTGTATCAACGGCAATGCCCCCCACCCGCTGTGCTCGACCAGTTTCGATGGCGGGGCGACCTGGTCTCCCGAGGTCTCCGGGGCACCCCTGAATTGTCAGAGTGGTGGATTGACCGCTCACCTCGAGGGTGGCGGGAACGGAAATTTCTATCGCGGAAACATCGGTTGCTCCGGCAATGGCTATTCTATATACCGTAGCATTAATGGTGGTTTCACCTGGACTGAACACCCCCTTCCGACCACTGAATCGGGTACTGCCGATACTTGGAATGGTGAGGAGGCACAGGTTGCAATCGATGATGACAACAATGTCCACGCGCTGTGGATGGGATTGGATAACATGCCATATTATGCCTATTCCAGAGATGAGGGGGGCACCTGGTCGCCGGCGATGATGGTCGCTCCCCCCACGCAAATCAACGGTACCGGATTCCCGGTTATCACCGCCGGGGCGAGCGGGCGGGTCGCTTTCGGCTATGTCGGAGATAGCGGTGGCGATGTCTGGAACGGATACATCACCATCGCCACCGATGTTTTCAGCGAGAACCCGCTCTTCACCACGGTGCAGATCAATGATGATGGCGACCCACTGGATACCACCGCCGATTGTGGCTACAATCGCTGTGGCGGGCTGGGAGATTTCCTCGACATGGGGGTCGACCAATATGGCCGGCCGTGGTTCGGATTGTCGCATAATCTGGCCGGTGATGTCGGCATCTTCGCGACCATTACCGACGGCCCTAAACTGCGCGTAGACCTCGCCGCCCTGAGTTCCATGCCCAGCGGTGGCAATGCAACCTTGTGAAGGCATAAAGTGGGATGAAGTCAATACTTGTCGCTACGACCGGAAAGCGATGTCACCTCCTCGCGGGAGCAAACTCAAACCACTCACCTTTGGTTTGATTCTCGTTGCACTGCTTCTCGCCACCTATGTTGTGGTTGCTGAAAGTGGCTTTGATGAGTGAAGCCAGCGAAAGATAGGCAAGAGCCCGGGCTCTTGTGAATTGAATCGTGATGGCTATATCCGCCAACCGGCAAATGCCTTCACCAGTCTGGCCATCGTCGTTCCGGGGCTGATAATCCTCCATCGGATGGAAAATCTACCGAGCCAGACCTTTGCCACCTATGAGCGGAGAACCAATTCCCCATACTGCGAGAAAACATTCGAGGTCGGCTTCTATGCAGTCAGCGTAATCATGGTTGGAATAGGTTCTTTCTATGCCCATGGCTCGATGATGGTTTTCGGTTCGCATTTTGACAGGATTGCCATGGCAGTATGGATTCTCATCCCCCTGACATATGCTCTGGTCAGGGCATTTGCTTTGGGCCGACTCCACCACCTGATGATTTGCGCCTCAGCCTCGGTCATCTGTGCATGGTCGATGATTACGATAGATAAGTTCGGTGTGGTCGACCTTTATTTCATACTCATTCCGATATGGGTCGTGCTGGAAATAATAGCTTACCTTAGAAATGAGGCAGGAATCGGCTACAACATCATCATTGTCGCCGGGTTATTCATTCTCGCCTATGGTGTACGCTCTCTCGGCAAGAAAGGTGATGCCACATGTTTGCCTGAGTCACTTTTCCAATGGCATGGATTATGGCACCTCCTGTGCGCATTCATCATCTGGTTCGTCTGGTTGCACATGACTGAGTTCAAGCCCAACTCCGGGGCTGGTGAAGATTGCGAAAGTGATGAAGAATCAGAATAATTGCTGCATTGACTCAAGCCAGAATAGGGAGGTATGCAGTGAGGGCGTGTAGCGCCGAATCTAATCTGCATCCTTGTTTCTCTTGCTCGCGGCCTTCTCTTTTTCCGCAGCCATGGCCTTTTCCTTTGCCTGCAAGCGCTTGGCCTTGCGCCAGCCATAATACCAGCCCTGCAAGGTCTTGCTATTCATGAAAATCAGACCGATGATGCAACCCGGAACCGAAATGAGTAGAATCAACATCACCGCCTTAATTATCAGTTCATCTTCTTCGACCATGGTCGGCGTGAACTGGGCCAGACTGCCATCGCTGGAGAGGATGAAACCGTGAGTAATATCATCGCCCCAGACTTGGACCAGGCTGGTACTGCTCAATTCGATCTCGGAATCCTTGACAAGGTCGTGCTCTAGCATCTTGTAGGCCTTGCGATTGTCCAATCGATACTGCACCAAGCCGTACGGCGCCATGGTGATTGAGATTGTATTGTCTCGCATGCTGGTGATTCCGGTGAATTCTCCGGATAACTCGCCGATGACCTCCGGCGGCTCAACGATTGAGGTTACCGCATCATCGGGCTTGAGGATTATCGCACTGATGCGGCGACCGCTGGCGATGACCACGCACTCGTTGACATCCGCATCACTGCAGACTGCGCCGATCCAGGTATTCTCTGCGCTTCCGAGCCAATGGACTTGGCTATCACGGTCGATTATCGCCACCCCATCTTGCACGGTGGTGACGATACAGACGGTGTGATGACGGTGGCAGGCAATGCTGGTAATCATGCTATCAGCGGTCTGGTCCAATAGTTGAAATCCATTTTCAGCATCGTAACTATAGATTCTACCACCCTCACCACCGAGATAGGCACGGTCACCGTTGTTACGCCAGGAGATGGCTTCGATATCGGTTCCCTCCAACATGCCGGTGCCGTCGACATTCTCGATGCTCTGGTCATTTTCCACATAGCGTAGCACGACCCCGGAATCCCCGGCGATGAGGGCGGTCTTGCCGCCGGTGTGCCAAGAGACCGAATTGAGCGGTGAGTTGACTCCGGTGTCGAACTTTATCCGAGTGCTGGCAGTACCGGGTGAATCGGCATTGAGCAGAATTGCATAGCCTTCGTCGCCGACCGCGAGAACCCGGTCACCCTGAGGATTCATCTGCGCGTCATTCAGTCCGAGAGCCTGACTTTCGATTCGCCCCAGAGACTCGATTTCGATGGTATGCGACTCGGCTATCACGGCGCTGGTCGATGATAGCAATACGAGAATGGCAAGCGACCACATCACCCTGCGCATGCCCCGGCGACGCGTCTCTACTCATCAAAGGTAAGGTTGGGAACAACCCCCGAGTTTCGCCCTTGCCGAGGGAGGGGGTGGGATAAACCTCGTCCAGAAGGTCAAGCAATCTCAGTCATGTGGGAGGTAGGTCTTATGGGTGGTCTGCGATTCGGCGTGAATATGGAGAAGTTTGCGGTCAAGCGCGGTCTAATAAAGCAACTCGGCACATCTGGTCTGACACAATTGGGGGCGAAGCATTTCGACGATGTCGTCGCCTCTGCCGAAGGTGGTTTTACCGCTAGCAAAGGGATATTGACCCATGTCGAGGCAAAATATGATGGCGAAGGTGCATTGGTTGTCGATTCACAACAGATGCGCGGCGTCGACCTTGAAGCGTTGCTATCGGAAGATGGTGGTCGTGAAACCGCAATGGCCAGCCGTACTGCGTGGTCATCCTTCCTCGACGAGGCGACCGGATATTCCCCCAAGCAACGCAGCGATAAGGCCAAAGTGGAAGGAAAGAAACTATCCAAGGCCAAGAGTTCAATCAGGATGGCACTGAAAATGATCGATATGTCGAAGAGTATCAGCGATGAGACCATTGTCAAAGTGCATGAGTTAATCGCCGAGATCGAGGAGAAAATCGAGCAGAAAAATGCCGCTCGGGCGCAATCCCTAGGTGAGAAATTGGGGAAGCTGGTCGAAAGTTGAAAACTGAGAAGACCACTCTATCGAGATGAAATCATGAACACGATGGCGCAGATGAGCGAGACGGAAATCGACGCGGTGCTGGCGCCATACGCCGAGACCCACGAAGTCGTTGCCACCCTTGATTCCGACCAGCGCTCCCGTCTGGCGTGGATGGTCGGCAGTGCCCAGGAAGTGGTCGGCATCGACCATCTCGCCAACTGCTTGTCCACCGGGACTTCGGCCGGCGGTGACGGCATCATTCGCGCCTACGTCGGATTCGAGCCGAGCGGGCGCGCCCATATCGGCTGGAAGGTGCTCTCGCTGGCATTGAGACGAATGCTCGACGCCGGTGTCAACGTACTGATTTTCATGGCCGACTGGCACGCCTGGGTGAACGACAAGTTCGCCGGTGACATGGCCAAGATTCGCACCACTGCAGAGTATATGGAAGATACCTTCAGGGTTCTACTCGGCCATCCCGAAGAGGGAGAGGGGGCTGGTCAACTCCGTTTCCAATACGCCAGCGAATTGATGGATGACGGTGATTATTGGGCGCGCGTCCTGCGCTGTTCAAAGAATATGAGTCTGGCGCGAGTTCGCCGAACCTTCTCGATAATGGGGCGCGACGAGGATTCATCGGATGGTGATCTGTCAAAATTCTTCTACCCGGCGATGCAGGCGGCCGACATATTCGAGTTGAATATCGACATCGCCATCGGCGGGATGGACCAACGCAAAGCGCACATGTACATGCGCGAGGCCGGTGACAAATGGAATTGGCTGAAGGCGACCTGCCTGCATACTCATCTGATATCGGGCCTTAAGTCGGCCGGCACCCGTATGGAATCATTCGACCACAAGATGAGCAAGTCCGACCCCGGCGGGGCGTTATTGCTACACGATACCCCTGAGCGTATGCGCAAGAAGATACGTAAGGCTTTCCTCGACCCGGCCGAAGGTAACTCGCCGATCTACGAATTGTTCGAACACATCGTCCTACCTGAATTCGGCCAATTAACCGTCACCCCGAATCCCGAGTATGGCGATCCCAGCACATGGTCTGATATCGATGCATTCAAGGCTGCAGTAGCCGATGCGAGTATTCACCCACTCGATGCGAAATTCGCCGTGGCTGACGCCCTTTCGACCGGCTTGGCCGATTTGGCGGAACACTTTGAGGCGAATCCGGAAAAGTTGGCCGCGGTGGTAGAGTTCACCCAAGACTGAGACATTTTTCCTTAGCCAACGGTTATCAAGTGCGGGCTGTGGCATTGAGCCATAGGTGAAAAGCATGGCTTACGAGGGCTTGGACTTCTATGATGTCGAATCACTGCTGAGTGAAGAAGAGGTGATGATTCGTGATATGGTGCGAGATTGGGTCGAGGACGAGGTCCTCCCGAAGATCGAGCACGCCTGTCGTGAGGGGATATTTCCCGATGAATGGCGGGTTGCCCTAGGCGAGATGGGAGTCCTAGGTGCCCCATTGAAAGGCTATGGTTGCCCCGGACTGTCCTATATGGCATATGGCCTCATCTGTCAGGAACTGGAGCGCGGTGACAGCGGTCTGCGCTCATTTGCCAGCGTGCAGGGCTCATTGGCGATGTACCCGATATGGGAATTCGGTAATGAGGAGCAGAAGGAGAAATACCTGCCAAAGATGGCCAGCGGAGAATGGGTCGGCTGTTTCGGACTGACCGAGCCAGATTACGGCTCAAACCCAGGGGATATGATAACCAAGGCTGAGGATATGGGCGACCACTATCTGCTCAACGGCGCCAAGATGTGGATTACCAACGGCACCATTGCCGATGTTGCAATCGTCTGGGCGAAATTGGACGGAGTCATCAAAGGCTTCATCGTCGAGAAGGATGATGAAGGGTTCAGCGCTCCGGAAATGACCGGTAAGCACTCACTCAAGGCCAGCGTCACCAGTGAACTGGTATTCCAGGACTGCAAGATTCCCAAAGACCGAATGCTACCCGATGTGAAAGGATTGAAAGGCCCGTTCTCATGTCTCAACAATGCCCGCTACGGCATTTCATGGGGAGCAATCGGTGCGGCGCAAGCCTGTTTCCATTCGGCCAAGGAATACGCATTGTCGCGGATTCAATTCGACCACCCCATCGCCTCTTACCAGTTGGTGCAGAATAAATTGGCGTGGATGTTGAGGGAAATCACCAAGGCACAACTCCTCGCCTACCACCTGGGATTGAAAAAGGACGATAGTACGTGGTTTGCCGAACAGATTTCCTTGGCTAAGATGAACAACGTCGACATGGCGCTGGAAATTGCCCGGATGGCGCGTGACATTCATGGTGCCAATGGAATCCTCGATGAATACTGTATCATGCGGCATATGGCGAATTTGGAATCAGTAAAAACATACGAAGGTACTCATGATATTCACAACCTGATAATTGGCAAGTACATTACCGGCATTCAGGCTTTCACCAGGAAACTCGATTGACCTAAGTGAATCTATTCGACGTAACCCGAAGAGATGTGCCGTGATATTTCATCTTGGCCTTTTTACAATGGTCGCCCTCTAATGGGAATTTAGTAGGTCGTTTCTTACGCTACCATGTGATGAAATTAGAGAAATCAATCGTCATCCACTTCAATCATGAAGAGGGAACTTTCCAAACTTCGCACTTCGTTTTCGAGTTCTTCAACCTCATTCTTTTCAAGGTCAGGGTTTTTCAACAGTTTCTTTATTTCCTCGACGCGAGACTTCGACTTCTTGCGCTCTTTCTGTTGCTTATTGTCCACCTTGGTCATCTGTGCCTTGGCAACGCGTTGACGAGAAGCCTTGCTTTTGTCTGGTGTGCCACTTTGTAATTCGTCCAGTTTGACTGCAATTGGGTAGGGGATGACGATATTCTCTGTTGCGAATTGCTCATCAATCTCACTCAGCAACCAATCCCTCGCAATCAATTCATCTGTGTAGCTTGAGGAAGAACAGTGGATAGTCGGTGAGGTCGCCACCAATCTCATCGGCATGGGCGGCATAGTTGCGAAACACACACCAAGCCCCGTTCATGGGTGAGCGACAGGTCATGGACTTGATTAAACTGTCATATCACGTTGGTGCTCAAAGGGTTCAATCCTCAGTGTCAGCATTGCAGATCGGACACATCCCGCAGGTGCAGCCGGTGGGAGAGAAATGGGGGATGAGCCAAAAGCCCCCGAGTAGTGCGGTCGAGTAGTGAAGCACTCCTACGACGACGCGCGCCTCTTCGCTCCCCGCCGAGGTGCCTGTCAATATGCCGCAGGTCCACAGGGTCTCCAGTGTGGCCAGTATCAACGCCAGCACACCGAAATGTACCCAAGCACCGTCTCCCCACTTCCCGTGCATCCACATCCAAACGAACGCTCCGACAGTCCCGGCGATACAGCAGGTGAGGACCATCATCATGGTGAACTGGCCGAATAGCATCACCTCACCCGAGATCATGTCTTTGGGATACTCATCGTATCCAGCCACCTTGAGCACGATAAGAATGAGAATGTTGGTCGTCGCAATTACTCCCCCTGCCTTCAATCCACCCAAGGAAATCTCTTTCGCATTCATCTTCAATCCCCCTTCGAATGGGTGCCGTCGCAATACGGTTTGTTGCCGCTCCGGCGGCAGCCGCAGAGGGCGATATTGCCCGACTTCTCCGCCTTGAAGACAATTGGAGCCAGCCCGGTCTCCTCCTTCGAATGGGTTCCGTCGCAGCGGGGCTGGGAGCCGCTCCTGCCACAAGCGCACCAGGCGATTGTCTGACCTTCCTCGACCTCGATGATGTAGGGGCTGGACTGAGACGCGACTGGGTTTGCCATGTCAATGACGTGAGTCTGGTGATATATCAATTTA
The DNA here is from genome assembly GCA_028283345.1 of Candidatus Poseidoniales archaeon. Lineage (GTDB taxonomy): Archaea > Thermoplasmatota > Poseidoniia > Poseidoniales > Poseidoniaceae > UBA60. The sequence continues at coordinate 12,819 of JAPOGE010000015.1, forward strand.
CTAGTCACAGTTCACGGCCCGAGCATTCATCCGCGCAAGCGTCGACTGCAGGCTTACGCACCGCTGGGAAATGCGACACGTTCGGTGCGTTCAATTTCAGGCAGAATTCTCATTTCCCTTGTTAGTTCTCATCAATATGTCAAAGCACAGCGTCACAATCTTTTTGTTGCGAGAAATGAATTTCATCGCATGGAGAATGGCTGATTATCCTGCTGTGTACGGTTTTCGCCGGGATTGTCAGTGGTGCTGATATTTACTTCAAGTTGGTCTGGCTCCCGAAGATGCGTGAGGAGAATACAGCATGGTCCTTGCTGAAACTGTTCGTAGTTTTTTGGTTGCTTCCATGGCCACCCCCCCCCCCACGCTAAAGAGGCGTGAGAACAAAGGAGCACGAGAACCAGAGGTCTTGTAATTATGAATCCACAAGTGTTCGTACCCCTATGCGAGCATTTTGAAGAAATATATCTACTTGGTGAGCAAGTAGCGATGATATCCCAGCGAACCGTTCTGGAAGGACTCGTAGACCGGCGTGCCGCGCACGCCGGCGAAGGTCTCGAAGCTGCGTCTGATGGCTAGCGATGTACCATTCTTGATTCGAGCCTGCTTATCATCACTCATCTCGTCCAAGGCCTTGAGCACCTCTGCTGTGACGTCGGAATGCTCAACTATCCCGAATCCGGTGTCGAGGAAAATATCGTGGACCTCGCGCATCCTCGATTCATCTCTGAAATCGGTCCAGGCGAACAGACCACCGGAGCGCAACACGCGGTGAACCTCGGCGACAAATGCACCCATATCGCTGTAGCAATGGCTGGATTCGACATTGTAGATGATATCGAAGGACGTGTCATCGAAGGGCAGGGCCATCGCGTTACCCTTGACGAAATCGAGGTTACCCTGCCCCGCATACAACCGTTCACAGAGTTGAACGGCCTTGGCGGAGTAATCCACGGCAGTAAGGGTTGAAGGAGAATAGGTCCGGGCGATCCAGTCCGCGCCTCCACCTCTTCCCGAGCCCACTTCGAGGACATTCTTGCCTCCGAGTTCGATGTCGCGGATGTTCATGTGATAGAGTTGGATGAACAACCGGTCGCTCTCATCCTTCTCGTCGAGAACCGGCTGGTCTGCATCGGTGAAACCATAGTTCATGTAGTTCAGTTCGCCCCACTCCTTCGCCTTCGCCAGACGCTGGTACCACAACCGCCACATGCCATCTCCCATCCTCGCTGGAAGAATATGGTGCATCGTTGCAAAGATGCGCGCTGGAATCCCGAGTCGCAATTCTCACACCCGTTCAGCGGACCCTCTACAAGCACATTTTGATATGCATGCCACTCTCAGGATATTCGAGTTGCATTTCCTCCGTCAGTCATGGAGGTGCGGGGGGGGGTGCGGATTCACAAGCGTCCGTACTCCCGACTTGGCCCAAGGACCACGATGCTCACAAATTCATCATTCAGGTGACTGATTATCCCAGGCACCACCACCTGGTGTCTCTATGAGGACCCCCATGCCAGCCTCAAGTATCTTCTCGAACCGACCTGGGAGCACTTCAAGTCGGCCATCTCTGTGGACCAGGAACTGGCACCCCACCGCTCCGTCCGCCCCACCTTGCATGCCAGGAGGGGGGAACTCCCGTCGCGAGGATAGCAGGGAGAAGTGTAGCCGTCGTCGGGCCTCGATGTGCCTGACCACACCATCCCCTCCGCTGACTCGTCCAGCGCCGCCCGAAGCACGCCTCCTGGCAAACCTGCGCACAAGCACAGGGTAGCGAGTCTCCATCACCTCGACGTCGCTGATCAAGGTGTTGGTCATGTGCACATGTCGGCAGTCCACACCTCGCAAAGCCTCTTCTCCGGGATGCAGAAGTGGGCCTATCGCACCACCTCCTCCACCGATGGTCTCGTAGAATCCGAAGCTATCATCACCGAAGGTCAGGTTGTTCATCGTGCACTGAGAGCCTGCCATCAGACCTAGTGTGCGCATCAGCAGGTCGACGACCAGTTGCGAGGTTTCGACGTTGCCGCCGGCGACCGCATCGTCTGGCCCAGGGTCGAGCAGAGAGCCCGATGGAATGAAGATGTTGAAGGGTTTGAGACAACCTGAGTTGAGTGACAGGTCCTCACCGAGCAGAGTTCTGAAAACATAGAGAACCGATGCTTCGACCACCGCTCGGGGAGCTCGTAGATTTCCCTGTGCCGGGGTACCGGTGCCTGAGAAGTCGAGCCTTGCCTGCTCCCCGGTTATCTCGACTCGGACCTGCAATGGCGTACCATCGTCGAGATGGTCGATACCGCTGAAGGTCTCTGCTGGCAAGCGAGCCAGAGAGCGCCGCATCGCCCTCGCCCCTCTTTGCAGCAGTGCTTCCATGCCGCTGGTGAGTGCTGTTGCATCCCAGCGTCCGAGTGATTCAATGACTTGCTGGCGACCCAGCTCGTTCGCAGCAACCTGCGCCTCGAGGTCTGCGAGCACGGACTCGACATCTCTCACCGGCCAAGGGCCACTCGACAGCACTTCCGCAATGTTCTGCCGCTGAAACTGACCATTCAAGACCACAGGTAGGGCATGGAAGCAGACCCCTTCCTCAGATGCACTGGATGCGCTGGGTGACATCGAGCCTGGTGTCGAGCCTCCGATGTCAGCATGGTGAGCCCTGTTACCACATAGGCAGATCAGGCGGTCACTGTGGTCATGGACGGGTGTGACGACCGTCACATCAGGCAGGTGACTCCCTCCTTGTGTAGGGTCGTTCGTGGCTAGCACAAGGGCGGCAGGCCAAGCATTGCCAAGACCGGATTCATTTTTCGCCTCACCTGGGTTGACAAAGGTGGAGAGGAGCGCTTCAATCGATGCTGACATCGCACCGAGGTGGACGGGGATGTGGGAGGTGTTTGCCACCAGTTGTCCGCCAGCATCGAACAATGCGCAGGAGTAGTCTCTTCGGCGAGCGACGTTGACCGAGCGAGCGGTTCGGCGCAGAGTCTCGCCCATCTCGGCCGTGATACCGTCAAGGTGCTGACTCAAAACTTCGAGCGAAAGCGGTTCCTTGTTCCATTCCTCGACACTTTTTGCTGTCACTGACCGCATCGAAGGTGTGCTTGTTAGCCTGAGCACCCAGTCACCATGTTCGTCGAGGTCACCTTGCCATCCGCTCTCAATCCACAACATGTGGGTAGGTGTCGATATCATCATCGGCCCATCGAAGCGCGTGCCTGTGGGCAATGCATCATCAGCCAACAGCGGTACGGTCCACCATTCTCCATCGATCCATACTTGAGCCGATTCCTCTTCCTTCATGGATGAGGACACAACTCTGCGGGGGGGGGTCGGCTGACCTTTCATCGAGGGTCGTTTACAGGTCACTCTGAGCAGTACGAACTCCAGTTCCAGTCGTTCAGGCACATAGCCATGAGTACGACTGTGCCGGGTTCGAAATGCACTCTCCAGTTCATCGAGTCCCGCCCAGTCGAGGAAGACCACATCCTCCCGTCCGCGTTGGCGCACCCCCACCGAGAACAATTGTTCGAGGCTAACGGAGCCGTGCTTGAGTGCTTCACTCGCCTGTGCAGCCAGTTCCTTCAGTCCCTGCTCTGCCTGCTGCAGTGCTGACTTATCCCAACCGAGGTGCACCGTACGCTCACGGCGCTCTGATCTTGTTGCCACTGCGACGCCACGAGCAGACAATATTCCAGCGTCAGAAGGCACAATCACCATGCGGATGTCAAGCATCTCCGCCAACTTACATGCAAACTGTGGACCTGCACCGCCGAAAGCGATGAGGGCATGTTCGCGCACGTCATACCCTTCAGCCACGGTGACCTGACGCATAGCCTGCACCATTTGAGCGACTGCAACATCAAGAAATCCCTCGGCAAGGTTCAGCATCCCCGCCTCGGAATCCTGCTCTTCATCCGTACTGTCAAGAGCAGCTAGCAGGCTTTGCAGCGCTATGGATGCAGGCTTGTAGTCGAGCGGGCGGTCAGCATCGGGGCCGAAACAGAAGGGGAGGGCTTCGGGAGGCAAGCGTCCGAGGACGACCAATGCATCGGTGAGAGTGGGAGGTCCGCTGCAGCCATAAGATGCAGGGCCGGGTACCGCACCTGCACTCTGTGGTCCGACCCGAGGGCGACCTCCCTCTATCTGCAGGATGCTGCCCCCGCCGCTGGCGATGCTGTGAATGGGTAGTTGGGGCACCGGAATACGCCTGCCTGCAAGCATCCTATCCTCAGCGAGACTCGTACTGCCGTCCCAACGACACACGTCGGTCGAAGTCCCTCCCATATCGAGACCAACCGCCTCCGCTAACCGGTGCCTGTGGGCAATTTCACCTACAGCAATCAGCCCTCCAGCAGGTCCCGACAACAGTAGTTCGCTGGCCGCCACCTCATCGATCGGTGCCAGCGAACCGTCCGAGCGCAAGCAAAGTGCATCGCTTTCATCCGCTAAATCCGCTGAGAAGGCATCGAGGGCTGCTCGGGTGTCAGGCAACAGTCTTCCTTCGAGCACCACCCGCTCGGTCCGCCGTAGCAATCCCTGCCGCGGATGCAATCGATGAGAGAGAATCACATGGCCGGCACCGAGTTCCCCGGCGATGCGTCCCGCAAGAATTTCGTGGGCCGGGTTCTCCACAGAGTGGACGAAAGAAATGACGACGATACCACCCTTTTGCAGCGATCCGGCCAATGCTTTCCTAAGACCTTCTTCGTCGAGTTGCCTCTCCACGTCACCTTCTGGCAGCATCCGTTCCTCAACCTCGAGCACCCGATGGGTCAGCGGTTTGGGCGGATGCACCCAAGGCTGGAACAATTCAGGCCGAGTGCCGTCACCGAGCAGCAACAGGTCGCCAAACCCCGCTGTAATCAGCAGTAATGGTTGCTCACCCCTCCCTTCCAGCAACAGATTGGTCGCGATGGTGCTGGCGAACCGCACCTCTCCAGCCAACAACTGTTGCAGGGACGATAACTGCAGGGCGGCGGCCACTTCATTCCAAGGGAATGGGGCCTCCGAACCATCAGGCAACCTCGAGGGAAACTTCCCACTCGCCAGATTGTTCCCGGCATGATTGAACAGCAACCAGTCTGTGAAGGTTCCACCGCGGTCAAAGGCGAGGCGCCAACCGGTCATGCACCGGGGAGGCTGAATGCCCACATCAGTGTTGCACCTGCTCGTAGTATGTGTCGAAAGAAGGAGCGGCATAGAAACTCGCAACCACGTTTTGAAATTCACCTTCGGGAGACATATTTTCAAACAATGTCAGATCCACAAGAGTCCGCACCCTTTGCGCAGGCCGAACGTTGTAGCAATACGTAGTAACCTTCGTTTTGGAGATGCTCGCGCGCAGAGGAGTCGCCCTCCAGGGCCACCGGTTCTGCCCCGACATCCACGCTGAAGGGGGTGGCGGAGACGAATATCTCTTAGCCTTCCTTCAGTTCGCAATACGACAGTTCGAATCGATGCCTCAAATCCAGATGCACCACTGATAATTCAGCACTGAATAACCTTCGGCTCATACTTCCAAGCTTTGTTGATGTAAACTGTAGACACCCACAAAGCCTTCCAAAAACCGATTTCTTCGTAAATCCAACCATTTTCCTCGGCGTACTTTTTGACGTGAGGAGCAATTTTCGGTAGGGAAAAGTGAGAAGCCGAAGGCAATAGATGATGCTCGATCTGATAATCTAATCCAACAAAGAAGAAACTGCTGATTCGACTCATCTTGATACGACGAGAAGTCTCAACCTGCAAGCGCCAATTCTCATTTGAATCATACATGATTGGGCGTGCGGCATGGCCGACGATAAAAATCATCGAAAGAAATAACCCTACAAAAGACCACAATGCGAGATAAAAGCCCAACACCATGTACCACGATATTCCGGCAAGAACCGGTACTACCAACCACAGGAAATAGTGGAATACCAATAAAATACAGTCTAGGGCCCATATGCGGTTGAAGCGTTTCTGTTTGGAAACCTTGAAAGGATGAGTGGCCAGAAACTGAATACTTTCCAAGCGCATTGAATGTCCAGCGAATAGGGTTAACGGCCAGAACAGCCACCCTTGGAGATTTTTTTGGAAGAATTTTCTCAGCCTGCTGGAATTTTCATAATCCACGACCGAGAATGCCAAAGGCCAAACCTGGATATCTGGATCCTTATCGATGACATTCGGATGAGCATGATGTTTGACGTTATGTTTGTCACGCCAGTGTTCCATCGAGAGCCCCGAGAATAAGGGAAAGACGATTGCCGCGAGACTGACATTGCCAAATCGCGAATTGCAAGCCGAAGAGTGTACCCCCTCATGGCCGGTCATGGCCAATGTGGTGGTGAACAATCCAGTCAGGGGTAATAAGGCAATACTCCAGCCCAATGGCAGGAGAAGATGGGTGAGGTAAAGGGTGGCAACTATAGCGAATAATAAGGCAACTTTAGTCCATGATCTAAGTGCGGATTTTTTCAACAATCCGAGTTCTTGCAGATGATTTCGTAAAGCGGCAAGAGGATGTTCAGACATGTTGAGACCCTCATTGGTAATTATTCGGTCCGAGCATCATCTAATCAACTTTCAGTCTGAATGGGCTGAGACCATACCGATATCACAATTCAGCCCAACTTTGCAACTACTCTAGTGCGAAGAGACACATCGGGCGAATTATCCTCAGAGATGCTCGCGCGCAAAGGAGTCGGCATCCAAGGCAACCCGGTTCTGACCCGACATCCACGCTGCAGGGGTGGCAGAGACGAAAATCTCTGAGCCGTCCTTCAGTTCGCCAACCTCGTCATTGGCTGTTACCGGCAATCGGACGACCACTTCGACGCCGCTTTCTGTATGGCCTAGAACCGACATGCCGCCGCGGTGGGTATCGGGCAGGCCAAGTCCGAGCGTCCTCTCGGTGCGCTCGACCGAAAGGTGAAGATTGAGAGGTTCATTCCATTGGCCGAGCACCGCTTCACGCTCGGACATGAAGCGGGCGGCGCTCAGTTGTTCGACCAGCTGGGTAAGATCGACATCGGCAAACTCTGTATCGGCTGGCTCGGGCTCATCGGCTGGCTCGGACTCATCGGCTGGCTCGGGCTCATCGGCTGGCTCGGGCTCATCGGCTGGCTCGACCTCGGACTCCAACTCGCCATCTTGCTCACCGGTATCGTCCAGCCCTTGCACGGTGGTCCCGGCCTCGAGTTCACCGGCATCGGCCGATGGTGCTGGCTCAAAGTCCAGTTCAGCCGCATCGCCAATGTCTTGGCCCTGCTTCATCGCCACGACTCCGGCACCGGCTACCGCACTCAACGCCGCCAATGAGGCCCATTTCTCGATCGACAACCCGTGCACGACATCGTCGACGAAGGTCGAGAGCAGGGCTTGAGCACTGGCTTTTTCGGAATCGTCATCGGCAGAGGTTATCATACCTTCAATGGTCTCAGCGGTCTCCCAGGCCTTGGCCTGATTCTCCTCGGGCAGGGTTGCGATTATCTCCTTCAAGGGGTGGTCATCTCTTCCCTCGGCGCTCTCGGCCTCCTCCTCAAGTGGGGTGTCTGGCTCGGTCTCGCCGGTCACGTCGGCATCGACCGCGACGGTCTCCGTGGTGGGCTCGGCTTGGTCGACTGATTCGGTGGCTGAATCGAACGCTGAATCACGATAATGGGGGATACCACCCATCGGTGCCTCGGCGACCACCATTGAGACGCTGGCCACTTCCATGGCGGTCTCGACAAACTCGGAATCATACATGCGAATATCCCAGAAGCCACCCTCGGATACGGTGAACTCCATCTCACCTTCGGTATTGCCGGCCAGATACTGGTAGTCTATCTCGTACTCCTCCAATTCCTCGATACCCCCGTGCGGGGCATCACTCGGCACCAGCCCGATCCAAGACTTGCGCTCGCTCGCCCAAGGGGGGGCCAAGAAGGTCACCTTCACCGACGAGCCGGCTACCGGATTTTCATTATCTACCTCGACCGATGGTTCAGCCGCATGCCAACCCATTCTCGCAAATAGGGCCAGCCATTCATCATAATCGATATTGTCGGAATCATCGGCATCGACCATAGCGATGATTGAGCCCATCAACCACGGCGGCAGGTCGGCGATTTTAATCTCGGCAAAGCCTTCGCGAATCTCAAAATGGTCGAGATAGCCATTGCCATCCTTGTCGATGCGGCGGAACAACATCCCCGGCGTGGTGCCGGTGCTAGCCATCCAATTGGCCACCTGACCGAACAGCAGGTCGGCATCGATACCCTCTCCCTGCAAGGCCCTGGCGCGCTGGGCGACCAGGCGTGCGTGCTCCTGTTGTTGCTGTGAGATACCCAGGTCATCAGCGCGACTCTGGGCGTTGGCCATCGCTATCCCGCCCAGTCCAGCGGTGCCGGCGACCGCGGCGGTACTGGTGGCGGCCCCGGCGATTATTCCGGCGACCATGAGGCCGATTAGTCCGATACAACAGGTAACTGATGCAATAGTGCCCCAGGTCTCTGAGCCGGTCAGCCACGATAACACCATGAACATCGCCGCTAAGCCAATCGAGGTTTGACCGAATTTCAGCCATCCGGCATTTGTCGCCACAGTCTGCACCGCTTGGGTAGCCCCGGGTGGCATCGCCATAGTGCGGGGATGAAGTAGGGGGGTATGATTGTTCACCACTCAGGGCCAGGCCAATCTCGGCCACGATAACTCGTCGCCATGCTGCCAAATAAGGGTACATAACAGTGATTCTATTTCGGAGATGTCGCCCAAGTCTCTCTCGACCTGCAGGAGGTGTATCCATTCTTTCAGTCGCCCAAGTCTGCGACCTTGAGGCATCCCAGTGAAATCCATCAACCATAACCCATCGACGAGTGATTTATCGCCGGCTGTAAGTATTGGAAGGTCGCTGATTCGCGTTATGAAATCATCAAATTCCGCTTCTCTTGAGTCATCGAATGCATTAGCAAGCGCACGGTCTATATTTAATTGAGTGACCATCGATTCACCCAGAACCGCACGGTACCGTCGCAGGATTCCAGCCGGCTGGTCGAGCGGAGTAGTGCCGAGGCGGCGGCGCAATGTCAGCGTGGTGGCAATCTGGGCATTCGACATCTTCAGCGCTCGTAAACCCTCCTCGATCGAGTCGTACTCACTCTCCTTCAATAACAGCGCCAGGCGCGCCTCGACCTCGATTCCATTCAGGCAAGGGTGTCTCTGGGCGGCGATACACGACTCCGCCGAGTGCCAACTTCCCGGTAGGATTCGATTCAGCAGTCCATCCCCGGCCATCCGCCGCACAATCATCCCGACCGAATCACCCGAGAGAATCCGCCGGAATTCATCCCAGACCCGCTCTTTGGAGACGTTGTCAATCATGTACTGCTTGGTCACCAACGCCTTCTCCAGCGATAGATCTGGCTTGCACAGAATCCCCCCGCCCAGGTCAAGAAAACGATAGGCGCGCATTATCCTCAGACCATCTTCACCCAATCTGTGCACCGGGTCTCCGACCGCGCGCAGACGCTGGTTGGCCAAATCGATTCGTCCTTCGAAGGGGTCGTGCAGTAATTCTCGTACGAGGTCGACGGCCATCGCGTTGAAGGTGAAATCACGCCGCGCCAGATCGGCTGCGAGCGATTTGGAATAACTGACCGAATCCGGCCGGCGACCATCGCCATAAGGGCCTTCGCCGCGCAAGGTCGTGGCTTCAAACAGATACTCGCCGCGGCGTAGGGTGACGGTGCCATAGCGCACCCCGGTGGCCAGCGCATTGGGGAAAATCTCCAGCATCTGTTCGGGTTCAAGGTCGACCGCCAGGTCCCAATCATTGGGCTGTTTGCCAATCATCCCTTGCCGCACTGCACCACCGACCAGCCATGCGCCACCACCGGCGGCGGCAATCTTCTCGACGCACCACAGCAATTCCTCAGGCCGGGTGGCGATGACCTCACTCAATATTTTCGGCAGTGCCAGACCCTCGACATCAGCAAGACTTCCTTCCATCCCTCGCCTCACCTCCTAGGTCTGCACAACCACCAGACGCTCCCTTCTCTATGGGGAGACGTTTCTAGGTAATGGTTATTCACAAGAACTCAAGGCCGCAGATGGGTGGAATCATGGGGTGGACGGCCGACGACGTGGAATTGGTCAGAATCGATTGGTTGAAGCCGCACGAAGAGATTCGGGCCAAGAATATGCAGCAACTGAAAATGATGACCCTACGATGGGGGGGATTTACCAAACCTCTACTCGCCGACGCTCAGAGCGGAGCCATTCTCGATGGTCACCATCGCTACAATGTCGGGTTGGCCCTGAATCTGGTCCGGCTGCCAGTCTTGCTGTGTGATTATCTCAATGACGATGATGTCGAGGTCGAGGTATGGCCGAATTGCGGGATTGAGTCGATAAGCAAACAAGATGTGCTGGACATGGCGCTGTCGGGTGAATTATTCCCGCCCAAGAGCAGTCGCCATATCCTGGCCAATGATATCCCGCCGATCATGGTCTCGCTGGAAAAACTTCAACAGGGAGAATAAGAACTGGCATTGTGCCCTCGGTAAATTAAGTTGGTCGTTAATTACTCAGTGGCTTGCGGACTTAATAGTGCCTTCCACAGACGGTTACCTGTGCCTGTCAATGTCGTCAGGTGGCGAGGGATTTGCCCTGCCGTGACCGAGACTTCGATGATGCTGTCATGGCGGGCTAGGGTTAACTTGACCACCGCTCCGGCCTTACCCTTCAGTGCCGCTTTCAGCGCCTTGCGGCTTCGCACCCTGATTCCGTCCAAGGCCACCAGTTCATCATCGGGCAGGGACAGGTCCCGCAATGGCGAAGCCGATTCGACTTTGGAAATCACCAGGGTATTGCCTCGCTCGGATAGTTTCACCCCGAGCCAGCCGGTCTTTTCACCCCCCTCATCGCCGGCACCGGCCGCATCACCGTCGCCGGTGGCATCTCCAGCCGATTCACCGGCTGAGACGGTTATGGTGGTATCTGCAGCGGCGGCGGCTGAGCCTGAATCATTCTCTGTTCCGCCACCAGGGTTTTCCTTCTTGCCTTGGCGCAACTTCAGTCCGAAGGTCTGCGCCGCCTTGGCCAGCGGCGGTCGGGCTCGCCGGTGAATCAGTTGGTCGAGAAATCCGCCCAAGCGGGCGCCACCGGCGCATTTGCCCAATGCCAATTTGATTTCAGCCTCTTCAATTCCCGGAGATTTACCTGCTAGGCCATGACGATTGAATAATTCAGCGAATAATTGCTCCAGTCCGGCGCCGCCGGAACGGCGGCGCATCTCCGCATCGAGGCAGAATAATGCCAGTTCAGCGTCATTATAGTAGGAAACCTGTGATTCACTCGAATACGGATGCCCGCGATACAGATGGATCCAGGCCTCGTGGCTCGATTCGGCCAGCGATTGACTACCATGTCCGCTGACCTTGAGATGGCGCTCCATCTTACGCTTGAATTCGTCGCGATAATCCTGCTCCGACCACACCCCACAGCGCACACAGATGACATCCCCGAGCCAACTCGTCCCCCCCTCGAACCACCACAGCAGGTCGGTGGTCTGCTCGACATTGAGGTCATAATCGAGGAATTTCTTCGGTCGCAGGTCCTTGACATTCCACAGGTGAACATATTCGTGCGACAGCAGGCTGACCAAATCTCGCCATTCCTCCTTGGCATCAGGCCAGATTGCCACTCGTGGAACCATGCTGGTCTGCGAGCGCATATGCTCGAGCCCACCTCGAAGTGACCCGGTCAGGTGTAATATCACGGTGTAATCGGCAATTTCAGGAACCCCGAAAAGAGCGAAACTTTCGTTGGCGATATTTTCCATGCAGGAAAGAATTCTGTCGATCGCCTCGGCCTCAATCTCATGACCGCCGGCATCCCATAATTTCAGGTGGTGGGTGATTCCTTGAACCTCAATCGAATACGACCGGTTAGCATTAGCCTCGAAAACCCCGTCGAGTAACTCGTCACGGTTTTGGCCAAGGTAATGATGACTCACACAGCCATCCATCTTTCCCCACCCCGCCACATGCTCTGGCAATCCGTCCGGGCTTGCCAGTGGCGATTGCTGGGTCGCTACCGACCATTCCTGTGGAAGGTTCAGGGTAATCGATACCGGCCCGCCATTCTCAGCCCATTCACAGCCCTTGGTCGGCAGGAACCAGGTGTAGGGGGGCATCAGATGTAGGTGGGAAGAATCGAGGTGATTCGAGCGCACCGAGAGTTCGGGGCATAGGACCTGATAGCGCAGGAGTACGGATTTGCTCGGGTTTCGGGCTGAGATAACCACGCCGTCAACACCACTACGGCGCCATTTCAGTGACTCACCATTTTCATCTTCGACCGTCAATTCCCGCACGTATCGAAACGGTTCCCGAATCATGTATGATCCGGGAATCCAGCGCGGGAAGGTGAATTCCATCGCTCCGCTCCCCCGGCCTTGTGCGCTGACCACGACATCGAGAAGACGACTACCCGGATTCGGGCATGATGCTGACAGGTGCAGTGCAATGCCGATGTGAGACCCCCTCACACCTTTCTCCTCCGGCAAGCCCATAGCCCTTCTCAAGGGATGAAGTCTTCGTGCTCGCCGCGGAAATCACCGCGGAATTCAGTGCGGAAATCCCTTCCCTGCTCATCTTCTTGCGAATCTGAAGAGGACTCTGGGTCATCATCATCGGGAGCACCGGGGTGGGTCATCCGTACGTCGAATAGCATCGCCATCAGTGGCCACAGCCCACTAAGCCACTCCCCTTCATCCTCCAGAATCTTCACCAGAGGATGGTCCCGCCGCCGCTCTTTCTCTTCACCGTCATCGTCTCCCGGGGGATGCATCTTCGGTGGTTTGAGATCTTTAGGGAGTTGACGCAGGTTGGCGACCAGATCATCGAGACGAGAGATATGGAGGTGTTCGAGGGAAAAATTATCGCGAATCACCAATCCGGCTTCCTCAAGCATATCGGCCAACTCGTGGGGGCCGGGTAGTGAGGGCTCGCTCTCAGCGATATCGACCGGGCCGAAAACCACATTGCCGAGGTCGGTGTCGAACATTTCTCCGCCTTGATTCTCGCGTTTTATCAAGGTCTGATGCATCGGATTGCCGAGTGGCGCGATCAGGAATCCACCCTCTTCCAAGCAGTTGACCAGCCACTCGGGCGGCTGCCGCAGCGAACCGGTGATGAGCACCCGGGAAAGTTGCGTCGGAATACCGGCCGGCGCAACCGCGATATCTTCCAGTTTCAGGACTCTGACATTGGAATATGAACGTAGGCGCTCAAGTGCGTACTCGACCACTTCACTCGATGGGTCGAGAATTATCACCTCACCCTCTGGGCCGACCAATTCGGCTATGATAGCGCCCATATAGCCTCCTTTTGAGCCTAACAATAGCACGGTTTGTCCGGTTTCCAATTCGAGGTTTAGCAATAGTGAGGCAATCATGTGCGGCGCCGAAATCGTCTTCACTCCACCATTGGGAGTCTCGAGGAATACCAGTGGGCGGTCGTGGAAGAAAGGCGTCGGGTCGAGGTCACTGAAATGACGAATATCGACTTCCATCAGTGCCGCCTCAAGACGCTCATCGATATCGATAGAGGCATTTCTCAACCTCTCGATCAGAGCCAGCATCGGGTCCATCGTCAGTGCATGGATGCGTCACCTATGAACTATACCATCACTGGGAATGGGTTGAAAGCATCCATGCAAGGAAAAAACCGGCGATGAAACCGACCAGCTGTGAGCCCGGGATTCCATTCGACACGTCGGCGAAAGCGACAGCCCCCAAGGCCCCCAATGGAAGTCCGAATGAGAGCACCCGCAATACCATCTCACGAGGGGGAACAGGCGGGCTGCGTGGCCGCAAGGTCACCGCGTGTTTCTTTTTCATGAAAATCCAATACCTCTCTGCATCGGAGTTATTGAGCCAATCGATGACCGCACCGCGCATCTGCGGATTCTGTGAGTCATGCCGGCCCCTGCCGGTGATTATCTGTATCCGCCCGACCCGCGAATGGGTTGCTATCAGCACCGTCAACAGGGAATTCGCGGTCGCCACATCCAATTCATGCAAATCTATGGTGACGCCATTGCCGCGTAATCGGATATGTGTAGCAGTCATCCATTGGGAATCACCATACAGTAAATCTGCCGCTGAAGATTCAATCGGTGAGAGCACACTGCGCAGAGTTTTGAGAGATTGTAGATGGTCGACATCGATTCTGATTCGCCGGCCATTGGTGGCATAATAGAGGAATGCAGTGATTAAAATGAACCCGCCGGCACCGCCGGCGATTTTGAAAGCCAAGATGAAGCCACCACGGAAAGCGTGCGCATAAACCACCACTATATAGGTCAGCATCGCGGTATACAGGGACAGTATCAAGGCGGTGGTGGCGGCCTCGCGTTTGCTCAGTTCCTTCCTCGACCACGAGGCCGAAGTCGCATCACCGACATCCTCGCTCACGGATAGACCTCATCCATGAACCTTCATCACTTTGTCCCTTGCCCGGTGCCAGCAAAGATGAAATAGACCGCGCCACACCTCGCCGATGTGAACAAGAATGGGCTTGAGGAGCGCAAACGTGAGCGCAAGGTCAGCCTTTGGGTGATGCGGGTTTCCGGATTCTTTCTCCTCTCCTTCTTCTTGGTTCCTCTGATCAATGACGAGGGGGCGATTCCCCGACTCTCAGGGCGAGCCAACGCCATGGATTATGCCACTATCGATGGTTGGGGTTCATGGGGGAATGTCGATTATCAACGCGGTCAGGACCTGGGGCAGGACCAGAGCGAGTACGGTTATTTCGCCTGGACTAAACTCGACCCTTACTCGGCCTTCATCTACGGTTTCGGAGATTTGAACTGCCACAATAAATACGAGCGAAGTTGGTTCATCAACGGCAACCAGATGCCGGTCTGCACCCGCGATATCGGAATCTTCTTCGGCGCCTTCCTCGGCGGTCTGCTGTTTTTTCGCCGCGGCCATAACCGCTGGACGATTCGCGATTCATTCCTGTCGGTCTTCCCCGATGATAAAATCAAACCATTATACGATAATGACCGGAGAATCCTCGCCATGTGGGCAATCGCCGCGTTTGCGGTCATCCCAATCGGACTTGACGGTGGGATTCAGATGCTCACCAGTTACGAATCCAATACCATCAGCCGACTGGTGACCGGCGCCCCATTCGGCTTATTCATCACCTGGTTCTTCTGTTCCTCATTATGCTCACGCCCGGCGAAATTCTCGCTCGATGCCAGCAAGGTGATGCTGCCCGGAAATGCGCGTCTGATGTTGATGCCAGAATCTCCGGACTCGCAAGATTCGTCCGAGACAAGTGGAGAAGAGGAATAAGAATTACCACCATACAGTAGTGGAGAAGAAGAATACCACGGCTCGGCACTTTCACTTGCTCGGCACTTTCACTTTCTCGGCACTTTCACTTGCTCGGCACTTTCACTTACCTATCGGCAGTCCACTTTCACTTCCTCGGCACTTTCACTTACCTATCGGCAGTCCACTTTCAGTCCGCGAGGGGGCCACTTTCAGCCGGCGGTTGTGTCGACCACCACACCAGCAACTCATCAATATTGGTCGGCTCCGGGCAACCTATATGGCCCGAGGTCAGCAACTTCAGGCGGTCGAGGGTTGCATCGACCGCTTTCAGCAAGGTCGGCGACAACTTCCTTCCGGCATTTGGCCCGGTCTTTTGCAGGATTACTGAAAGTGACTTTTTCCACCCGGCCGACGGGTACTTACGCCGCCACGAGGATATTTCTGCCATTAATGGCCACAGCGCCAGCCACAATCTCCCCAGGGGGACCCAGTCTTCCCTGATTTTGAACAACGGCGCATCGGCGAAGGGAACGTGGGTCTGTTGTCTCTGCGTCCATTCAATCGTATCGAACCACTTTATCATCCGCTGGGTATGCCGCTGGGTGACCGAGCGCACCGGCCCGAGGTGCTTGCGCAAACGGGATATCTCGGTCGCGCCGATGAACGAGAGGGTGCCGAGAATCGACCATACCGGATGGGCCAGAGGTCGGCCGGGGACATCGGCGGAGCGGGCGCTTTTCAGGTCCCAGGCCTTGTCGGCATTCTCCATTATCGTATATGGTGCAACCCCAGCCAACCAGCCTTCGATGAGAGAGGTCGATTCGCGCGGTGCCCCGGGCAGGCGTTGTTGCTTGGCCAACCCGGTGACCAGAGTCGACAGGTGATGCCGGTCCACTATCTCCTGGTCGACATTATTTGCCGGCGGGTGACGATTCAAGAAGCTTCGCAGGGCGCCGGAAAGGGCTGCTCTGAGCTCCTTCTTACTGCCTTCGTTGACTATTGGCCCGGCGATTGCACAGCGATCAAAAGGCGCCGGCATCGAGTAATCCGGGCTCAGTATTTCGTTGAATCCGCGTCGTATCTCGGTCTGTATCTCGAGGGTTTCAAAATACTCGCCTTGACCTTTGGACTCGCTTCGCAGGGTTCCACTCTCGATTCGCTTCATCGCCACTTCCGGGTCACAATCAATCCAGATCACCAGATCGGGAACCATTGCCCCGGCATTCATCGCCGCGACTTTTTCGACCCCCAATTTTCCGATGACGCCCTGATAGATCAGTGAGGAGTGGACATTGCGGTCACTGATTACCAGATCACCCCGCTCCAAGCGCGGGCGAATCCAGGTATGTGAATGGTCGATGCGGTCTGCGGCGAACAGCCCAGCCTCTTCCAGTGAAGTCTTGTCACCGCTCTTCACCGCCTGCATCGCCAGCGCCCCAATCTGTGAATGGCGGCGTGGCTCATGGGTCAGGTGGACTTGTGGAAAGGGATAATTGCGAGCTAGTTGGAGAAGAATTCGCACCGCCTCACCCTTGCCGGAGCCATCCCCCCCCTCGACGGTGATCAGATACATTCATGGGGCCTCCGATTACTCGATATTCTGGTCGAGGAACTGCTCTTTTGCTATCGCCAGAAGTGCCATGCCAAACAAGATGAGAAGCGGGCCGAAGAAAATCAGACCGCGACTGAAAAGTGCTATTCCGCACAGATATTGCGTGCGGCGATATTTCATCCCGCGATGCACCTCGGCGGCGGCGATGAATCCAACCAATGCGAACAGCAGGGTCAACACCGCAATCGCTGAGGTCAGAGCGACCACACCTTCGAGATTCGATTCCAGGATCTCATCGGCTGATCCCTCTTCAACAATCCCTTCACCGGGTTTCATCGTCAATGGGTCTTCACCCCCCAGGTCGGGGGAGAAAATTCTCTCGATGGTTATGTATCCATCCTTCTCAGCGATCATGACCATCAGGTCGACCTTGACGTTTTCAAATCTATAAAACCCATGGCTATCGGTTGTTGTAGTGAATAATTCGGTCTTGCCGTCACCGCTCATCAAGGTTATTCTGACCCCTTCAACCGCTTCCCCACTCTCGGCTTTGAGCGCATGCCCGGAGACCGATGAATGCTCGGGCGAATCAAATAATGATGAGGAAAGGATGTCGCTGGGATTTCCGCTCAGCAACAAGGCTCCGGTGACGAGACCGAGAATGCTACCGGCGATGATACACCACATCGCTACCGTGCGAGTGAACGAGGTTTCGGCAGCGATGTCGCGGCGGTGCTTGATTCTTTGAATTCTTGAGCCGCTTCCCTTTGAGGTTCTGACGACGATTTCTTCAATGTCCACCATCTCCTCCATCTCTTCCTCGGCATCTTCGGCGGCGGCAAGTTGCTCGTTGACGCGTGAGCGGAGGGCGGCCAGTCGACTTGCGCGCTCATCGCTCATTTTCTTTGCCTCCGCGCATGGGAGAGTGTGTTACCTTGTGAGTTTGCCCCCCACGGTTTATTCGTATCATCAGCACCGTTGCCGTGATTATCATGGTGCCGACCAACAACATCAGAATCAGGGAGATTATTTTGTTGATGATCGGCGTCTCTCCTCCGGTGATATTCGACTGACCATTGGCGCCACTGGAATTGTTGGAATCAGCCGAGGTGTTGTCATTTCCGGTAGTGTTGCCACCTCCACCACCATCACCCGTCTCCGGCTCCGGGGTTGGCACCAAATCCACCTTGAACAATTTCGGCCAGTTCTTTCCGGTCAGAAGAAATTCCCCCGAATCGGTGATTGCAATTCCGTTGAGAACCCCGGTTCCACTCACACTTTCATCTTCCAACAGACTCCCGGCGTCAATCACTTGGTCGACATCTCCGGTGGTTGAATTGATGCGGATGAAAGACTCACTGCCCCAGATATTCGCCCAGACATACTCTTCATCACACTCCAATTCATTGAGAGATGACAGTGGCAAGCCCCCTTTAGTCACTTGGATTTCTCTGATTATGGAGAAGTTATCAGGGTCGCGAACCGTGAGGACATCGGTGCCATTCGACATGATTAGGTGCTGTCCATCGTTGCACAGACCCCATCCTTCGCCGTCATAGGAATAATTTCCGAGCGGGGCGAAATCACTCAGATTCCATAACAGTGCGGTATTATTCTTCCAAGTGAGTTGAATCAGAGTCGAGCCGGAAAGTGCCAGACCCTCACCGAATTGTGCATCGTTCAAAGCCACCGAGCGGGTGATGACGCCGGTGCTCAGGTTCACCTCGCGTAAACTGGAATTACCATACCCCCCGGTGCTTTCATAGAGGTATCCCTGATGGTAAAGTAAACCTTGGGTAAAAGCTCCGGTGTCGTGCGAATAATTGGCGATTATCTCCACCTGCATGGCGACGGGATGAGGGTCAGATGGAGAACTATTTTCACCTTCTCGGGCGCCGAGAGAACCTGAAAAAATGCTGGACAGAACGATGATTGCGGCAAATAGCGCCCGACGCATGGATGATGCTTGCTTCATTGATTCTTAAATACCTCATGTGAAGTCGTGAAATTCGTAACGCGTAGCGTATGGTAGGTGATGGCATGAAAGTGGCTGCGCGTAGCGCAAGATTCAGCAAACCCCAGTCACTGATTCTGCTATTGCTGATTTCGATTTTATCGCCACTCGTCGCTCCGGCCATAGCCGGCGACGAAACCGCACCTGAGGCGGTCGAAATCAGTTATGAGCTATTTGCCGACATCGATGATTTCAATGCTATAGAAGGAAAGCCGTACACGTTTTTTGAAGATGACCAACCGGTCTATTCCGCCACCCGCCATTTCAAGCAGGGTTGGGTCGATGCGGGCCGACCCGGAGTCGATGATTTCGTCGATTGGCAACCCGACTCGAGTTCCGATATTGCAGGTGCCAGGTCGGCTCGGGCCTGCAGTCGCCATAACGTCGGCGAGAGTGTCTCGGTTCCGGCTAGTGGCGGAAGTGTCTCCACAACGGTGATGAAAACCACCAATACGGTCGCTTTCCTGGTGCAGGACGGCCGCACCCTCTCTTCGACGATTCTCAATAACTGGGCGCAGACCTGGGATCAGACCATCTATCCGACCACGACCACCTACTTCGGCAAGGATTACGGCGATGGACGTGGCCCCTCACCTCCCGATGTCGACAATAACTGTCAGGTCGAGATCGCCATCATCGATATCGACGGCCAATACAACACCGGTGGCTATTTCGCCCCCGGTCAGGCACCCTATCGCGAGATTATTTTCGTCGACCACGCCGATGCCTCGATGTCGTGGAGCAAGGTCATTCTCGCCCACGAACTTGAGCATTTGCTGCATAATGCCGTCGACCCGTACGAATTCCTCTGGGTCGACGAGGGTAATGCCGACATGGCCGCATTCCTGTGCTTCGGCGTGTCGTCAACCCTGACCGGCCACTCCAACGCCTGGACCGCATCATCCGGCATTTCGGTGCGCTGGTGGAATCAGCGCATCGCCGACTACGGCGGCGGATTCATCTTCATGCTATACCTGGCCGACCATCTCGGCGGCGGCTCGGCGATTCGCAACCTCGTCGCCGATACCTCGGTCGGGGCGACCGCAATCGAGAACCTCGGTCGCTCACCACCGGGTGGAACCGCAGGTATCATCGGCAATACCTTTGAAGACATGTTCGCCAATTTCACCATCGCCGCCACCCTCGATAGCAGTCAGGGAATTTACGGTATGGCTAATCTGGGACTGACCGACATCTGCACCGGCGGGGCATTCTGTAAAATTCAACCTGCGGCGACCAATTCGGACTGGACCTCACCGTGGACCTCAACGGGTAATGCCATCGAAGGTTGGGGAGTCAGGGTGTTCAAGATGACCCCCGGCAGCGCCGCTCCAGCACCGCTGACCATCCGCGTCAGTGCCGATGTGCAAAACATGGAGGGGAGGATTGTCACCCGTTCGGCCTCTGATGGTTTGTACTCGGTCGTCAAGATGCCTTTCACCAATATGATCGGCACCGGATTGATTCCCGGATTTAGCAATCTTACCGATGAGGTCTGGGTAATCACCTGGTATGCCAGCAATGTCGGTGACTGCGATTACAATTCATGCGGCACCACGTATCCAACCGGTATCGTCGACATCGAGGCGGCGAGGATCACCTCTCCCGCTAGTCTGAACCTCAACAGTACCGATACCAGTGACCGCGATGGAGATGGCTTGATCGATACCGCGCATCTTGAGTTCACGGTCACGAGCAATGCCTTCTTTGAGGACCTCGATGTCGAGATTCAAGTGATCGATCAGTCGCTGCAGGTGGTGGATTCACTCGAGACCAGGGTTTCGGCCGGTGGCGGAGTCCCGGTTTCAACCTCGGTATGGTTCACACCGGCAACTAGTGACACGTACTCCTTCCGCTTCATCATGAAAGACCTGCTCGGTGATGTGGTGGACCAGATTTCGAGCCCAGTCATCTCACTCGAGAATATGCTACCGATAGTAAATGGTTCACTCGAACCGAATAACTCGTTGACTTGGGATAATATTCTCTTCTCCGGCCAAGGTTATGATTACTGGGGGATTTCGACTTCAAATAATACCTTGCCACACGTCGATAATCCGGTCGCTTACCTATGGTCATTCGGTGATGGTAATACTTCTACCCTGAAGAGCCCGGTGCGCAGTTTCCCAATGGTCGGTGACTATGCCGTCACCCTGCAGGTACAGGACCAAGGCGGAATGTGGAGCGAGGTGCAAGCGATTAATCTGACGATTACCGACGATACACCGCCGATTCCAATCATCACCATCAATGGACAGATCGTTGGCGATTCGATTCAGATAAAGACCTACCAGAGGATACAGTTCTCGGCCGGACAGAGCCAAGATAACGTTCCGATCGACCATCTCGACTTCCAGTGGAACTGGGGTGATGGAGAACTGGAGGGAGGAATCGGCGATTATTCTGCCTACCATCAATGGACCGAAGGAGAAAATACGGGCACCAATTACACCTTGACCCTAACCGTCGATGATTCGGTCAATGAAGCTTCGATTACGGTACAGGTATTGGTTTTCAACCGATTGCCGCGCACCCTGTTCAACGAGACACTGGTGGTGCATACCTTGACCCCGCTGCACCTGCCGGCGATGTTTGAAGATGATGATGGTGAGATGAGCAGTTATGACTGGCAATTCCCCGGCGGGGTCAACCTGTCGGCCGCCGGAGTCGGTCGCAACAGTGACTTTGGGTTGACCTCGAGCACTTTGGCTCAACCTTGGGTCTCGTGGCGAGGTTCCGGAATGAAGCAG
>JAPOGE010000160.1 GCA_028283345.1 Candidatus Poseidoniales archaeon
CTGTAGCCATGAATGGATTGCCCAGATCGAGAGAATGTCGGCACTACCGGCCTGTCCCTCGTGTGGTGAAGAGAACAAAACCAAGGAAGTGAGTAGCATCTCACTGATTGATGAATTGGTGAAACTGGCGGCACGCACTTCTGCTGAAGTGGTATTCATCTCCGAGGATTCCGAGGAGGGAGCCTCATTAAAGGACGGCTTCGGCGGCCTTGCCGCACTGTTGAGGTATCCGCTTAGTTTAGGCTGAGGTGAGGAAATGGAGAGATTGGTCCAGGAACTCACCACACATCTCGGCGAGATTCTCGCCGAGTTGGGATTGGCTGGACTGCCATGGCAGAGAATGCTGTCTCCGGCCAGAGAAGTCGGCCAAGGTGATGTTGCCCTGCCGTGTTTCCCCTTCGCTAAAATCACCGGGAAGGCGCCCGACCTCATCGCTGCTGAGATTGCCGCCGCACTCGAGGCGCGCAAGAGTGGTGATGGTGATTTGGCCGCCTGTCTCGATTCGGCCACCGCTCTGGGCGGCTATCTGAATCTGCGCGCCGCGACCGCGTGGATGGCGAAATCCGCAACCGACAAACAATCCATCGGTCACCTGCCGAGTAGCGGCACCAAGGTCTTGATCGAACATACCTCGGCCAATCCCAACGGCCCTTTCCATGTCGGCCGGGCGCGCAATGCCATCATCGGCGATACCTTGGTGAGACTGAATCGCTTGGCTGGTAATGAGGTACGAGCCGAATATTATGTTGACGATATGGGCAAGCAGGTCGGAATCCTCGCGTGGGCAATGAATAACCTGACCCCGGAGAAAGTCGACGAAGTCCTTCAGGCGGCCGGGCGCGAGTCCAACACCCCTGCCGACGCCCCTGCCGGCGCCCTTGCCGACACCCCTGCCGACGCCCTTGCCGACACCCCTGCCGGCAACGCCGTTGAGAGCGGCGATGAACCCAGCGAAGGTGGAGGCGAAGCCAACCCATGGGTGAACAAGCCTGACCACCAGCGGGTGCGCTGGTACCAGGCCGCCAATATCTTGTCCGACGAAGATGAAGCGGTCGATGTCGAGGTCGGTGAGATGGTACGTTTGTCCGAGGAAGGTGACGACGAGGTGCTGGAGCGCTTTGCCGCGGCTTATCAACCGGTGCTCGATGGAATGCTGGAGACCCTGACGCGCCTCGGGATAGAATACGATACCTTCACCCGCGAATCGAGATTTGTCAGCGATGGCAGTGTCGGTGAGGTGATGGCGAAACTGGCTGCCAGCCCCCTACACGATGTGGCTGAGAACGGTGCTCATTATCTCGAGTTGGGGGGGCGAGGAATCACCGGAAAGAGTACCAAGTTCTTCTACCAGAGAGGGGATGGTAGTAGCCTGTATGCAACCCGGGATGTCGCCTACCACCAGTGGAAGTGGACGCAGTGCGATCGTCTGGTCAACGTGCTTGGGGAAGACCATAAACTACAATCCAAACAGGTTGCCATCGCCCTCGGGGAAGTCGGCCAGGCCGCGCCCGAAGTGGTATTCTATTCCTTCATCAAACTGCCCGAAGGTAAGATGTCGACCCGGCACGGCCGGGTCGTGTACATGGACGACCTGCTCGAGGAAGCCAAACAACAGGCCTATGCCGTGGTCGAGAAACTACGGCGGGACGAATTGGATGAATCGGCGATGTGGGAGATAGCCGAAGCGGTCGGGCGCTCGGCGGTGCGCTTCAATATCATCAAGGTAGCACCGGAGAAGGGTTTCACCTTCAGGTGGGAGGATGCGCTGGCCTTCGAGGCCGGTAGTGCACCTTTCATCATGTATTCACATGCCCGCGCCTGCGCCATCGGCCGACGCCTAGCCAGTGAAGGCCATGATGTCGAGGCGTTTGTCGCGGCTTATTCGCACCAGCCCGCGGATTTCGCCGCCGCCCCCAGCGGGCTGGTCGAATTATTGCGGGTGATGGAGACCTACGATGAGGTGCTGGCAAAAGCCGTAGCAGAATCGCGCCCACACCTCTATGCCAAGCATATTCTCGCTCTGGCCAATGCCTACAATGGCTTCTATCGCGATTGCCACGTCATCCAAGGCGGGCAAGTGAATCAAATGCACCTGGCGATTTCCGAGGCGGCCAGAGAGATGTTGCATGCCGGGTGTGAGGGTCTTGGTATCATCCCACTGGATTCGATGTAAAGCGAAGCCCACTACCGAAGTCCGCACGTCGTAGCGGCCTTCGTCGCCGTGGGCTTCACTGGGGGGGGGGTCAGCTGCCTTTATCGGCCAGCTTTGGTTCACCCATTTTCGCCAGGATCTCTTCGGTT
>JAPOGE010000161.1 GCA_028283345.1 Candidatus Poseidoniales archaeon
ACATTCACACTGAATCAGTATGCGTCGCAGGCTAACCTTGCTGGTGAAAGCATCGGTGAGATGGCTGCCATGTCAGCCCTTCTCATCGAGTCGGGTGAAGAGGCCACCAGAGCGGGAACCGGTATGCGTATGATGTATCAGCGACTAGCCAACGAAGGCACCCACGCCTCAGATGCCATCGCTGAATACCTCGACGGTATCGAAGCCCAAGAGGTTCGCACGATGAGCCTGACTGAAGTTCTAGGCCACCTATCCGGTGTCTGGAATGAACTCTCGCAAGAGCAACAGCAGAACCTAGCAATCTCCGTGGGTGGTGGTCGTCACTACGTTAAGTTTCTCAAGTTGATAGAGAACCACACCCGCCTAGTCCAACTTCAGGGTGCTGCTTACCGAGGGGTTTACAGCGCGATTGATGAGTTCAACATCAGGCAACAGTCTTCGTTCTTCCAACTTCAGATACTTGAGGCTGAGATATCCGCCGTGAAACGGGCCATCGGTGAGGAACTCGCACCAGCATACGTTGATGCACAGGAAGCACAACTGAAGTTCTGGGGATATGTGGAGAAGGTCATCGAGAAGGAATCTGGAAAGAGGTTGGCCGAGAACGTAATCCAAATGAGCGCGGTGTTTGAGCAGGCGAAGCCGGTGGTTGATTTCACATTGGGTCTGCTCTCGATGATAATTGCCATGTCCACCCTGCATGTTATCATCAGGGCTACTCGTGGTGAAGTGGATTACCTCTCACAGTCTTATGCTAGGACTGCCCTGCAAGAGTCTGCGGCCAGCGCGATTAAGATGCAGAGCGTCAAAATCAGGGGAGCGAATATCATGGCTATCAAGGCTGAAACAGATGCTATCGGACTCTTCGCGCAGAGAGCCTACGAAGGCTCGACGCGGGTGCAAATGGGCCTCATGGCCGAATACAAAGCAAGGGAGATGGCAATTGAAGTTATCATCGCGAAGGGTGAGGCAGAGAGTTGGGGTCGCGCTTCAACTCTTAACCACCTTGCAGCACAGGCAAGCCTGAATTGGGAATTGAAGAAAACCATACTCGTAAATGCGGATTTGAGGGTCATCTTACAGGAGAGGTGGTTTGCGGAGAAGGCGGTAGCGGCAGAGATGGCAATACAAGCGGATGGCATGAAAATCTGGCGAGAGCGTGACATCGCGTTGGTGCATTCACAGGCCCGTGCGCGCGAGAAACTCACGGCTCAAATCATGGCAGAAACGACTGCGATGAGCAACGAGATTGTTCTAGGTAGGGAATTGGCGAAGTCCACTATTATTGGTCTTGAAGCGAAAATGATTGGGATACAGACCACAATGTTAGAAGCGAAGGGGAGAATAGCGGCCATAGTTGCCATGCGCGCTGAGAGAATCGAGCGTGGTGAAAATATCCCCATCATTGATGCCGAGATTACATCGTTGCAGGCGTTGATAACAACATTGGGTGAGGAATGGCTGAGTCTTGAACAGGTCGTTCTAGCCAGCAGGCAAGCGGGGGCAGCGCGGATGGCATCAATAGCCCCTACGAGGGTGGCTACTATGACAACGCTCAAATTGGCAGCCGCCAACTACACTCTCAGAAACGCCTTCAGTGCCGTCAATAAAACCCTGATGATATTTTCGATGGTTATGATGTTCGCAGGCGACCAACAGAAAGCGATGAAACTGATGATAGGTAGTATGGCATTTATGATGGTATCCACTTTGATTCCCTCTATCAAAATGGCAGACCTCGCTACGAAGAAATGGGCACTCAGCACAACTGCTGCTACTGCTGGAATCAACCTCGTTGTTGCTGCTATCGCAGCGTTGGTAGCCTATGGTGTTTACAGGATGCTGCCCGATACCATCGAAGAAGATAACGTCCAACTATACGAGATGGAGAGTCGTCTGCTCTCCATAAATGGCCTACTCAACGATGTTCTCGCGAAGGGCGACCAATACCTTATCCCCGAAGAGTTCTGGGGCTTCGACCCAGCAGCAGATATCATCTCAGGCAAGACCTTCGATGACCTGCGAGAGAACGCAGATTTGGCGTTGGATGCAGCCGATGTTCTCAAGGCCAAGAGGGATGATGTAAAAGCCGCATTCGACGCTGCCACGGCGTCAGAAAATGACTCACTGGCGGCCTCACTTGAAAACCAACTGACAATGTGGGATGACTACTACAACGATGTGGATTCCATCGCGCAGGCG
>JAPOGE010000162.1 GCA_028283345.1 Candidatus Poseidoniales archaeon
AATACCGAACGCCCGATAACGGTTACCGAGGGTACCAATGTTGTGGTCGGAAATGATACCGCGGCAATCATCGCCGCCGCCGAGGAGATTTTCACCAATGGTGGCAAGTCGGGTCGGATTCCAGATTTATGGGATGGCAGGACGGCGGCCAGAATCGTAGATTTGATTGAGAAATATATCTGAAGATGAACTGGAGATGGTCGGATTAGGATTCTCCACGTGTTGGCAAACAGCCCTCCTGATACCAACGGCTACGCGGTTCGCTCGCAGTCATTGATGTCGGCACAATATCGTAATGGGAAAGTCATCCCAATCGCCCTCACATCACCTTGGTATCCTGAGAGAGAGTCGATGGTAACAGAGTATTCGGCCGACAATATTCAGTATCTGAGGACCATTCATCCGGCGTATATCGACAATAACAAAGGATTACTGAAACGTTGGGTAGCGCGTCGCGGCCGAGCCAAAATCAGGCGTCTAGAGATTGAAAAAAAGGAATTGGCAGACCGAGAGGAGGATGAGGGAAGTTTTTCCCATAACATGCTTACCTTCACAAAATACCGGATTATCCATGGTTTTCGATTCATCTTCAAATATGTCAGCCCGGCATTTACCTGGGTCGAGGAAAAAGTCCTTTTCAAGTTATTCCGCACTAGGATAATTGCAGTAGCCAAGGCCCAGAACAGCGAAATAATCCACGCTCACACCCCTTATCGAGTGGGAATCCCAGCCCTTTATGCGGCGCGAAAGTTGGGGCTACCCTTCGTCTATGAGATGCGCGGCATGTGGGAGGAGACCGCGGTTGGAAGTGGTCGGTGGAAATCATGGGGGCCTTCCTATCGCCGCTTCAGGAGAATCGAGACCAAGTTGCTCAAGCGTGCCGATGCGGTTATCTGTATCTGCGAGACCTTGCGCACCGAGGCAATTTCCAGGGGTGTTGATGCGGCTAAGATCACCGTGGTTCATAATGCAGTCAACCCTTCTCAAGGTGTTGTTGCGGTCGACAGAGTAGGTAGTGCTGGCGGGGAAGGCAGCGGTGGTGTCGACCGGGGTGGCGAGGACAGCGTGGATGTAGGGGATGGCGGTGCCGGCCGGGATGGCGGTTCTGGGTTATTAGCTCAAGTCCGAGGCGAGTTGGCACTCTCCGAAGGTACGGTAGTGGTCGGTTATATCGGTAGCCTTAGGGCGATTGAAGGGGTTGAGCAAACAGTGTCTGCGGTGGCTAAACTTGCTGACCAAGGACTAGATGTGCGCTTTTTCGCCCTGACCTCTACCAGCGGCCAAGCTGAACTTCGCCGCCACTGCTCCGAACAAGGAATAGCCGACAAGACGGTAATCACCGGGCCGGTTCCTCACCTTGAGGTCGAAGCGTTCTACCAACTCATCGATATCTTCGTGGTCAGCCGGCCAAAAACCCGAGTCACCTCCTTGGTGACTCCATTGAAGCCGTTTGAGGCGATGATGGCCGGGAGCGCAGTTATCTGCAGTGACTTGCCGGCGTTAGCCGAAATCGTCGACGATGGCAAGACTGGATTGTTGTATTCGGTCGATGATACTGACGACTTGGCGAGTACAATCAGCCGGTTGGCAGGTGACTCCGATTTACGCCAACGATTGGGCACTGCGGCTAAGAATTGGGTAGAGAGTGAGCGCACATGGGAAGTCGTGGTCGAGCGAGGACTGGCCGCTTATGTTATTGCTCAGGCAGGGAATCCACTGCGTTGATGTCGTGGTAAGCACAAAGAGTGAGTTCCACTTCGCTAGGCCGATGCACCTGCTGTGGATAACCGGTCGTACCTTTGGTCGTGACCTTTGTCAAACCACCCAGATACAGGTTGCCAATGCTTTGGCAAGGCGAGGTTGGACGGTCACTTTCGTTGCCCCTGAAACGGCCGATACCGCGGCATTCGTCAAATCGGAAGGGCATGGATTCATTTTCGGTATCAAGATTTCTAAAATACCTGGGCTGAAGAGCCTGACCTTTGAGAGAGCACTGCGCAAGCAATTGCCGAGAATCCTGCAGGATACGAGGCCCGATGTTGCAGTATGTGATTGGCGTGGTGCCAGAGGTGCTTGGCAGGGATTGGCCGAAGCAGATGTCTCGTGGGCGATGGTCGACCGCGGCCCGCCTGCCTATCGCAGTATTCTCGGTCG
>JAPOGE010000163.1 GCA_028283345.1 Candidatus Poseidoniales archaeon
GACCACCCCTAACACCACCCACAACCCGCCGGTGGACTCCACCGATGTCGCTCTCACCCAGCGCGCCGTGAACCTCGACGCCGAGGTAAGGCGTCTCGGAGAATGGGCACGTCAGGAGATGCCACAGCACAGCCGTTACATCGTCAATGGTGTGGAGGCATACCTCAGCCGAATCGGCGAGCCAGGCACCGTGACCAACTACAGCAACATGCCTCCGAGCATGCTCATCAACACGCTCGGCCGCATCGCGGTCGGGCAGACCGGTGTCTACGGAAAGTACGCCAGTCTAGCCGAGCACATGGGCCACTCCGACGGTGGTGCAACCAACCGCCTCAACGAACTGCGTAAGGACCTCGGACTCAACGACGAACCTGATCCGGATGGCGAATCCGAATGATGTCACAAACACGCGCCGACGGGGCTGAGCGCCCTGCGGGTTGTGATGATCAGATCACTTTTGGATTACTTCATTCATATGGAGTCAGGAACATGAGGCTCGACGGTGGTGGTACAATGGTGACAGGCTCAGATGCAGGAGATGACGAAGCCGAGACTGGTACCAGGCGTTCAGCGCAAGGCCACAGGCACGCCGCCTGGAGACGGAAGCTCCACCGAGAGAGAATCGAGAAGAAGAATCAGGAGGAAGAGGAATGACGCAAGATACCACCGTGTGGGAGTTTGACCCAATCAAAATCCTGCTTGTTGGAGCCGGGGGAATTGGAAGCCAACTCGCGTATATCGTGGTCCCGGCGCTGAAAGAATTGCTCAGCGTGCGTTGGCGCGCATGGTGGTCAGCAGAAGAATCAATTGAAAACCCTAAAAGACAATTTGTAGAGAATAATGATGATGATATTTCAATTATTAAGGAGGTAATCGATCATCATATCAAGTCGACTCCTACTATGTTTTGCCAAAGCATCAAACACTTCGAAACTAAGATCGTCGAAGCACGACACAAGGCATTTCATTCTACACACACAGAGGGTGATGAAGAAATCATTGAAGATGTCCTCGATGCTGATCTGGAACACTTTATTCCCTCAAAGTTCACCATCATGGACAGCGATGTGGTCGAGAAAGGTAACCTCACTCACCAACGATTCTTTCCCGAGGATGTAGGGCAGCCCAAGGTCGAGGCTCTGGTGAATCGCCTACAATCCTTCGTGGAAAAGAGCAACCTCAAACTATTCCCTATTGCCGAGGATTTGACAGACGCCGAGCAACTCGAGGGATTCGATTTCGTCATAGTCGCTGTCGATAATTCCGAGGCGCGTCTGCTGGTGCACAAGCATGCCGAGAGATGGATTGATCTGCGCTGTGGTGGAGATGGCTACACCTGCTTCGACGACAGTTCGGACGAGGAGTTCGTTTCCCAAATGACTCCACCCGATCAACCTCGTGTATCATGCCAACAACCCGGCGCCGCCGAAGCGGGAAACATCGAGATGGGCTATGCAATGGCCGCTGCGCACGGCGCACAATGGTTGATCCAGAGCGTGCGCCAGAAGACAGGAGTTTCGACACACCCACCCCAACCACGCACGTATTCACTCACCCATGGCGAACTCAACTTGGGACCTGCCACAGTTACGAACAGCATCACCGCGCGAACCGCGCAAGCGAACCACGGAAAGAGGTGGACGCCAGCGGAAATAAAGCAACTCCACGCAGAGGCACGCGAAGGCCGGACCATCACCGAGATGGCAGAATCACTGGGGAGAACTCAGGGAGCGATTCAATCGAAGTTGTTCACACTCATCGATTTCAGTTGTATGCCAATGAGGGATATTGAAGCAGAAGGTGAGGCATGATGGCTGATGCAAGACCACCTGTCGAGCCTGTGCTGCATCCCGCAGCAGTCATCGAAGCGGCCTTGGAGCGCGGAGATGTCCATTGCGATGAAGTACGCCAGAGCCTCGCATGGCTCGGCTTGCACGAGTACTGGTCCAACTTCTACGTCATCTCGGAGATCGCGGGAATGGAGGTCAGTCTGCTCATCGATGCTGACGACCGTTGCTACGTCGACTGGGGTACACAGTCCCGCGTCGGCCTCAACCCGCCAGCCGGTTCGCGCATTC
>JAPOGE010000164.1 GCA_028283345.1 Candidatus Poseidoniales archaeon
CTTCAGAGGCTATGACTCAACCAACGGATACGCTCTGTGGAGATGCATGACTGAATACACAGATTCAGGTATGGAAGTGGTCAATGAAATCACTTATTCGTGATGATAAAGATCAGAGGTTTGAGCCACGGGGATCTTGCGGTCCTTCGACCCGCTCGATTCCCACCCCATGTTGCTCGAGATATCCGCATCCATTTGGCCCACCGAAACCCCCGGCGACCACGACCACTTTGGTTATCCCGGAATGGTGCATCAACTTGGCGCACATCAGGCACGGCTCCCCGGTGACTATCAGCCACGCCCCCTTGGTGGAGACCCCATTGGCCGCAGCATTGCAGATGACGTTCATCTCGGCGTGATGACAGCCGATCTCGACCATGGTTCCCGATTTGACCTCCTCGGAATCGCGCAGGCACACATCCCCCCCACACAGGTCACCTCCTCCTCTGGGGCCACCGTTGTAGCCATCCATGAGGATGACATTGCGCTCCGGGTCGACCAGCAGGGCGCCGAACTTACGGCGCGGGCAGTTACTGGCCTTGGATAGGGTGAGGCATTGTTCGATACGAATCGCCAGATGTTTCCCCTTCATACCCTCACCCTCTCTGCCTAGATGAGGATGGCGAGCGGAGAATCAGTGATGATGCTTGTGCTGGTGGGCTGTGCCGGTGGTCTCACAGAATCGCCAGTTCCTCATCACCATCCAAATCGAGGTGCTCCAGCAGGTTGCCGGCCAGATAGAGTGAGCCGGTCACGAATCCGAGAATCACCTCACCGCCACCGGCATTGGCCAGCGCCGACTCGAACGCCGACCATGCTGAACCGGTATCGGGCATGACAACGATTGGCACTCCCGCCGGCATCACCTCGCGTAGGGATGAGGATAATCCCTCGGCGGGAATCGCCGGATATCTTCCCCCTTTTGGTTCGGTGGCGACAATCAGTTTGGGTGCCCGGTCATGTGCCACCTTGGCCAGCGGGGCAAGGAAAAGGTCGAGATTTCTCTGTGGGCTCGAACCGATGCACAAACACCAGTCACGCCCCGCCAGTTGGCTGGCGAACAGCGGCATCGACTTGGCCATCCCGCTCGGGTTATGTGCCGAATCGAGTAGGACTTCGACCTCATCGGCGACCGAATCCTCGCCGGTTGGGCGGGTGATATTCTGCATTCTCCCCGGCCATTTAACCTCCTTCTTCAGTCTCTCGACCGCCTTGGCCGCCTCGACCTCGCCAATCGCCATCAGCGCTCGGTTGGCCAGACACGCGGCCTCGTCGCGATAGTCGTGCCGGCCCTCGACCATCTGCATCAACTGCGGCGAGGGAATCGTCGCCTTGATGACGGCATAGGCCTTGGCGGCGGCGGCATCAGCCATCCCCTGAATCTCGTTCTCAGCGGTGATAGGGGGTGGTGGTCTTCTCAGGATGAGGGGGATTCCCAGTCGGGCAATTCCCGATTTCTCAATCGCAATCTCATCGAGGGTCTCACCCAGGGTCTCGCAGTGTTCCATCGATAATGCGGTGATTATCGAGGCCACAGGATGGCAGGTATTGGTGGCATCGAGTCGGCCTCCCAGGCCGACCTCGAGGACGACGAAATCCACCCCGGCCTTGGCAAAGACGTGCATCGCCGCCAGATAGGTCGCCTCGAAGAAAGTGACCGGCGTGGCGGCCGCTTCGCCAGCATCGCGCACCGCCTCCAGCGCCAGGTCGAATTGCTCGGCGTCGATGGGCTTGCCATCGAGGCGAATCCGCTCTTCGATTCTGGCCACATGGGGTGAGGTGAAGGTGCCGACGTGCTGGCCGACGCTGACCAGCCCGGCGGTCAGCATCGCACAGGTGGTGCCCTTGCCGTTCGAGCCGGCGACGTGAATCGCCGCCAGGCCCCGCTCAGGATTACCCATCTCATCGAGCAGAGACTGGGTTGAGGCCAGCCCCAGCGCCATGCCGCGCCCACGACACGATTCCA
>JAPOGE010000165.1 GCA_028283345.1 Candidatus Poseidoniales archaeon
GCCTGCATATCAATGCTTGATGGCAACAGCCTTGCACTCGTATTCCAGTTGCCAGTGTTTTTCCTCTCGGGCGACATTTTTCTGAATCATATTGTCCGGTCGCCCTCACATATTCAAGTGATGATGAGAACATCATCACCATCCGGGTCGACCTCGCCCCAATGATACAACTCATGCCCCTGCATGCCGTCATCGGCGCTGAAGAAGATGGTGTTCTCGACCGTTACCAGACCGCCATATCTGCCGACGTCGGCATCATTGCCGTCACCGCCATAGACATCCCAGACCAGTTCGGGGGCACCCCCGGCCAACTGCATTCGCCACAACTCCAGACCGGTTGCATCACTGCCGTTGAAGCCCTCGCCGGAGAAGTATAACCAGCCGTGCGCCACAGTGATTGATTCCGGGCTCATCTCCCCTGCAGCACCGGCTATGAGGTCGTGAACCTGTGTTCCCGCCGGAGTACCATCGGTCGAGCATAGTTCCTCGCCGGTGGTCGCACTCTCGCAGGCGAACCACATCAGCCCTTGGTGGAGGTGGACATTGCTTCCACTCGGGGCGATATCGTATAGGCTGGCATCGAGGATTGCGGTGCCACCACTGGTGCCATCGCTGTACCACAGCCTGTTGCCAGCCCCGGGATTGCCGGTGTCCTGGGCTCTAAAGACCAGAGACTCGCCGACCACGACCAGACCGGTGCCCTTGCCGGGCAGGCTGGAATCGGCCCCGGTCGCGAGATTATCGAGCATCACCGCCCCACTTGAGTTGGCCGACCACAACTCCCGGCCATTGAGCCCATCATCGGCATCGAACCATAACCGGTCTTTGAAGACGGCAAATCCACCCGATTCACCTGGGCTTGCATCTCCTTGACCTATGATGGTATTGATATCGGCCACCATGCTGGCGCTTGCGCCATCATAAGTCCATAATTCACTGCCGTTGACGCCGTCATCAGCGTTGAACCACAGTCCGCCATCAAACGAGACCAGCCCGGTCAGGCCAGCATTGGAGGAGCAAGGACCAGGGCAGATATCAGCGACCATCATCGTCCCCGCTGCGGTGCCGTCACTGACCCATAATTCTCGCCCAGCCACCCCATCATCGGCATTGAACCAGACCTTGCCCTCATGACTGACCATCCCCCCGGTGAATGCCGGATTGGAATCACCACTGCCCGGTGCTATGTCTGCGACCATCACCGTGCCGGCAACCGTGCCATCGCTGACCCATAATTCACGCCCAGCCACCCCGTCATCGGCATCAAACCAAATCATTCCGTTGGCATTGAACAGACCCGAGTACAGACCCGGGGCCGAGTCGGTAGATGGGTTGATGTCGGTTATCTGCGAGGTGCCAGACAGGGTACCATCGCTGACCCACAATTCACACCCATCAGAACTGATTGCCGAAAATAGTAGTATGGACTCAAAAGATACACGCTGAGAACATCCAGTGCTGAAACCGCTGAGCACCCCCGCTTGCGAATCAGGATGCTTCTGACTCCACGCCGTCGTCCCGGTACAGATGGTGAAGACCTGTCCGACCTCACCGGTTTGCAGGATTCCATCATCGGCTGTGCCACCGCCTCCACCATCATCGATGCCAAATCTTAGCATCAGCCCGTCGGGACAGAAGGTCGGCGGCGCCGCCAGAGTACTCATCAGCGGCGCATGAGAGGCGGTCGCATTACCATCGAGACCATTGCAGATGAGGTTCGATTCACTCACTTCCACCGGGTCGAGGCTACCATTACGGTCGAGGTCGAGCCCGATGCTGATTTCCAGACCCCCGCCCGGGCAGGTGGTGTTATTGGCATCGAGAGGAGTGATTCGACTCAGTGCGGTAAAGCCGTTTGTGCCGTTATTTCCGGCACTGCC
>JAPOGE010000166.1 GCA_028283345.1 Candidatus Poseidoniales archaeon
AGAAGATACCCGACCGTGAATAATACCACCCCGGGAATTCCGAAGCTTATCAGCGGGTGCTTGGATTCCAACATCCAATAGAATAACTGGGCGAATCTTGAGGCGGTGGCCATAGATTCCCGCTGGCTGACCGGCAGCGATTCCTTATTGCGGTTGACCCGGACATTGAGTTGCTGTGGCAAATCAAGAGGTTTACTATGTGGATTAGCCTCAGCCAGAGCGGCGATTCCCTTGGCTGAGCAGGCGATGCTCTGGAACGGAGCATCGGAATAGGTCAGTTCCTCGGGCTTCTTCGTTTCCTCTGAATCATCGGGGGCCGAGAATACCATATCGACATCTATGCGCATCCGACAGCGATTGACCGCGACCGGTAAATCGCGCAGTTTCCAATTAGGCTCCAGACGCACCACCAAGGTCGAACTATCACTACCCTCGACAAATAATGCCGCGGCGACCTCGGGGACCGTGGCATCCGGGTGCAGGCTGTGCAGGGTCACTCCAGGCTCCTCTTCGACCAGGGCGACAGTGTCGTCTTTACTACCTAAATCGATGACGTGAACATCATCGCTGAAGTCCTTCGCTCGTATCACCGAACTGATTATTCTCAGTTCCTGGTCGCGCACGACAAAGGCGATGCAGATATCAGCCACGGATACCGCTGGTGGCGGTCATGGTTCAAAACCTTCGCTGGGCAAGAGCAATAATCATCATTCATCCTATGCCTCTCATGCGCTGCGGGTGGGCGATAGGGGTTGTCATCCCGGCACTCGATGAGGCCGAGCACATTACCGGGGTAATCGAGGCCATTCCAGAATGGGTCGATGCAATCGTGGTGGTCGATGACCGGTCGCGTGATGATACCAAGGTGCTCGCTCGGCAAACCATCGAACAGCGGTGCCAAGATGGCTGGGAAGGACAAGGCTGGGTAATCGACACATTTCCAGAATCCCATCCACGAAGAACCGGGGTTGGAGCAGCCATCGAAGCGGGATTGCAATTCATCAGCGCCAAAGCGGAGGTCGGAGTTTGGGGGATTAGAGGACAATGGTGTGCGGCGGTGATGGATGGCGATGGCCAGATGGAAGCCGGGGACCTTTCGGCGATGCTGCAACCGATTTTCGATGATCGGGCTGACCACGTCAAGGGAAGTCGGAAGTTGCACCCCGAGGGGATGGAGGGCATGCCGATAATTCGCCGGATGGGGTCATGGATTCTCACCCACCTGACAAATCTCTCCGCCGGGCTATCGATAACCGACCCGCAATCAGGATATGCTGTTTCCAGTCATGAGATTCTCAAGAACTGGGATTGGGAAAAACGCTGGGATGGTTATGGCTACCCCAACCATCGTCTATTGCAATTATCGCGCGCTGATTGGCGAATAACCGAAGTCCCGGTCAAGGCGATATACAACGGCCAAGACTCGGGGATGAACGTATTTTCATTTTTCTTCAAAGTCTCGACCTTACTGTGGTTCGGTCTACTCGCACGCGGCACCAATTGGTATATCGATACCGTCATCAACGTGAAAACCGATGAATTTTCCAGCGAGGCGAGCATGTTAGTGATGTGGTTCGGTGCTTGGCTCAGCCTGGTGCTGGCTTCGATTGCCGTGGCTTGGCAGATTCTATCCTACCCGCAAGCCTCGTGGATTCTGTTGTTTTTCACGATGGCGATGTACGGATGTCGCGTGATCGACAAAAAGGTCGCCGCCGACCGAAGAGACCTGTTCCATGCGATGCGGCGCGGCACCACTGTCGCCGCCCCTGAGGTCGCCCCTGAGGTCACCCCTGAGGTCACCCCTGAGGTCGCCCTGAGGTCGCCCCTGAGGTAGCCCCTGAGGTCGCCCCTGAGGTCGCCCCTTCCGGCGCGCCATAGGC
>JAPOGE010000167.1 GCA_028283345.1 Candidatus Poseidoniales archaeon
GATTTCACCGCTTGAGGGCGCACTGACTGCAGCTGAGGAAGCGTATGTCGAGGCGCCAAAAGCACTGGAAGCCTTCATCATGGATGATTCTGAATCTGAACTTGGTGAACTGCTACCCGCATGGGCGGCGAAGGAATCGGGAAC
This sequence comes from Candidatus Poseidoniales archaeon, assembly GCA_028283345.1. GTDB lineage: Archaea > Thermoplasmatota > Poseidoniia > Poseidoniales > Poseidoniaceae > UBA60. Next base: position 145 of record JAPOGE010000167.1, read on the forward strand.
ACCGATGAGCTTCAACGAGCCGACTTACACCGAGCGCATCAGGGAAAATGTTGGTGAATATGATGACTCCAGCCCTAATCCAGGTTCATTTATCCCCACTGGAACAGAGCGCAAAAGGTTTGAGCCTAGTATTCCAGCGCCTTTCTTTAGAGCCGAAGAAATTCGGCGCGAAATGCGCAACTCACAACCGAATCAGATTCAAGCACCCAACCCGTGGTCTCAACCTCAGACAGCTTCAAATCATGCCATGCCAACGCAACAATATGGCGAATCATCGGATAAATGTCACGCGATTATCCCAGAGCCTGAGGCTTCAATCGGTGGATTTGATATGTTTGCCGAAGGCGGATTATTCGATGACCCCGGACCTTCTGCCCCAGGACATTCTACCACCGCGCGCTTCGATTCTGCTGATAATTCATATCAACAGGAAATGCCGCCACAGTGGCCGCAATCCCAGCCGATACAGGGGCACGATGATTTTCGCTATCAAAACCCGCGAGACGAGCTCGCCTTCCATGCCCCAGATGGAGTGGTATCGGGGGAGGGTGGATTCCACAGCAACCGCTGGCAGACCCCGGATACCCGCCAGGTTCCGCAAATGAATTCGTATAGAATGATTGAACAGAGAGCAGGGGCACTCCCTCCTGCTGATGACGGCGCCCTGCACCCTGACGCTGGAGTTGTGAATGAGCATCAGAAACCAACCGGTTTCATTCCCAGTTTCCTCTCCCCACTCTCGCATGGTGAGCGTCAAGACAACCTGATGCGCTTTGCTGGGGATGATGAGGAGGGGGGGCCGATTCAACATCGACCAGAGGTACAGAGCGGTATCGTCGCCTCGGCACTGAAGGAAGATGAGGAGGGGGTTATTGATGCTGAACTGGGGGAGAACAACGAAACGACATTGCAACAATTCCCCCGCTTGAGGAAATTGGCACAACAGCGAAGCCCGGTGAATCGGCGCATTCGTCTGCGGCGACAGGCGAGGGGGCAACCTCGGGCTGTGAGCGGTATTCGTAATCTGATATTACCCTCCATATCCAGACTCGGTAAGCTGGCATCAGCACCGGGTCGGATATTCAAACGACGGCGCAATGATGGAGATGGTTATGCCGAGGTTTATGGTGATCAAGACGGTTATCGAGATGGTATTTATCGTCACGAGAGATTCCAAACCTCACAGTCGCTACGTCTCGCTGCCGACCAATCATATCAAGCGCAGATAGCCGAAGAAATCGCTCGCCTGACCCAGGCTAATGGCGGCGTCCTTCCCGATGATGTGGCGGAGAGGTTGTTGCGCCATATCGGTAATTCAGGCGAAGGTCAACAACGCCTGCTGACCGCAGGACCTGAGGAGATCCCGTCCTCCTTCTCCGATCTGTCCTCCTCGTCACAGGCCGCCCGCAAGGTAAACGACATCCCCGGTATCGCTCGGCTTGACCAAACTCACTAGCGAAGGCCACTATGAATCGCTTCAACACTCGGCCTTCGGAGAGATATTATTTCGCAGTCTCCTCCTCGCTTGCTCGGACCGGTTCAAGCGAGTCGTAGACGCTCATCCGAGACTCTCTGCTCATCACTGCTGATGTGGGGTACTATCCTGCTTCCAGCGCAGTCTCCTCTTCACTTGCTCGGACCTGATTAAGCGAGTCGCAGACGCTCATCCGAGACTCTCTGCTCATCACTGCTGATGTGGGGTACTATCCTGCTTCCAGCGCAG
>JAPOGE010000168.1 GCA_028283345.1 Candidatus Poseidoniales archaeon
AAGATTAGATCGATCTGATCGCTCTTTGTTTTCAGAAACTGAATATCGCAAACGCCGTGAACAAGCAACAAATTTACTTCATCACATCGCAATCAATAAAGAAGCATGGGAACAACATCGAGATCAGTTGGCTGTGAATGAAAAGAACCGCGATCAACTCGACCGTGCTGCTGCAGAATCAGATGAGCGACAAAAAATAATCAACGAAAACTTGAAAAGAGTTCGTCAACTACAGACTGAACAAAAATACGATGAGGCGTTGGATGTAGTCAATGAAATTTTATTCATTGACGAAGACAACCCTGCAGCGCTCGTTCTACGTGAAGCAATGCGGTCAACGCAACTCTACAGACGGTATGCGGAAGCAAATCGATCCCGCGAATTTGGATATTCCGAATTACGAATTGAATCGGATGAGGGCATGATTCCTCTTAGAGAAAATAGATATGGGCCGGGTGAACGATCGCTCAGTGGAATGATTACCTACCCCTCGGACTGGGAAGATCTTACTAACCGACGATTTGGTTCTGTTGATGGATTCCGAGATTCTGTTTCGAATCGTAGAATTCGAAATGCACTAGAACAAACATCTGGCGGAGGATTTAATTTTTTAGAACAACCCCTTGAAGTAGTCTTTCGTTCGTTTAGCGATATTGCAGGGATCCCCTTTTATGTTGATTGGCTAGCCCTTGAAAATGCTGGAATCGACAAAACCTTCCCAATTACGATTCACATTGGTGATGTACCAATGAGTGTTGTATTTGAACGTGTGCTTGATCAACTCAGCAGCGGAGGCGAAATCATTACATACGATATTCAAGATGGGGTTCTGGAGATTTCAACGAAGACTGCCTTGGATGAGCGAGTTACGTTAGAAGTCTACAACATCACCGACCTACTGTTTGAAATCGTCGACTTTGACAATGCGCCTCAAATGGGCAGCGGCGGCGGCGGCGGTGGCGGCGGTGGCGGTGGTGGCGGTGGTGGCAGCGGCGGCGGTGGCGGTTTCGGTGGTGGCGGTAACAGCGGCGGCGGTGGCGGCGGCAGCGGCGGCGGTGGTGGTGGAAGCAGTGGCGGTGGTGGATTTAGTTTTGGCAATCCCGGTGCTGGCCCTGAACAGAAATCTGACGAAGACCTTGTCAAAGAAATCAAAGATATCATCCAAGATAATGTTGATTCTGATAGTTGGATTGAACCGGGAATTCCTACTGCTAATCCTCACAGAATTACTGAGTTAAATGGCAATTTGATTATCAGCCAAACACCAGCGAACCATCGCAAGATCATGGAATTACTTGCCAAACTAAGAGAGGTCAGAACCCTACAGATCAATGTCGAGGGTCGATTCCTGAGTATTGCAACAGACTGGTTTGAACAAATTGGCTTCGACCTCGACCTCTACTTCAATACCAATAAAAGCCTCTTTGACGAATTACAAGGAAAGGATCAGTATGCTCGTTTGAGTGACTTCTTCCAACCCGGTGGCGCTCTGAAGGATCCTGTGATTTATGGTGCGTTGAATGTTGATGATGATGGTAATCCTATTGCAGCACCCGATCCTGCCAACACAGTTCCTTGGCAAAGAGTCTGGTTACAAGAGAATGAGCCTGTAGATGGTTCGCAATATAGTACGTACAGTATTCTTACTCAAGGTGATATGGGCGGTGTAGTCAGGCAAAATCAAAATACGAGCCCTGGGTTTAGCCCAATTGGATTGGTGCAGAACCATAGCCAACTACTAAAATCTGTTGGTCAATTTTCTTCTTTCGCAAGTTCCATTGTCAATGCAAATCCAGCGTTAGGCATGGGTATGCAATTCCTTGATGATGTTCAAGTCGATTTGTTGATTGAA
>JAPOGE010000169.1 GCA_028283345.1 Candidatus Poseidoniales archaeon
CGATGTTACTCTGCAGTGCTAAAAGGTCACTTTCACCGGAGTCGGTGACGCAGATTGTGCTGATGGCGAATGGCTTTGCACAAGCCACGCCAAGGTCGCGGTTAACCATACTGACCCGATGCATGATTATGCTGGGGTGTCGGGCGTGTAGATCATCGATGTAATCCTGAGGGCAGTTTACCGCCATAATCACCAACTTGGCTTCACCGCGGGCACAGGCATCGGCGGTCTGACGTTGACCGAATAGCATTTTTCCAGTTTTCACTGCGACCTTCAATTGTCGACTGATATCCATTATTATTCCTCCATTCCCAGTTCAATTCTACTGTTCAGTCCTCGTCGGGAATATAGAACAATTCGACACTACCGGTACCCAAGGCGACCGGCTGGCCGACGATGATATTCTCGGCAACTCCGGTCAAGCGGTCCTTTTCACCGATGATTCCGGCTTGCAGCAAGTGGTTGACGGTCACTTCAAAGGCAGCGCGGGCGAGGATACTGTGTTTGCTTCCACTGACGCCGTGTCGACCGATGGCGCGAACCGCACCTTCACTGGTCATCACATCAGCGACCATCAACAGGTGACGAACGTCGACCTCAAGGCCGGCGCCATCCAAAGTGAGAGACAACTCGTTCACTATCGCTTGACGAGCAGCCTCGATACCAAGATATTGATAAATCTCGGTGACATTATTGGTATATGTGCGACTGCGGTCGATAATTTCGATATCACTGATGCGGGCGAGGTTACTGCCGATGGTCGAGAGATAATATTCGCCTGTGGATTCTTCAAACTGCACGTTGGCGCGCTCGATCCCAGGGATTCCCTTTAGTCGAAGGTCGCGAATCTTATCCTCTAGTTGCAGTAACTCGGTATATGACGGGATGACATCCTTGTCCTCTTCCTTCTTCCTGCCGGGGATGATGGTCAGTGTCTTCGGGCGCTTCTCGGCATCGGTCTCGACGTATAGGCGGATGGCGGTCGATAATTTCTCAGCAATCTCGATTCCGGTCATATTCTTCTGCTTCATTGCCGAGCGGCGCAATACCAAAACCAAGCGTCGCTGGGCGACATCGGTCTCGATAGCGGCGATGTGACGAGTCGTCGTGACTTCGATTGAAGCGGCTAGTTTTCGTACCTCGGCCTCATCGAACTTCTTATCCTCAACCATTCGTATGGTCATGGTCGGCGTATTCGGTTCCTTGCGGGCATCGACGATCTCGATGATGCGTGGGAGACCCTGGGTCACGTTGACGGTGGCGACACCGGCATAGTGGAAGGTACGCATGGTCATCTGCGTGCCCGGTTCACCGATCGACTGGGCAGTGATTATTCCGGCGGCTTCAAACGGGTCGATGCGGGCCTTCATGAAAGCGATGCGGGCTTCGCCGATAATCAAATCAGCTTGCCTCTTGGTCAACTTCTCCTTACCACGCACCAAAGCGGCCTCAGTCAGGTCACATAATACTCGCTCGGTCAGAAATACCGGGCCGCCGGTGCTCTCATCAGCCTTGTTCAAAGCCGCATATACCGGGTTGTCATCCTTGATGTATTGATTTTGTAAACCTAGCATCTTACGCTCGACATCGTATTCCTCAAGAATCTGCTCGACCTTGACCCGCTTACGTCGGGAGCGACGACGGACGACGGTGGTACTACCACTACCGTCGCCGGAGGTATCCCTGCCTGCACCTTGGGCGGCGCTGACTATCAGTCCGTGAATCTTACCGGCAGTATCGCTGTCGCTCTTACAGACCGCGGAGATTTCCAGCGCCGTCAATATCTTGACGTCGTCCCATTTGCGGTCATCCGCCAACAGGTGGGCATATTCCTCCGGCACC
>JAPOGE010000016.1:0-16364 GCA_028283345.1 Candidatus Poseidoniales archaeon
CTCGGTTATGAACAACCACCCATCAAACAAATGGAAGTAAACAGGATCAGCATCACCGTCATTTTCTACTAAGGTGAGAATATTCCCATCAATAGGCCAATTCACAACCTCATCACCATCTACTAGGGCTGTTCCATCACTGTTGAAGGTGATTATTTTTTCTTCAGCCGCGTACCAATCACCAACAATTGTCTCACTTTTTTCCTCATCATCGCCCATACAGTCGGTGAGGGCGGTTGTAATCATCAGCAGGATAATCAAGACATTCATGGCAATATTTCGTATGCCTAGCAATAAATATGGTTAGGATATTATCATTTCCACGGCATCTCTTCTTCTCTACACCTAAATTCCCCGGCCACAGACCGACCTTGAGACTAATGGTGGTAACACTAATCGGTGAAGTAGCATGGCGGCAGATATGGTGGCGGCATCGGCGATGTTTGAAATCATTTTCATTTTGGTTCTTCTGTTCATCTTATTACGAATTGGTAGGGCTTTTTTCGCTCGGGGCGAGAGTAACGAGCCACCGGTTTCCATACCCTCTCCAAGTCCCGCCTCAGAAACCTCGCCCAGTCCGGTCGCAGAAGTGGTTCCCGATAAAGCCCGAGTTGAACCCCAAGAACTTCTCCACGATGACGAATTGAACACCATGCAGTTGAATGTTGATTCCGAGAATCAATAGCGAAATGAAGGCTGGAGATTCTGGCAATATATTGGCGGGCGTGACAGGATTTGAACCCGTGTTCTCGGATTAGAAATCCAAGGTGATATCCAAGCTACACTACACGCCCTATCCGGTGGTGAGGATAACCCCCTTTCAAGGGTGACGCCATTCAAGGTGTCGCGGAGTTAACTCACCGGCCCGAGAGGAGAACACGATTCGGCTGACGATGTGCTCATATAGGGGAAGTAGGTCGGCGGCTTGTTACCATGAAGCGAGGCTCTCGTGCTTGGAAGAAAAGCGGTAAGCAACGTTGGAAGTGGCGTAAGAAGAAGCTACGCCGACGAAAGCGTGCACGTCGCCAATCCAAGATGTGAGGAATTGCGTCTAGTAACTACATTTGGGGGTATAGTATAACCTGGTAGTATCGTGGGCTCCAGTTGCACGGGAATGACGACAGGTGGGTTTGCTGAAAGTTGATGATCAACTGGAGCACCGACCCGAGGCATCTCGCACTAATGTCCGTACTAACGGAAACGGCGAATCAGAAGAAACCCGCTGGTCAGGGTTCAAATCCCTGTGCCCCCACTATTATTCTATACAATCGAAGGCTGAACGTCGTAACGAATTGCAGTGGTCCTCGTTGTAGTGGCCTTTGCTTATATCTAAGTCCTTATTGCAATGGTTATGGCAGACTTCGCCGACCGCATCACTGCAATTCAGCCGACCGGCGTGCGTAAGATGTTCGACATGGCCGGCGACGATGTCATTTCCTTTGGTCTGGGAGAGCCCGACTTCCAACCCCCTGAGGTCGCGATTCAGGCGATGGCCGATGCCATGCGCGCGGGTCATAACAAATACACAACAACTGCCGGACTACCAGCCCTGCGGCAGAAGATCGCCGAATCATGGGCGCCCTACCAACCGGGCCTGTCGGCGGATAACGTGTGCATGACGATGAGCGGGACGAACGCTCTGCTGAACTGTTTCATGACCTTGGTAAACCCGGGAAAGAATGTCCTCCTCCCCGAGCCTTACTTCCCCCTGTATGGGCCCGATGTGACGCTGTGTGGCGGCGAGCCGCGCTTCTATACGTGCCTGTTCGAGCACCAGTTCATCCCGCAGATTGCGACCCTTGAATCTCTGGTAGACGATGATACAGTGGCCATTCTCTACAACTTCCCCTCCAATCCGACCGGCGCCACCTTGGATGCGGGCCAGCGCGACGAACTGCTCGCTTTCGCTGAGCGCCACGACCTGTGGATTGTCTCCGATGAGGTCTATGACCGAATCGTCTACGACTGCGACCATATCTCATTTCTGGGCACCGGCTATGAGAAGTTGATTCTTGTCAATAGTTTCTCCAAGACCTTCGCCATGACCGGGTGGCGAATCGGTTACCTCCTATCGACCAACCCGGCGGCGATGCAGGAATTGATCAAACTGCAGTATTACATCACCGCGTGCTCCAACGATGCGATGCAATACGCGGTGCTCGAGGCATTTACCAGGGCGAATGATTACCCCGAGCAGATGGCGGTCGAATTCAAGGCACGGCGCGATTTGATCTGCTCCCGCCTCAATGCCATGCCCGGTGTCTCCTGCCATGTTCCGCATGGCGCGTTCTACGTCTTTCCCAAGGTTGAAGTCCCGGGTATGAATTCTGAAGAGGTGGCGATTGAACTTCTCAAAGGAGGTGTGCTATGCTCCCCCGGAACCGCATTCGGCGGCTCTGGTGAGGGTCATCTTCGCTTCGCCTATACCATCTCGCGCGCCGATATCTCCACCGGGATGGATAAGGTTGAGGCAGTCCTTGCCGAATTGAGGGCAGAGTGAAGGTGAGATACAATGGCTATCGGCTGGGGAATATTCCTCCTCGTCAGCGGATTTCTCACCGGTCATCTGATACCGCGCATTCCTCTCATCATCATCCCGCGCCAGCGCACCTTCAACCAGGTCTTCCCGGTCCACCCACGTCCGATACCTGTCGATGCCAGTCTGGTCTCACGAGTTCTCCAGATGCGCGCAATGCGCCGCTGGGGTCTGGTTTTCACCATCGTACCACTGCTGTTCGGCTGGATGATGCTGAAGTGGTCGGTGGCAATGTTCGGAATGGGATTATTTCTCGCCGGAGGTTGGACTCTGCTGTCGTGGCTATTGCCCTTGGCTCCGGGCGTGGCCAACTCGCCATGGACGCTGGAGGTTGCCCAGCAACTCCAGATTATTCGCAATGACTGCGACGGTGAATCCACCTGTTGTGAATCGCCTCAGCCGGAATGGGAATTGACCGCGGTGCGCTGTTCCGCCTGCCGCACTACATTGCTCAATCTGGCGCGCCCTGATCTCGGTCGACCGCGCTGTGATGGAAAGTTCAAGGGATTTCTTCGCATCTGGATTTCTGATGGTGGGGCGATGCTGGTCGGCGAAGAAGAGTGATTAATCGAATCTCTCGAACATCGACATCATCGTATCGGTTCCCAAACCATTTTCTGAAGCTGTACCTATACCGGCTCCACCGCTCTCGCCGACTCCGCTCGATGCGTCGGTAGCCATCGCCTCGCCGCCACCTATGCCTCCGGTACCACTCGCCCCTGCGGGGCCAGCGGCCTGGGCAAATCCACCAGACCCTCCCCTGGTATCACCATCTGCTGTGCTGGCCTGGTCGAATCCTGCCGACCCGGCCGAGCCTGCGGGTTCGAGGTCGAGTGCTTCACCCTCACCCCCTCCGCTCACCAGATTGCCGACCGACTGGCCGGCGAGCAGCGCGCCGCCGGCCAACATGCCTACACCGGCCGCGGTTCCGGCGGCGATATCGACGCCTCGCTCGAGCATATTGCCGGTTTTTTCCTCATCACTGATTTCGCCCTCGCCATTCTCATCTTCACCTTCGGGAGATTTCCAGCCATCGTCGGACTCGAGCAGTAACCAATCGGGCAATTGTTTTCCCCCCCCGCCCAGGACTGGCAGGGTGGTGAACGCCGACAGCGGCATCACCGCCAAGGCGGTCAGCAGATCGAGGAATGAATTCTCAGGTACCGAGCCTATATTGAGCCAGTCCTCGAAAATCGCCTTCTCGGCGGCGATGCTGGTGCCGATGTCGGGACCGATCCAGGTGATGACGATGAGGCTGGCCAAGCGTCCCAACAACCATAGTACGAGAATCGGCGCCAACCAAGAAAGTCGGGTCATCGAGATCAGCCACCTTCTGGTAAAGGCGGCGATGGTGACGAATTTATTGGCGAATTTAGGATAGATCTGCATCAGGAAGATCAGGATTGTAATATAGGAGATCAAGGCGAATTCAAGTACCCTCTGCTGTGCCATCCAACCTTCGGGAATCAGTAGAATCGTCGCCAGTGGAAGTACCACCATCACCAATTGGAATGGAATCGCCAACAGCACCAGACCGCCGTGAATCGAGATCAGGCCATAACCTTCTTTGTAACGGTTATTTATCATCCGCGTCATCCGCCCTTGCGGGGAGTGGAATTGCCGCATCTTGCACCTCGCCACCGCCTCGGCTTCCCGCCTACCCCTGATGATGCCCGTCGCCCTCAGCCAGCCGCCCTGTCGGACTACACTCCTCGGCATGAAACCCCCCATCAATAACGCCAGTGCCAAGGCGATCATCCCATAGGTCAACGAGGCACTGATAATCCATGGAATCATCGTCTGCTGAAAGTCTATTGAAAAGCCGGCTTCGGTCTTTGAGAAGGCAAAGAGATAGGTGATCGAAAAAGCCGCCATCGGGGTAATCAGAATCTGGCCGATTACCACCCCGGTCAACCACAGCCGTGGAATCAGAGAACTTCTCCCCTCGGACACGGTTCCCTGCATACCCTTGGTGCTTTGAGGATTGGCCTTGGTGTGACGACCTATCGGGGTTTTAGACCGGACTTTACAAAACGCCGTCCTGCCCTACGGGCAGTCGCTCATCAAGCGTGAACGCTTATGACCCTTAGCGGATTGGAGAGTCTATGCGCTCGCGGCTCGGCTTATCGATAATGCTGGTTACCATGTTGCTGGTGCAAACCCTTGGGTTGTTGGCTCAGTCCCCCGAGGTCGGTTCTGTCGGTGACCGAGCGGGCGCTGCTGCCCGCGGCGGTGCTAACGATGACTTCCAAGCCTTCTCAATCGTGGTCGGCAATGAAACGGTCGAGACGCAGTCTTGGTACAATCCCGACGGCACCGAGGTCGAGTACACCTTCACCGGCCAAGAGATTTCGATCTCTGTCACCGTCAAGCGCTTGGGAAATTCGGCCACCGGAAAGGCGACACAGGTCACTTTTGAAGCGGTGCACCCGATTGGATTCATCGACTACGCTCAGACTTGGCAGACGCAGGAATTATTCGGAGGAATGAGTAATGTGAAGGAGATTTATTGGACTCCTCCCGACTCCCATAGCGAATTGATCAACGGCAGTCTCGAGGGCGGTTGGATTCTGCGGGTGACGGTTTTCCACGCCCACGACAACCGTAACGATAACGATGTTCTCGAGCACATGCTTCCGGTCGCCATCGACGCCGACCCGATGGATGAGATCGAATTCGGGCCTCTGACTTTCCTTCCACTCGGTTATCCATCAGATGGCGGAGATGCGGATTCCATGGGCGAATGGCAGAGTGAGAACGGCGGTGTCGTCGGCAGTGGTCACTGGCGCCATTCCGACCCGGGTAGCGATTATTCCAGTGGACGAACAAATGATCGCTTGGTGCGCGGTTTCTTTCCCACTTCATCCCCCCAGGATGGTGGTTGCGGAAATAGTGCCACGGGAGAACCGGGTGTCCCGGTGGTCTATTCAAGCTATTACTGCAGACAATACATCATCAGCGGCGAATATGTCTCACTCGATTTCCATGTCCGCACCTGGGGGAGAATGGGGCCTGGGGATACGGTCAGTATCGAGTTGTGGCAAACTGGGAATACAAATATCCGCTCTAACCTCTCGGACTATTCTCCAAGCACTTCCGAGACATCGTGGACCAATATTACTTGGCGACCAGATAGTTTTGAAATGGGCGGTCATGCTTGGTTCATGGGGATGCAGTTCACCAGTGATACTACTCTCGCCGAAGAGGGTATGCACGTCGATGATTGGCTGTTATTCGGGATTGAAAAGGTCAGTAATTTCACTTTAGACATCGTTTGTGATGACCCGGTTTCTGGCTATTCTGCGGTACCGAACCAATTGCTGAGTCTCAATTGTCTGGTGACCAATAATGGTTACAGATCAGCGGTTGTCGGAATTCACTCCAACGTGACGAATATGAGTTGGATGGACCCGATGAACCCGGCAATCCGCATCGATTCATCAAATCCGACCCACCATGGTACCGATATCGTTCTACCTTCCATCCCTCCGGGAAACACCACTGAGATGTGGATAAACCTCAGCATCCCCAAGGGGGCCGATGTTCAATCTCAGACCTGGAATGTATGGTGGGATGATGCTCGGCCATTCGATTCCGATATCAAGGGCAGTTTGTCTATGCCCGTGGTCGTCACCGAGCAATTCAGCCTTCTGCTGACCTCTTCCTCGCCACTGCTCGCCGCCACTTTACTGCCCGGGGAGAGTTCCGAGATACCGATGCGACTAGAGAATACCGGCAATCGTGAAGCCACCTTCACCCTGACCGCGTCATTCCCGGAGGAAGGTTGGTCAGCGCAATTCGTAAATCTGACCGGAGCCTCATTCCTGCCGATTTATCTCACCCGTGGCCAGGCCTACGACTTCTATGTGAACGTCACCGCGGCATCGGACTCGGCACCGGGGGAGATATCGTTCTCGGTGCGGGCCGCGTGTATGGATTGCACCACCGGGGTGTCGGGCAATGAAGTCATCATTCGCAATGTCATGGTGCCGGAATTGAATGGCGTCGCAGTTCAAGCCAACCGGCTGACCATCGTTGCTGAAGCGGATGATGTCGTTCAATCAGTCAATTTGGATATTTTCAATCTCGGCAATGCCGATGCGCGCTTCAACTTGGATTTAATTCAATCCAACTGGAAGATGGAAGGTATGCTTTCAATCGAGCAGACCAGTGTTCTCGATGCTTGGGATGGTGAGACCTCGGCCACTTTGATCCTTCCGATGCCGTACGGCTTGGCCCCAGGCCAATACAGTGCCAGAGTCGATGTCAGTTCTGAGAATGATGCCACGACCTCTGATAGTGTCATCATCAACCTTGAAGTCCTCCCAACCGCGATTCCATGGGTCAGTTCAGAGGAGATTGAAGAGTCATATATCCCGGGTGAAAGCAGTAAGTCAATAAAATTCGAAATTCGCAACGACGGCAACGAAGCCGACCGCTTCAACCTCTCATTGGATATTCCCGATGGCATGAGCGCTGATTTTGCTGGCGCTCTGAATAATGACCAGACGATGATGATCGAGCCCGGTGCTTCGACCAATGTAACCGTCGAGTTCACCTTTGCCGAGGATCTCGGTGGAGAGTTGACCTTGAACCTGATGGCCCAGAGTGTAAGCGACGAAACCCGAAGCGCCAGCGGTAGTGCCACCTTCAAGGTCGGCTCGCAGAATTGGCTGCGCTTGATCGCCCCCGAGCCGGTCGACTTGATAGAAGCTAACAAAGAAATCGAGTTGCTTCTGGTGCTTCGCAACCAATATACCGGAATTCAATCGGTGAGTATCTCGCTCGACACCAGCGAGGCCGCCAACTACATGACCATCCGTATCGATGAGAATGACCGGGTCGCCACCCTGCAGACCAGCGCCCCGAATGATGAGCACATCATCCACGTGACGATTGAAGCGAGCGAAGATGCGCTGATAAATCTTCAGAACGAAACCGTGACGGTGACCTTCAGGGTATGGGCGAAATCCAATACCATCGAAGACGCCCAATCTGCTCTCGTCGAGGTAACTCTGCATCGCATGGAGGCTAAGTCCGAGGGCGCTGCTGGTGGCGGCGAAGATAGGGGTATGATAGTTAATATCTTACAATGGGTCGCCGGTTCGATAATCGTTCTAGTGCTTCTTGGCTTCTTGATTCGTGAGATCTTCATGGTCGAGGAAGAGGAAGATGAGTACGGCGTCTATGAGACCAGCAGCAGTGCCATGTACGGTGGGGTTGAAGCCGCACCTGACATGGATAGTTTCGGTGGTGCCCCAAGCGGTATAATGCCGTTGGGGCCTGACCCTGGCATGATTGGATTGCCCAGTGGTGCCCCACCCGAGGTGATTCAGTCGAGCAAAGACCTGGTGGGACTTGGTGGCGCCATGGCCACAACCGCACCTCTGCAACCAGCAGTCCCAGAAGTCCCCGCACCCGTGCCCGTCGAGCCGGCCGCACAGCCTGTCGAGCCATCCGTGCCAGTCGATGCCGGACCTCCACCGGTCCCCGAGGCTGGCCTGCCACCGGGATGGACAATGGAGCAATGGCAACATTATGGCGCTGAATGGTTGAGGCAGCAGGGCTGACCCTTGTATTCTTTCATTGAGTGGAGTTTACGCAGGGTTCAATAAAGACGTCCCTTCCGACCAAATCGAGGAATCACAATGTACACAGGAGGCCAAGCGCCGATATTCATCATGAAGGAAGGAACGACCAGCACCCGAGGTCGAAGTGCCCAGAGTAAGAATATCGCCGCCGCCAAGGCGGTCGCCGACAGTGTTCGCAGTACCCTTGGGCCAAAGGGAATGGACAAGATGCTGGTCGACAGCATGGGCGATGTCGTAATCACAAATGATGGGGCGACAATCCTCAAGGAGATGGACATCGTCGAGCCGGCCGCCAAGATGATAATCGAGGTCGCCAAAACCCAGGAGCAACACTGCCACGATGGTACCACCAGCGCGGTGATCATCGCCGGGGAATTGCTCAAGCGGTCCGAGGATTTGATCGAGCAGAATGTTCACCCGACGGTGATATGTGAAGGATTCCGTCTCGCCGCCGAGAAGGCTATGGGCCTTCTCAAAGAGCACGCATTCGGCACCGACGGCGATGAGGCATTGGCTGAGATCGCCAAGACCGCCCTGACCGGAAAGAGTGCCGGAGCAGTCAAGGATTTCCTCGCCGACATCTGCGTTCGGGCGGTTAACTCGGTCGGCCAAGTTGAAGATGGCGAGCGCCTGATCGACCTGGCCGACATCAAGGTCGAGAAGAAACAAGGTGGCTCGATTCGTGACAGTGCACTCATCGACGGGATCATTCTCGACAAAGAGCGAGTTCACACCGGAATGCCACGTTCTCTCAACGATGCTAAAATCGCCTTGGTGAACTCGGCAATCGAGGTCAAGAAGACCGAGGTCGACGCCAAGATCCAGATCACCAACCCCAACCAACTCGCATCATTCTTGGAAGAGGAAGAGAATTACCTGCGCGGCTTGGTCGAGAAGATTAAGGGGGCTGGAGCCAATGCCGTCATCTGTCAGAAGGGCATCGACGATCTGGCACAGCATTACCTTTCAAAGGCCGGAATCTTTGCTATTAGACGCGCCAAGAAGAGCGATATGGAAGCCTTATCCAAGGCCACGGGAGGCAGTGTGGTCACCAATCTCGACGACCTGTCGGAAGAAGACCTGGGTCATGCGGCAAGAATCGAGGAGCGCAAGATCGGCGACTCGAATATGACCTTCATCACCGGTTGCCCCGAGGCCAAGAGCGTCAGTGTCCTCCTTCGTGGTGGTACCGAGCACGTGGTCGACGAAATCCGTCGAGCATTCGACGATGGCGTCGGTGTCGTCAGCGTCGCCTGGGAAGATGGGACAGTCCTTACCGGTGGCGGAAGTGTATTTGCGGCACTGAGCCGAGAACTGCGCGCCTATGCCGAAGGAATCGGTGGACGTGAGCAGATGGCGATCGAAGCCTTCGCCAGTGCGCTTGAGGTAATTCCTCGAACCTTGGCTGAAAATGCTGGTCTCGACCCGGTAGACACCATCATCGAGTTGAGAAAAGCTCACGCCGAGGGTAAATCCCACACTGGAATCAATGTCTATGATGGCGGGGTCACCGATATGAAGGCGGCCAATGTTCTCGAACCACTGCGCGTGGTCGAGCAAGCCATCCAGTCAGCTACCGAGACCGCAGTGATGATTCTGCGCATCGACGATGTCATCTCCTCCAAGGGGATGAGCGACGGCGGCATGGGTGACGCGGATATGGGCATGGGCGGAATGGGTGGCATGGGCGGCATGCCGCCGATGTGAGGGAAACCGAACAATGACAAGCGGTACGTATGTTTCCCGAGAGGAATCGCGAGTGCGATTCCGGCAGAGCAAGTCTGGTAAACCGAACAATGACGTACGTACCGGAGGAGTAGAGGCACTGTCGCCTCGCAGCGAAGGCCGAGTGTGGTAGCGATTCACAGTGGTTTCGATATGACCACCCCGTAGGGGTGGTTATGAGCGAACCTTGAAATGCCTCTTACCGGTCGACATGCTTACCGGTAGCCTTCGCTTGGATGGTGTGTTTCAATGGCACAAATCACAATGGTTTGGATTGAGGAAGGTTGCATCACCTGTGATGCTTGTGAAGAGGCCGCCCCCGATGTGTTTCACGTTCAGGATGACTCCTGTTTCATCAGGCCGGAGGTTCGTCTCGACGGCGGCTTCAATACCAATGAAGACAGCAAGTCCGGATTGAGTGGCTCACTCGGTGCTGACCTTTTCGACGACATCATCGACGCCGCCGAAGGTTGCCCGGTCGACGTCATCAAGTATGCCACCGATGAAGATGGTACGTCAGCGGAAGCAACCGACTCCGCCGAAAACACCACGGCCGCGGCCGATGCAGGCTCAAGTGCTGGAGGCGGCTCTGCCGGAGATTCCCTCGATGGGGTTGTTGGTGGAGAAGATACCTCCGATGCGGGTGGGATGGAAATTCCTCCGGAACTGCTCGAAGGCGACAGGCAGGTGATGATTCTGGTCGGTAGTCAGAGCGGGAACTGTGAAAGCCTAGCCGATATGACGGCAAAACTGGCTGGCCTGGGCCATCTCAATGCCGAGATCAAACTGATGGATTCGGCGACGGTTGACGACTTCTCTGCCCGCTCTCGATTACTCATCATATGCTCGACCTGGGGTGAGGGCGAGATGCCCGACAATGCTCAGACACTCTGGGATGCCACTGTCGCCAGCAAGGTTGACCTGAGCGGGCTCAACTTCACCGTCTGTGCATTGGGTGATACTACCTACGAATTCTATTGCCAGAGCGGAAAAGACTGGGATTCACGACTTGAGGAGATGGGTGCGAGGCGGGTCTATGAACGGGTCGACTGCGATGTGGATTACGAGCCTGCTTGGAAGTCATGGGTGGCCAATGCATTGGGTAGTCTGGCATCTATAGATGAGGTTGGCAATTTCAACGAGAATATGGTCGGCTCTTTCTCCGAGATGATAATTCCCAGCAAGAAGGCTGCGACAATCGCCTCTGCCGCTGGTGTGGTCCAGCCCGAGATATCCGTCTCGGTGAAGATATTCCGCTACGACCCGGTACTCTCTGAGCAGGGTTGGGATACCTATGCCTGCACGGTTCCAGGTCACCTTTCTATTGCCCAGTTGTTGACTTCAATCCAAGAGACCCAGGATGGGAGTCTCTCCTTCCGCCCTTCAGGTGTCCTCTCTGGCATCAGCGTCAATGGCCGACCGATTCTGGCCGATTCTTGCCGTGTCGTCGATTTCGTCTGCGGCGATTCCGATTCCTTGACGATGAGCATCGAGCCGCTGCCCGGCCACGATGTGATTCGCGACCTCGTGGTGGCCACCGATTCTTACGAGAATCGCCGTTTGAGCGCCAATTCATGGGCGCGGTCCGCCGACCGCGTCGGTCACCGCACCATGCAGGGGGTTGTGATGGGAACCATGGATACCACTACTTCGATAATGCTGCATGGGGTGGCGGCGATGTCTAGCCCACAACTGGCGCAATCGTGGTCGGATAGCCTGCCCTATGATGGCAGGTATCTCGGTCCAGCCGTGTGTGCGCAGTTATGGCGGCGATATCTCGACCCGAGGTCATCAGAAAAGGCGCGCAATCAGATAATTAAGACTCTGGAGAGTGAAGGCGGTCTGTGGAATGAGACCGATCTCGCCGCCATCGGCCGGCACGGTGCCGAAGGTCATGCCCTGGCCAATACCCTGTACGAATGCCGCGCCGAGTTACTGCGTCTCAACAAATTCACCGGCAAACACGGCCGCCACGTCAAGTGGTTCAGCCGCACCGTCAAGATGTTCGGTGATGTCAATGAGACCATCCTTCCGGCGATGGTCTCCGGGCCCTTCGGGATGATTGCGAACGGCCGCCAGGTTTTGCGCATGATGACCGGATTCACCCGTACCGGTGGCCCGATGTTGCGTGATAAGCAAGCACTTTTCATGCCGCCCGCTAGCATCGGCAAGATGCCGCCACTGATGAAATTACCGGCCCGAAATCACCACGAAGTGGTGGCGATTTTCAATGAGTTGGACAAGAGGTTCTGAGATTCAGAGGCAAGTGATAAAGAGGTGAGAAGATGGTGAAGTTCGCATATTTTCCCGGTTGTGTCGCCAAGGGCAGTGCCCGAGAACTCGAGGATGCGATGCGTTCGGTGGTCGGAAAATTGGGAATCGAGTTGTTCGACATGCCCGGTGCCTCGTGCTGTGGTGCTGGAGTGATGAAACAGGCTAATCACAAATTGCAACTCACCCTCAATGCCCGCACTTTCGCAATGGCCGAGGAACTGGGGCTCGATGTCCTGACCCCTTGTGCCTCCTGTCAGGGGAATATGTACGACGACCTGCGTCTGCTGTTGGATGACGAGGTCATGTGTGGAGAGATCAACGAGGTTCTCGAGCGAACCTGCGGCCTTCGCTTCAATGGCAATCTCAAAATGCGCCATCTCCTAGAGGTGATAATCGAGGATGTCGGTCTGGAAAAGGTCGCTGAACTGGTGGTCAACCCAATCGACTTCCCGGTCGCAGGATACTATGGTGCGCCGATGCTGAAGAGCGGTGCCAATGGCGATGACGACCCGCACAACCCGGTATATCTGGAACAACTGATCGCCGTTCTCGGTGGTGAAACCGTCGATTATGATGGTCGGGTTCGCAGTGTCGGTTTTCCGGCATTATTGTCGCGTGAAAAGACCGCCATGAAGATGACCGCCGAGGTGCTCTCGGGTGCCAAACAGGCAGGTGCCCGAATCATGGTCAGCGCCTGTCCACTGTCGCACTTCAATCTCGATGTCTACCAGGTGCACGCCGGTAAAATCGCCAACAAGGACACCAGCATGCCGGTGATACATCTGCCCGAACTACTGGCCTTTGCCCTCGGCTTCTACGTCGAGAGATTCGCTCAGTTGCGAACCCGGGTTCGAATCATCGGTGGATGATTATATAGAATTCTTTACGGCTGTATTGTCGCTATGACTCTTCCGAGCTTCCGAACTGGTTTTGGGTTGGTGGGATTTTCCCACCAGAGTTTGGATTCGGGTCACGCTCTCGGCGCTGATTCCGGCATTGATCAATTGTTCTGGATCCGCCAACAGGACCTTCATCGGGGTAGAGAATTGTGCGATTAGTCGTCGCGCCCTTACCGGCCCGAGGCCGGGAAGATTTGTCAGGAATTTCTCCCGTTCGCGCACCAGATCACGACGCGCTTTCTGCTCTGCATCGGCGATGCTGATCACCGGTCCTGCAGAGCCGCTGGCTTGGAAGTGCGTCCATGCGCTCAGGGGTTCATTCTCGATTCGCTGCTGTTCGGAGAAACGTAGCCTTTGCTCGAGCAATTTTGCTTGCCGCCGCAAGATTTTGTGATTGCGCTTGGCCAACATCGCAATCAGTCTGGCGCTGCCCTTGGTATTTCTGGTGGTAATGATGCTGAGTCCTATTTCAGCCGTGATCAGCGCCATCATTCCCGCCACCGCGTTGCTGTGAACCGCCCTTGCGGTGGCCGTGCTACCCTCAACTATCAGCAGCGGGCGGGGTGCGCTAGCCATCATTCGCCGTGCTTGTGATACCAGTCTGCCATCGAGCAGAGAGGTGAGCAGATCATCGCTTCGCTTACGCTCGATGACAAATAGGTCGCCGATGGCAACATCACCGATCGGCAGGGTACAAACTTCGACATCGACCTTCAACAGGCGCAGTTCTCCAGCTAAGGTCGAAGATAATTCACGATGGTCTAATCTGACGAGAGGCCTTTTCCCTGGTCGCCATCGTGGCCTTCCCCCAAGTCTTGTACATTACCCAAAACCAAATCCTCAGCCGCTTCTATCGCCCTTCCTATTCCTTTATCCGACTTGGAGTTTTCATCAATTCCAAGCTGAATTGCCTTCACCGGTTCCCCTTTCCTTCCGTCGAGAACCGGTAGGCGCCACCTATCTCTACTCCCCTGGGCATTTTCATCATCACCTGGGGATTTTTCTTCGTCGCCGCCATTCTCGCCCTTCCCTGCCACGACCGCGGGTTCCACCCCGGCCACCTTCCCGGAACTTGATGCTGGCCCCCCAATTGTGCCCGCGTCGGTGTCTGGTATGGCGTGCACAACCGGAGTTTCCTCGGGCTCAGCGCAGGCGAATTCGGTGATGCTGAGTTGAGTTTTCGGGCGAAGTGCGGCTGGCGTCATCTTCGGTGCATCGCGGCGCATTATCCTCGAGGGCGGTGATTCCGGCTCGGCCTTTCGGTGTTGCATCGCCAAACCGTCACCCTGCCCCAATTCCGGCTGTAGTCGAGCGAATTCATCTTCGATGAACTGCGCCGCCGAGATCTCTTCTCCTGCAGTGATGACCACGAACAGATCAATCAAAGAATCCGGGTTGGGATGCAATCTCGGTGGCCGACGTCGCCGACGAACCTTTTCCAGAACTCGATTCATCCTTGCTTCACGTGCCGCCGCGGCGTAGAGCACCCCGACATCACGGGTATCTTCACTGACTAGGACATAGACATCACCTTCACGGTGGCGAGCGGTACGACCTCGCCTCTGGATGGTCCGGATTTCACTCGCCACCGGCTCGTAGAAGATTACTCGGTCGGCACTCGGCACATCCAGACCCTCCTCACCGACCGAGGTACAGATCAGGACGTTGCTCTCACCACTGCGAAAACGGTCCAGTGTTTCCACTTGTGCCTTCTGAGTCATGCCCTTTTCACCTTCGCGACTGGATTGGCCGACGAAACGTTCGACCTTGGTCGAGCCCTCAATTCCGCTCAACTCCTCTAGCAACATCGCCACACTATCGCGCCAGGTGGCGAAGACGATGACCCGGCAGGTCGGGTCTGATCTGAGCTTCTCGGTCACCAGTCGTTTGACCTCGGGAATCTTGAGATGTACCTCTTGCATCGCCCGCAGTTTGCCTAATAGTTCTCGGACCTGGGGAATCGCCAGAAACCGTGATTGCGAATTATCTCCTTTGGCGTTGGCCTCCAACCTTTCCAAGTGTCGTAAGGCCGAATTCACACCCTGCCCCTCCAACAGATACAACAGCGCCACCATGCGCTGTGCATCGGCATTCTGTCGCGCTGCATGATAAGCGGTATTGCGGCCGGCGGCAATCGACTGGGAAATTCGTTGTTGGGCATCGCGCAGAGCCCGCGATGAGATTCCCCCTTTGATTACGAGAAATCCCTGCCGCTGCAGTCTCTGCGCCAGATCTTCCAACATCTCATTCAGTGGTGCGGCAACGGCGATGATCTGGTCGTGTATCGGAAGGCGTAATTCGACGATGTCCATATTCTTCTGGTAGGGGGTTATCATCGGGTCTGTAGAGCGCTTGGCGATGATTCTCTCAATCGTCAATCGGTCGCAGACCTCGCTCACCTGCTGCTCGGTCGAGCCCGGGCTGGCGGTACAGGCCAGGACCAGGGCATTGGTTGCACTTTCACCATATAGGTCGCCGACCTGGGCCATCGCATGATTGCCGGTTGAGTGATGTGCTTCATCGACAACCAGTAGGACGCAATCGGCCAGACTGAGGGTACCCGAATTGACGTCGTTACGAATCACTTGAGGGGTCGAGATGACCACAGTGGCATCATCGTAGATGGGTTGACGCTTCTGTGGCGATATCTTACCGGTCAAGGCGATGATTTCACTTTCATCTAACTCCAACCATCTGGTGGCATCGCGCTGGTGTTGCACCACCAAGGGGTTGGTCGGGGCGACCATCAGAATCCATGGGCGGCTTCTCGCCCTCGATGAGGAAGCATATTTTTCCCGCATCTCGTGCAGCCTCTGTGCCATCACCATCCACGCAATCGGCGTTTTTCCGGTTCCCGTGGGCAGAACCAACAGGGTGTTCGCACCCAGTCCCGCCCGTACCGCATCGAGTTGATAGGCCCGAGCCTGAGCAACCTCTGCACTCAGCAGGGGATGGGCAACCGAGGGTGGCATGGAGAGATGATTTTCGGCCACGGCTCAAAAGCCTTCACATGGGAGTAGCCTTCACTTTCACAGTGAGGGCGACCGTACGAATAGAAGCGATAAGTATGTTGACCGAGAGAAAAAGCGCTCGTATTGTTGATGAGAATACTTGACTGAAACTCTCGGCTGATACATTCTTTTTAGTGCCGACAGCTTTGCACTCGTATTCTTGTATTCAGTGTTTTTCCACTCGGACGACATACATTATGTGGAGTGTTGTTCGGTTCCCTTCACCGAACTCCTCATAAAGGGACCCAAAGTCGGCGACCTGCTCAAAAGGTGGGCGACCAGACGTTGCGGGCAATCCACTCGGAACCCAACACCGATTTCCCCATTT
>JAPOGE010000016.1:16374-33843 GCA_028283345.1 Candidatus Poseidoniales archaeon
CGGCCGGCGTCACGGTCGCTCCTTCGCCGGATGAGCCGACGTAGGCCCTTTTCACTAAGGCACCTGCGACGAAAATGGAGGCAGAAACATGGCCAAAAGACACCACCCAAGAAGGGGAAGCATGGCGTTCAGCCCGCGCAAGCGTGCGGTCCGGCACTTCGCCCGCGTCAAATCTTGGCCGCATGGTGAGAGCAGTGAGGTCCGAGTACAGGGATTCGCCGGCTGGAAGGCTGGCATGACCCACATCCTGATGCGCGACAATAATCCAAAATCCCCCAGCGCCGGTCAGGAACTACGAGTTCCGGTCACCGTGGTCGAAGTCCCGAAGATGTTCGTCCTAGGGGTGCGCGGTTACCGCATGACCCCCTACGGGAAGCAGACCGCAGGAGAGGCCTGGGCTGATAGCGATACCTTGGCCGACACCTTCCCGGAACTTTCCCGACGTATGCCCCAGCGCAAGAATCACGATTCCGATTCCCACTTTGAGGCTCTTGAGAACGACGACCTATGCGATGTTCACCTGATAGTAGCGACCCAGCCCGGTAAGGTCAGCGCAACCCCTTCCAAGACCCCAGAGGTGATGGAGATCTCACTCGATGGAGGAACAGTGGGAGAGAAATTGGCCTGGGCAAAGGAGCAGTTCGGCTCCGAATTATCATTTTCCGAATCCTATGGCGAGGGTCAGTACCTCGACGTCGTCGCTGTCACCAAGGGCTATGGCTGGCAAGGTGTGATCCGCCGATTCGGTGGAAAACTGCTTAACCACAAGAACAGCAAGAAGCGCCGCCAACACGGAAACATGGGTGACTTCGGCACCGGCTACGTCCGTAAGACCATCCGTCAGGGTGGCCAGACAGGTTACCACCAGCGCACCGAGTACAACAAGAGAATCCTGAGGGTGGGCAGCCCGGAAGAGCAGGAGATCACCCCCGAGGGTGGCTTCCTCCACTACGGCGAAATCAGCAATGATTACGTTCTCATCAAGGGTAGTATACCCGGTCCTGCCAAGCGCCTTATCCGCTTCCGCGATGCGACCCGTGCTAACGGTAAAAGCCAGGACCATCCAATCGACATCACTTACGTTTCGACGTCATCCAAGCAGGGGGTCTGAAGATGAAAGCACCGGTAAACCACGTGACCATCGAAGTCATTCAAGAAGAGGTCGAGGCTGGCCCGCTGGCTGAGGTCTACGACATCAGTGTCCAGCAGAAGGGCAAGGTCGAACTGCCAGATGCATTCAACTCCGATATACGCATCGATTTGATTCGCCGTGCGGTACATTCCTTCCGCGCCAACCGTCGCCAACCATATGGTTCGCACGTACACGGCGGCAAGCGCCGCCCGATGCCGGGAATGAAGCACTCGGTCGAATGGTGGGGCAAGGGTCGTGGTGTCGCGAGAATCATGCGCCGCACCGGACAGCGCCGTGGGGCACAGGATCCCCGCACCAAGGGCGGGCGCCGAGCGCATGGTCCCAAGGTCCATTCCGAGCGTGGCCAGAGACTCAACCGCAATGAGCGCCGTGCCGCTCGCAACAGCGCTTTGGCTGCCACCACCCAGGTTGAGATGGTCGCCGCCCGTGGTCACAGATTCGTCGATGAAATCTCCTCTCTACCGATCATCATCGGTGATTATACCGAGGTCAAGGACGGTAAGAAGAACAAACTCGACATCGAGACCTTCACCCCGGAGTTCCCGACCCGTAAGTTGGTGGCCATCCTGCAAGGCCTTGGTCTGGGAAGTGACCTGGAGCGCGCCAAGAACGGCCGCTCGATCCGTGCCGGTAAGGGTAAGATGCGCGGTCGCCGTTACAAGCAACCCAAGTCCCTGCTGTTGGTGGTGCAACAGAAGGGTGGTCTGGCTCGTGCCGCCCGTAATCTACCCGGTGTCGATGTGGTCTGCGTGCGCGACCTATCGGCTGAAGATTTAGCCCCGGGGGGCGATGCTGGTCGACTGACCGTATTCACCAAGCAAGCGATTGCCGCAATGGAGTGAGAAATATGAATCCCTATGACATCATCATCTCGCCATGGATCACTGAGAAGTCGATGGAAGCTCGCCGCAATGACGAGACCTTGGCCATCAATCGCCTGGAGTTCATCATCCACAAGTCGGCGACCAAGGCCGATGTCGCCGCTGCGGTCGAGAACTTATTCGACGTCAAAGTCAGCAAGGTCAACACCCGTTTGACCAAGCATGGGAAGCATGCCAGCGTAAAACTCGCCGAGGGTTATGACGCTGAGGATGCCGCGATGAAATTAGGAGCATTCTGAGGTAGTGATATGGGTAAGCGAATTCGTGCACAGCGGAAGGGCAGCAGTCCGCGTTACAGGGTTTCCAGCCACCGGTTCCCCGGTGCCTCCCGTATCCCTCGCGGTCGCGAGCAGGTATGCGAGGTGATCGAGTTGGTGCACAGCCCGATTCACACCGCGCCACTGGCGCGGGTCAAGGCGGAGAATGGTGATGTGTCTCTCATCGTCTGCACCGAAGGGGTGGCGGTCGGCTCTTCCATCGCGATAGGCGATAATGTCAGCATGCGACCAGGAAATATCACCTCGCTGGAAAACATTCCCGAAGGCACCCCGGTAAACAATGTCGAACTACGCCCCGGCGACGGTGGCAAGCTTGCTCGCAGTGGCGGCAATTCCTGCATCATCGAATCCCGCCTCGACAACGGTCGCGTGCGGGTTCGCCTGCCGAGTGGAAAAATCAAGGAAGTCCCCGGGCATTGCCGAGCTACCATCGGCATCTTGGCCGGCCATGGCCGTGCCGAGAAACCGATGATGAAGGCTGGTTCAGCGCACTACAAGGCCAAGGCACGTGGTAAGGCCTACCCCAAGGTCAGTGGTGTGGCGATGAATCCTGTCGACCACCCGCACGGTGGTGGAAATCACCAGGCCGTTCACGGTCCAAACTCGGTCGCCCGCGGTGCGCCACCGGGTGCTAAGGTTGGAAATATCGCCCCGAGCCGAACCGGCCGAGGCCGAGGAAAGAAGAAGTGAGGTGATTTGAATGGCAAAGAGAAAGAAGCGCCTCATGACTCCTAAGGCGGCTCGCCGCCGTGCCCGTAAACTACGTGCCCGCGTCAGCGAGCGCCGCAAGAAGCAGTTTTCCTTCCGTGGGCACTCGCTTGAGGAGTTACAGGCCATGCCGCTATTCCCGGTCGAGGGTTCAGCCGACGGTCTGAGCGTCGTCTCCCTGCTTTCGGCCCGCGCCCGCCGCACTCTGGGGCGCGGTATCTCGAGCGATAATGAGCACCTGCGCAACCGGGTGAAGAACTCTGGCGGCCGACCGGTGCGAACCCACCGTCGTGACATGATCATCATCCCCGAATTCATCGGCACCAGTATTCACATTCATAATGGCCAGGGTTACGCCCCGGTCGATATCAAGCCCGAGATGATCGGTCATTATCTGGGTGAGTACGCAATCACCCGTCGTAGCGTGACCCACAGCGGCCCTGGTGTCGGTGCTACCAAGTCGAGCAAGCACGTTCCGTTGAAGTGAGGTGATGATAGATGAGTAGAGACCGTTCCAAGAGTCAGAGTGGCTACACCCAGATGTTGCAGCCCAGCCTGTCCGGCAGTCGCATGGCCACCGCCCGCGCCGTCAACCTCGATGTACACGTCAAGCACTGCTTTGAAATCTGCCGCACCATCAAGAATAAGACCGCTGGTCAAGCGATCGACCTGCTCACCGAGATAATCAAAATCGACAGTCCCCGTATCGACATCCGCCGCAAGGCGGTCGCCATTCCGTTCCGTCTCGGCTCGGGTAACAAGCGCCGCCGCCGCTCCGGACCTAGCATGGTCGGTCATCGCAAGGGTGGAATGGGACCTGGTCGCTATCCAGCCAAGGCGGCTAGAGAATTCATCAAACTGCTCAACAGCGCCATGGACAATGCTCGTCACGAGCATGAGGATATCGAACCGGATGACATGATCATCACCCACGTCGCCTCACACCGTGGGCATCAAAAAACCGGCTTCATGCCGCGCGCCCGAGGTCGGGCAACACCGAAGAATCACTACCAGTCCAATATCGAGTTATTCCTAGAGGATTTCACTGAGGTCGAAGAGGATGAGGATGAGTTCTGATGGTTCGAATGAGTACTGAGGAGGTATAGAAATGGCAGGAAATACAATCCGAAAAATCATCGACCGTAATGTCGAGAGACATCTGGTCAAGGAGTTCCTCATCGAAAATACCAAGCGTGCCGGATTCGGCGATCTCGACATCAGGCGCACCCCTCAGGGAACCTCGGTCACCATCATGGCTGAGAGACCGGGTCTGGTCATCGGGCGAAAAGGCAAGATTATCAATGAACTACAGCGCCGCCTGAACGAGGAATTCAATATCGAAAACCCCAAGTTGATGGTCGAGGAAGTCGAGAACGTCTCCATCAACGCGCAGATAATGGCGCAGAAGTTGGCATCTTCACTCGAGCGTGGCTGGTATTTCCGCCGCGCCGGCCACAGCACCGTCTCCACCATCATGCAGGCAGGAGCAAGGGGTGTGTTGGTAACCCTGAACGGGAAGATCACCGGCGCCCGCCACCGCACCGAGAAATTCATCTCCGGTCACGTCAAGTATTGTGGTGAGACCGCCCTTCAACACATGGACCGCGGCTATGCTGTGGCGATAAAGAAACTCGGCACCATCGGTTGTACCGTCGCCATCATGCGCCCTGGTACTCGCCTGCCGCATGAAATCACCGTTTATGGCAAAGGGGAAGTTCCCGAGGACGAGAATACCGAAGTCATCGAAATGGAAGTCGACGAGAAAAAGCCGGAAGCAAAGGGGGCTGATGCATGAGTCACGTCTCCAATCGAGAAATCGAAGCGATGGGCAA
Organism: Candidatus Poseidoniales archaeon; assembly: GCA_028283345.1. GTDB lineage: Archaea > Thermoplasmatota > Poseidoniia > Poseidoniales > Poseidoniaceae > UBA60. The sequence goes on from JAPOGE010000016.1 coordinate 21,227, forward strand.
GGAAGCCCGCCAAGCACGTCTGCTCGAACTACGCGAGGAGATGATGCAGTTGAATGCCGAGAAGTCGCTGGGCGGTAACCCGTCAAACATTGGCGCTTACAAAGCGACCAGCCGCAGTATCTCCCGTATGCTAACCCATATGCATAATGACCAGTAATCAACATCGAATGAACGAAAATAATACGGAGGGAAAACATCAGTGACCAATATCTGCAATGTCTGCGTACTCCCGATGGAGTTGTGCATTTGCCAAGAAATCGCCAAAGAACAACAACGGGCAGTGATTACAACCGCCCGCAGGAGATATGGTAAGATTGTGACAATCATCGAAGGAATCGAAGATACCGCAATCGACATCAACAAGTTGGCAAAGACCTTGAAGGCAAAATGTGCTGCGGGTGGGACGGTGAAAGGACGTATCATCGAATTGCAGGGCGAACACAAGAAGAAGGCTGCTGAAGTTCTCAAGAATAATGGATATCAGGTGGAGGTGCGATAAATGTCAGAACATCTCTCTCAGAATCTCCCGTGGTTGGGTCGCCGACTGACCGTGGTAGATTCTCCCGACTCCAGTCTGGTCGGTCGCACCGGTCGCGTCATCGATGAGACCATGCGCACCGTCGCAATCGACGAATCATTCCCCGCCCCGGCCAGCTCGGACTCCCCGGACTCCCCGAGCACCACGGACACCACGGACACCACGGGCTACCGCAAGGTGGTCTTTGGCAAGGCCGCAATCAAATTCCAACTCGATGACGAGAAATTCGTCATCGATGGCAGTAAAATGCAGTTCAGACCTGAAGACCGCATCAATCGGCGCTTCAAGGCAGAACCGATGGGGGAGTGAAAAATGCGCGATATTGGAATTGATGTTAAAATGCCCGAGGGCGAATGGGATGGCGATGCCAACTGTCCGTTCTACGGCAGTCTAAGGCTACGCGGACAGGTTTTCGAGGGAATTGTTTCCCGTAACGGGATGCAGAAGACCGTCGTCATCGAGCGCGAAAACGTTCGCGCCATGCCGAAATTCGAGCGCTATGAGAAGCGCACCGGCCGACTCTCGGCTCACCTGCCCAGTTGCATAGGTGAATTGGACCTCGGCGACCGCGTCAAGGTGATGGAATGCCGCCCATTGTCAAAGACGGTTTCGTTCTGCGTGGTTGAGAATCTGACCGAGGAGGGAGTCTGATGAAGGGAATCGCCGGAAAGGTGACCCGTGGTCTGCCGACCGCAGCCCGCTTGACCTGTGCCGACAATACCGGCGCCAAGATTGTCGAAATCATTGCCGTACCAAAATTGGGTGGGACCATGCGTCGCTATCCCAGTGCCGGTGTCGGTCATATGATCAAGGTCAGCGTGAAGAAGGGCACTCCCGAGACCCGCCGGCAGATGTTCTCGGCGGTAATCATCCGCCAACGCCGCCCGTTCCGTCGTGTCGACGGAACCTGGGTGCAATTCGCCGATAATGCCTGTGTCATCACCAATGAGCGCGGAGAGGTTCAGGGTACCGATATCAAAGGTCCGGTTTCCCGTGAATCGGCAGAGCGTTGGCCAAGAATCGCCGCCACCGCCAAGCAAATTGTATGAGGTGAATAAGATGGTCAAGAGCAGCAAACCAGGAAAGCAACGCAAGAGCGCGGCAAATGCACCGATTCACATCCAGCGTAAGCGCCTGCGCGCCCGCCTGCAGAGCGACGACCCACGTCTCGCCGCAGTCCGCTCGGTCACTATCCGTACCGGCGATGAAGTACGGGTTCTGCGCGGTGACTTCGCCCATGGTGGCAAGCGTCACGGCGGCAAGCGAAAAATCGCCGCCCAGGACAAGAAATCACACAAGGTTCTCCGGGTCGAATCGAGCAAGGGTCGTATATTCATCGAAGGCCTTGTGGTTTCGACCTCAGATAATAAGGACGAGGCGGTTTCCGTCCACGCCTCGAATGTCGTCGTCGTCAAACTCGACGAGACCGACCCTTTGCGAATGCAGAAGTTGACGGCGGACAGGAGTTGATTAATTGGGTTCAGGAAGTCATCTAAAGCGCTTGGCAATGCCTCGAAGTTGGGCTTTGCCACGAAAAATCTCGATATGGGCCTCACGCCCCCGTTCCGGTGCCCACAGCCTTGAGTACTGCATGTCCATTTCAACCGTCATCCGTGATGTTCTCGGCTTTGCCGATACCGCTCGAGAGGTTCGCCGAATCCTGCACGAAGGCAGGGCACTTGTCGATGGGCGAGTCGTTCGCGACGCCCGCCGTGGCGTCGGTCTGATGGATGTTCTTACCCTTGGCGAAGAGCACTATCGCTGTGTACTGGATAAGAATGGGAAATTGCGCTACCAGCAGATTCCCCCCGACGACGCCGAGTGGAAGGTCTGCAGAATCGAGGGCAAGTCAACCATCAAGGGCGGAAAGACGCAATTGAATCTCCATGACGGCCGCAACATCCTCGTCGATGATGCAGATGAGTTCAGCACCGGAGATTCACTGAAAATCCAACTACCCGACCAAGCAATCCTCTCCCACCTCCCCTTTGAAGAGGGCTCCCAAGCCTACCTCATCGGCGGAAGTCACGTTGCCACCATCGCCCATATCAAGGAACATATCGTCAAGCGCTCAACCATGCCGAACGAGGTATTGTTCGACGAATTCGGCACCATCGCCCGACACGTATTCATCGTCGGAGATGACACCCCACTACCGAAGGCGGAGGTGGCACAATGAGTGAGTCGCTAACCTCCATGACCGCACCTCGAATCACCAAGGTGACGGTGAATATCGGTGTCGGTGAAGGCGGTTCTCGCCTGCAGAATGCAGAATCGGTTCTCGCCCTACTCACCGGAGGTACTCCAATCCGCACCCTCGGTCGGATTCAGAACCGCGACCTCAAGGTGCGCAAGGGCGCACCGATAGGCTGTAAGGTCACCATTCGTGGCAAAGCAGCGATCGAGAAGTTCCTCACCGATGCCTTCTGGGTACGTGAGAATACCATCCCCTCATGGAATTTCGATCGACAGGGTAACCTATCCTTCGGAGTCAGTGATTATACCGAATTCCCCGACCAGAAGTACGACCCGGCTATCGGTATCTACGGGATGGACATCAACGTCGTTCTAGAGCGCCCGGGACACCGTGTCTCCCGTCGTCGCCGTCGCAGTCGAAAAGTAGCTAATAGCCACCGTGTGAGGAAGGATGAATCCATCGCCTGGTTCGCTGATAACTACAAGTTGAAAATACAGGAGGAGTAACTGATGGCAAGAGAACATGGAATTAAAATCGGCCGCACCGTAGGGTGCCGTAGATGTAACCGCAAGCGCGGATTGATTCGTCGACATGGTCTGAACCTTTGTCGTCAGTGCTTCCGTGACATAGCCGCCGATATCGGCTTCAAGAAGTATAGTTAAGGAGGTGTGAAGGATGCAATTTGATCCCCTGAATGACGCAATGGTCAAGATATTCAATGCCGAGCAAGCCGGAAAATTCGAGGTGCGGATAGCCCCCGCGAGCAAGATTCTCGGGTCGGTACTCGACATCATGCAGAAGTCCGGTTACATCGGTGAGTTTGAGTCACAAGAAGATGGCCGCGGCGGTTCGTACAATGTCGTATTACGCGGTGCCATCAACCGCTGTGGAGTGGTTAAGCCGCGCTTCAGTGTTCGCCGCCAAGAATTTGAGAAGTGGGAGAGCCGCTATCTCCCGGCCAAGGACTTCGGCCTGCTCATCCTGACGACCAATCAAGGCGTGATGAATCACTACCAAGCCAAGGAAAGCAGAATCGGTGGCCGATTACTGGCATATGTGTACTGAGGTGAAAAAATGGTAATTATTGACAGAATCGAACACTTCATCACAATCCCTGAAGGGGTTGACGCCAAGTTAGCCGATAATGGTGACGTCACCATTTCCGGTGATAATGGCACACTCTCACGCAATTTCAGCCATTTCAAGGTACAATTGTTCGAGCAGGACAACGGCCTATTGGTGCGCGTCGACCTGCCACGCCGCAAGGAAAAGGCAGTGGCCGGAACTTGGAATGCCCACCTCAACAATATGGTCAAGGGAGTGTCCGAGGGCTTCATCTACCGTCTCAAGGCGGTCTACTCTCACTTTCCCATGAACCTGAAGGTCGTCGACCAGGCAGAATTGGTCGTCAATAACTACTTCGGTGAGAAAATTCCCCGCCGGGCGGTATTTGTCGGCGATGTTGAAGTCAGAGTCGAGAATAAGACCGAAGTAGTCGTTTCCGGATACGATAAGGAATCGGTCGGCCAGACCGCCGCCAATATCGAGCGTTGCTGTAGTGTGAAGAAGCGTGACCGACGAGTCTTCCAAGATGGAATTTATCTGGTGGCCAAGGAATAAGAGGAGGAATGATAATGGCAGAAGATTACGAAAGTATGACCGTCTCTGAGTTGAAGGAATTGCTCAAACAGCGAGAACTGAAACTCTCGGGCAAGAAATCCGACCTCATCGAGCGACTACTGGAATTCGACGGCGTAGAAACCGACGACGAATCCGGCGCTGACGCCAGCACTGACGCCAGCACTGACGCCAGCACTGACGACGAAGACTCTGGTGATTCGGATGAGTCAGAGGATTTCGACGAATTCGATGACGAGGATTGGGATGATGAAGAAGAGGACGATGAATACGTCGTCAAACAGAAGCCCGAACTCGACGATGTGACCAAGGCCGCATTCGCCCTGCGCGCAGAGCAGAAGAAGAAGACTCCTTCCTTCCGCCGCCAAGAGTGGTACCGCTACCGTCGTCTGGCCAAGTCAGGATGGCGCAAGCCGAGCGGAATGGACAGCAAACTGCGCCGTAATTACAAGTATCGCGGCGCACTGGTGAAAATCGGTCACGGCAAGGTTACCGAAGCCCGATGGCTTCACTCCAGCGGTTTCCGCGAGGTCATGGTGCACAATGCCATCGACCTCGACGATATCAACCCGGCAACCCAGGCCGCCCGAGTGGGCGCTACCGTGGGTGGTCGAAAGCGTGAGCAGATTCACCTCCGTGCCGATGAATTGGGCATAAGAATTCTAAATCGCAGGAGGGGTGTCTGATGCAGATCACCAACCAGAAGAAGATGGCGGCACGATTGCTGAAGTGCGGTGTCAACCGGGTTTGGATTGACCCTCACCGCGTCGACCAGGTCGCAACCGCGGTGCAGAAGGATACCATCCGCGAGCATATTGCCGAGGGCTGGATTCGGGCTATGCCGATTCAAGGTATCAGCCGCTCGCGCGCTCGCGTCATCGCCCGGCAGAAGGCCAAAGGCCGTCGCAAGGGACATGGCAAGAGGTCAGGTACCCACAATGCCCGTGACCCGAGGAAGAACCGCTGGATGCGCAATATCCGTGCCCAGCGCCGTGTGCTCAAGGAATTGCGCGCCGATGGCACCTTGAAACCCTCCAATTACCGCTACTACTACCGCAAGGCAAAGGGTGGCTCATATCGCTCGATCGCCCACATGAAGACGCAGATGGAAATCGAGGGAATGGTAATCACCGGAGGTGAATCTTGATGGCACACGGACCTAGACAAAGAGCACAATACCGCCGCCGCCGCACCGGCGAGACCGATTATGGCCGCCGCCTCAAACTACTGCGAAACGGCAGTCCACGCGCGGTGGTACGCATTTCCAACACCCAGACAACGGCCCAGTTGGTCATCTACAAACCCGATGGCGATCAGGTCGTGGTCGGGGCGACCGGAGAAGGGTTGGTCAAGAAATACGGCTGGCCTGAGAAGATGTCGCGCAAGTCGGTTCCGGCTTCCTATCTAGTTGGATACACTCTCGGCAAGGCCGCCGTGGCCGCTGGCCATAGCAATGCGGTACTCGATATCGGACTTTCAGCATCGGCCCCCGGGGCACGAGTTTTCTCAGCCCTGAAGGGAATGGTCGATGCCGGGATGGAGATACCCCACGGTGAATCGATTATTCCTCCGCAAGAGCGCATTGACGGCGCGCATATCGATGCTGGGGTTGCCAAGGTGGTCGATAAGACCAAGTCGAAGATTGAGGGGGCGTTTTGATGAGCGAAGAAACCACTGAGAAAGTTGAAGAAACTCCTGCCATGACTGCGACTGACGCACCATCCATCGGCGCACCGGCCACCGACGCACCATCCGTCGGCGCACCGGTCACTGACGCACCATCCGTCGGCGCACCGGTCACTGACGCACCATCCGTCGGCGCACCGGCCACTGACGCACCATCCGTCGGCGCACCGGCCACTGACGCACCATCCGTCGGCGCACCGGTCACTGACGCACCGGCCACCGACGCACCGGCCACTGACGCACCGGCTATGCATGTCGAGGTGCAGGAGGTCGAACTCGACCTGTCCGGCTTGGCGCCCGGACTTCAACTAGCCTTCAATCCACAGGAATCCACCGAGACAGAAATGCCTCGCCGCCGCCGCGGTGTCGGCCAGGACCCAATCCTTGCCCTGCGAACCTGGGAGCCGTGTACCCGTCTGGGACGAATGGTTGCCTCAGGGCAGATCCGCACGATGGAACAGGCCCTGCGCTCGGGTCTGAAGATTCGTGAAGTCGAAATCATCGATGCTCTACTACCCAACCTTGAGGATGACGTCCTCAAGGTCAACATGGTTCAGCGAATGACCGACAGTGGTCGAAGAATGCGCTTCAGCGTCATGGCCTGTGTCGGCAATAAGGACGGCTATGTCGGCTTGGCGATAGCCAAGGGCAAGGAAGCGGCTTCGACCATCGCCAAAGCGATTGTCCGTGCCAAGTTGAACGTCATTCCGGTGATGCGCGGCAACGGTTCGTGGGAATCGAGTTCCGGCGGCGGCCGCAGTATCCCGCTGGCCATTACCGGACGTTCGGGTTCGACCCGGGTCACCCTCTTGCCGGCACCGTCGGGTAAGGGACTGGTCATCGGCGAGTACGGCAAGCGGGTCCTGACCCTGGCTGGCATCACCGATGTCATCAGCCGCTCGAAGGGTCAGACCCGAACCACCATCAATTACTCTCAGGCGACCTATAACGCCTTGGCAAACCTCAACAAGATGCGCATCAGCGACGAGCAGAAAGAGCGTCTATTCATGGCCGAAGGGAGGTTGTTGGAATGAGTTGGTTGATCGTCAGGGTACGCTCCGATGTCAATGTCGAGCATTCCATCAAGGAGACCATGCATCACCTCAATTTGACCAAGGTCAACCATGCCACCATAGTTCCCGAGCGCCCGCAGTATGCGGGAATGTTGCAGAAGGCCAAGGATTACATCACCTGGGGTGAAGTATCGGCCGAGACCATCGAGACGATTCTACGTCAGCGCGGCAGGCTTGTCGGCGATGCTCCTCTGAGCGACGAATACGTCGCCGAAAACAGTGATTTCAAAGATATCACGGCTTTCTCTGCCGCGCTAGCCAGCGACGATGCGGTCATCAAGGACCTTCCCGAACTGAAGCGGGTCTTCCGCCTTGCACCACCGACCGGTGCCCAGGGCTGGGGTGGCATCAAGCGCAGTTTCGTCATCGGCGGAGCACTGGGTGCTCGCGGCAGTGCGATCGAGGCTCTGGTAGAGAGAATGATCTGAGGTGATTAATAATGGGACGAACAGGAAAATTTCGAGGACGCAGTCGCTATCACGGGCGTGGCAAGAAAGCCGGCCGTGGTGCTGGAAAGCGTGGTGGCCGCGGCAATGCGGGAATGAACAAACATCGCGTGATGTATCGAATCAAGTACATGCCCGACCACTGGGGCATGCATGGTTTCAACCGTGACCCGAGTCTATGCACAGTTCACGTCACCGTCAATGTCAGCGCCCTTGAGAAGATGGTAGGTGATGCCGACAGCATCGACCTAGGCGAGTTGGCCATCGATAAGTTACTCGGCTCGGGCCGAATCAGCAAGGCCCTCAACATCACCGTCGAGCACGCCAGCGCCAAGGCCATATCCAAGGTCGAGGCCGCCGGTGGCTCAATCACCCTGTCACGGGGTGGCGACGATGATGGGTGGGAAGAGTCTGAACAGGGTGAAGAATCCGAAGGTTCCGACTAGGTCGGCAAAGAAATTCAGCTACGACTACAACCTTGAGGAGGAATGAAGAAAATGGCACATCGTCCAATACCTTGGGCCATCGGTCTCTTGGGGGTTCTCTACTTCGGCACCCTGATCTACTGGCAATGGGATGCACTATTCGCCGATGGAGTCGAGCAACTGGAGCGCGACCGAGCGATATTCGGTCTGTCGATGTCGTTGGTCCACCTCGCCTACTGTATGTGGGCCTTGATGACCGACATCCCCGACAGGCTGAAAAAGATTCCAATCATCGGCTCGGGTTTGAAATTCGTCGGTTGGCTGATCATCTTCGCAATCTGCATCTGGTATGCACGCCCCTGGGGTGGTGGCGATCAGGAAGCCATCGGTTTCCTCTTTGTCGGCGTCATCCTGATGGGTTTCATCGCCGCCATAGCACTGACCTGCGTGATGTATTCTGGCGAGGAGAACAGCCGCCTGTACGCACTTCGCCGCTTCGTCGATGTCTATCCGGCCATCACTAAACCCGAAGGCCACGTCCGCTTCAACAGTAAATTGTGGACGACGACCTTTGTGCTGGTTCTCTATTTCGGCATGACCAACGTCATGATCTGGGGTATGTCGGGTACCGCCCTCGACGTTTTCAGTGGCTTCCGCGCCATCATGGCCGGTGCCAGCGGAACCATCATGCATCTGGGTATCGGACCGATTGTCACCGGCTCGATCATCATGCAGTTGTTCGCCGGTGCGAAAATCATCAAACTCGACCTGCAGGACAGTAACGACAAGGCGCTGTACCAAGGGGTGCAGAAGTTGGTCGTTCTGATAATGATTCCAGTCGAGTCGATCCCCCAGACCTATGGTTTTCTCGACCCTTCGGTCGACCTGATCACCAGTTATGGCCAAGGCTGGGCCAGTGCGGTCATCGTGGCGCAACTATTCGCCGGCTCGTATCTGGTATTCCTGCTCGATGAACTGGTCAGCAAGTGGGGTATCGGCTCCGGTATCTCTCTGTTCATCGCCGCCGGTGTCGCCCAGTCGACCTTTGTCGGAACCCTTTCTCCGCTCTCGATCTCCGGTGGCGCCTACAGCCTGCAGAATCCGCCCGCCGGTATATTACCGATGATATTCTATATGTTCCGGACCGCCTCGAATGCCGAATTGGTCGCCAATAACGGATTCGAATCGATATTGCTCACCCATGCCAACCCGCTGGTAGCGTTAGCCAGCTCGGTTATCGTGTTCCTGGTGGTGGCATTCGCCGAATCGAGCAAACTAGAGTTGCCCTTGACGCACGGCAAGGTCCGCGGTCATCGTGGCCAGTATCCGATTCGCCTGGTCTATGCGAGTAACATACCGGTCATCTTGATGGCCGCTCTACTGGCCAACATCAACATGTTCTCACTACTGTTCTGGTCACATCCCACGCTCTCTAAATTCCCCATTTTAGGGAGCAATGGTTGGTGGTCCAAGGCCGAGTATATCGGCTCATTCCAACCCGGTCAAAGTACTCCCTCCGACGGTTTTGCGTGGTATTCAAGTATGGTCAACGGGGTCAATGATTGGCTCATACCCCTGCTCAACCAATCCGGCGATGTCTATGGGCATAGCCTATTCCAGATCATGATGCACGTGTTCATCTATGTCTCGGTGATGACCCTGGGTTCGATGGTGTTCGCCAAGTTTTGGATCGAGACCACCAATATGGGCGCCAAGGATGTCGCCAAGCAGATCGAGCGCACCGGCATGCAGATTCCCGGATTCCGTAAGAATCCGGTCGTGCTGGAGAAGATTCTCCAGCGCTACATCCCGCCGGTCACCAGTTTCTCCGGTGCATTCGTAGGTCTGTTGGCGGCCGGCGCCGACCTGCTGGGAACGGTCGGTAACGCCACCGGTACCGGACTACTGCTGGCCGTAGGCATAATCTTGCGAACCTATGAACAGATTCAGAAGGAGCAGGCGATGGAGATGCATCCCATGCTTAGGCAGTTCTTCGGAGCGGATTAGGCGCTTCTCGTATTGAATATAGTAGCGCCGCTTCAAGCTTGATGGCGTTATCTACTGCTACATTTCACCTGTGCTTTGCACAGGTGCAGCCATCATTTTGATTTCTTGGCGCTACGTGACGAAGCTTCATTCGGCTCCTCGGAAGGCCCAGTGCGTCCGAGTCCTTGCGATACGATTTCAAGGACGCTGCGAGGGACAAAGAGGAGACTGCGCTTGAAGCAGAATTGTACCCCTCATCAGCAGTATGAACAAAGAGTCTCAGATGAGCGTCTGCGACTCGCTCAATCAGGTCCGCGAAGTGACCACAACGATTCAAATTGAAGTATTACGAGTGTGGTCGTTGGCGAGGAGCCACGCCGAAGGCGTTTGCGAGATGTTTTCCGGTTCCGGCGATTCACTCTTCTGTGCCAACTTTGAAAGCGGATTGGATATTGGCTAGGACTGCGAGTAAGGATTCGCTGGCAATTGCCGAGCAGTCGCCCATTTTTTTGCCCATCTCATTACGTCACGTTCATATAGCATGTGCCAAACCGCTGAATGCTTGCGCCTACCGACGGCGTTGCCGATTGAGCCTTTTCGAAGGCAGTGAAATTCGGCATCCGGTGATGCAAGCCGAAGCAATGCGATTCCAAGGAACCGTCCAACAAGGGCGAGCTTGGGGTTTAGGAAGGTGAACCAACGTTAACGACTTATTGCGAAATGTGCAATAGGAGTAGATTATTAATAAATGTAATGTGTTAACTTGTCAAATACCAATAAATATCAGCTAAGCGATACAAAGCTTCTAGGGATTGAAAGAATGATTTCTTACGAAATCTGGTTGATCCTGCCAGAGGCGACCGCTATTGGAGTTCGATTAAGCCATGCGAGTCGAGAGTCTAAAGGACTCGGCATACTGCTCAGTAACACGTGGATAACCTGCCCTACGCTGGGGGATAACCTCGAGAAATTGAGAATAATACCCCATAAGCCACTATGCCTGGAACGGTTTGTGGCCAAAAGCTCCGGCGGCGTAGGATGGGTCTGCGGCGTATCAGGTTGTAGTGGGTGTAATGTACCTACTAGCCTTCAACGCGTACGGGTTGTGGGAGCAATCGCCCGGAGATGGATTCTGAGACACTAATCCAGACCCCACGGGGTGCAGCAGGCGCGAAAACTTCACACTGCAGGAAACTGTGATGAGGGAACTCCAAGTGGTACCACGAATGTGGTATCCTTTTCTTGACTCTTAACAGGTCTTGGAATAAGGGGTGGGAAAGACCGGTGCCAGCCGCCGCGGTAATACCGGCACCTCAAGTGGTCGTCGCTTTTATTGGGCCTAAAACGTCCGTAGCCGGTTTGGTAAACCCGTGGGTAAATCAACCAGCTTAACTGGTTGAATTCTGCGGAGACTGCCAAACTTGGAACCGGGAGAGGTGTGAGGAACTCTTGGGGTAGGGGTAAAATTTGTTTATCCCAGGGGGACCACCTGTTGCGAAGGCGTCACACTAGAACGGATTCGACGGTCAGGGACGAAGCCTAGGGGCACGAACCGGATTAGATACCCGGGTAGTCCTAGGTGTAAACGCTGTGGACTTGGTGTCGGGAGTCCCTAGAGGGCCCCCGGTGCCGCAGCGAAGGTGTTAAGTCCACTGCCTGGGGAGTACGGTCGCAAGGCTGAAACTTAAAGGAATTGGCGGGGGAGCACTGCAACGGGAGGAGCGTGCGGTTTAATTGGATTCAACGCCGGAAAACTCACCAGAGCCGACTGTCAGATGAAGGCCAGCGTAATGAGCTTGCTGGATTGTCAGAGAGGTGGTGCATGGCCGTCGTCAGTTCGTACCGTAAGGCGTTCTGTTAAGTCAGATAACGAACGAGACCCTCATCCTCATTTGCTAACTCAGTCGCAAGATTGGGTGCACTATGGGGAGACCGCTTGATGAGAAATCAGAGGAAGGCGAGGGCAACGGTAGGTCAGTATGCCCCGAATGCTCTGGGCTACACGCGCGCTACAAAGGACGGGACAATGGGAGGCCACGCCGAGAGGCGGAGCTATCCCGAAACCCGTTCATAGTTCGGATTGAGGGCTGTAACTCGCCCTCATGAAGCTGGATTCCGTAGTAATCGTGTTTCAAAATAGCACGGTGAATATGCCCCTGCTCCTTGCACACACCGCCCGTCAAACCATCTTAGTTGGGGGTGGGTGAGGCTACGTTTTTTTGGCGTATTCGAGCCTGTCTTCGACAAGGAGGGTTAAGTCGTAACAAGGTATCTGTAGGGGAACCTGCAGATGGATCACCTCCTAAGAAACCGGGGGCGGGGAGTCTTTCGAGACTCCCCGTCGCCAACTTTTTTTTTCGATTATTTCCAAAGGCCAGTCTTGGCTTTCTTCTGGAAATGATGGTTGAGAGACTCTCCAAATACCTATATCACGAAATTATTCAAAGGCACTCAAGAAGTTAAGCTCCAGTTATCTCCCGTCACCAATAACTAGAAATGTTTCATCAGGTTCAAATCCAGTAAATTCTATTATTATACTTCTGGTCTAATGAAGTGGTTGAACCAGAGACCAACTATTTCGCAATTTATTCTTATTCTGATTTTTCTTTAGAATGTTCTTTCCAAGTA
>JAPOGE010000170.1 GCA_028283345.1 Candidatus Poseidoniales archaeon
TGCTTCTGCATCAATCCATTTCGAGCGTAGCATCTCGTATTCCTTCATCAAGAAAGTAAAATTCTCCTTCTCACGAATCACCGACAGTTTGTCGAATCGAATCAATAACATCGTAATTACCAGAAATGCTCCTGCAAAAATTTTGGCAACGATGAGCGCCCGCTCAGCACTAAAACCCAAATTTTCTACTGGGTATGACGAAAAAAACGTCCCGGAAACAAATGCTACTGGCAAAAGCATCAACATAAACGCCGCTTCATAAGTAATAAGGTTGAACCCACCTCTGCGCCGCCGTTTCGGTTGTATTGGCCTATCTGTAATTCTCTTTGGCATGGCCACCCCACAGCGAAGAAGAATATAAGTTTTAGAAATTTAGCGCTCAATTGCACTAGGTGTGGGAGGACAAATTGAATTACATCTCGGCATCGCGGGGCTGTGAGCGGGAAGATTCGCAATACCCTGTTAGAATGCTTGGCGCTGAAAGACCTGCCTCGTGCCGGCTGGGTCAATGCCGGGGTCGAGAATCCCGAAAGTGTCGCTGCCCACTCGTGGGGGGTTGCCTGGCTGGTGGCGGTGTTGTGCCCCGAAGGGGTTGATCGAGGTGTCGCTACCACGATTGCCGTGATCCACGATGTTGCAGAAGTCCGGGTCGGCGATATTACACCGGCTGATGGTATTGATTCAGAAGAAAAAAGTCGCATGGAGCATGAGGCGATTGTGAAAATCTTCGATGCTCTGGGTGGAGATGAATCTTTGCTGCAATTATGGCTTGACTACGAGCAGGAGCGTACTCCTGAAGGACGTTTTGTGAAGGCCTGTGATAAACTGGATATGGCCTTACAAGCATCACTCTATAGTGAATCTTATAACCTTGACCTGAATGTATTCGTCGAATCCGCCCTGGCGCGGTTGGATGATGGCGTATTGCGTCGGCTTGCTCGCGGGTAAGCGACAATCACAATAACCGAATCCTACACCGACCGGTTGGAGTCCCGTAGTGTAGTGGTCCATCATATCGGGTTTTGGTCCCGATAACCTCGGTTCGAATCCGAGCGGGACTACCTGATCTCCTCGTGTTGAGGTCATTAGTGCAATCACAGGGTATCGCTATATCCCGAACGGGCTTCCGACGCCCTATGGGCGTCGCTCGAAATCAAGTTGCGGCGCTGCGAGTATGCGCTCTCGTTTTCGTGATGTTGCTGGCATCCGTAACACCACTGGCACTGTCCAGCAGTGGTGATGGCGACGGTGAATCCGCTGAAAACTTCTTCTCGAACAGGGGGGTGTCGATAACCCCTGACCTTGAGAGTTCCGGGGTCTATGCTCAAGCAGTTGCCTTTTCGCCGCAACTCGATTGGTGGTTGGAGCAGGATGCTGTGAAAGTCCGTGCACTGGTGATCACCAGAGACCTGTATGCCCTGCACACGTGGCAGGAAAAATATGGCCTCATGCCTGAGCAATCAGGAGAAGAGGCCGGCGGAAGATTGGTTGAATCCGATGTTGAATCACTGACCGGGGTACAGCACCGAATAGTAACATTACCGGGATGGCAGGTGGCTAAATTGGCCGGAGTTGGCGGAGTGATGGTGGTGATGCAACCCCCAGAAAACCCCCAGACTGCATCGGATATTGGTGATGGTGGGATTTCAGATGGAAGTACCACCGAAGAAGGCTCTGTGGGTGGAGCTGGTGCAGGTGCGGCCGGTAATGGCGTTGCTGGCGCAGACGGTGGAGTTGGTGGTGGCGAGGGAGTAATTGGTGGAGATGATGTACCCCAACCGACGACCTGGGCTGCGGTCGACCTGCACGGAGCGACC
>JAPOGE010000171.1 GCA_028283345.1 Candidatus Poseidoniales archaeon
GCTTGTAGTGATGGTCAACCAGCCACCGATTGTGGCTAAAATAATCGCCGATGAGAATCCGACCGAGGGCGAGGTTACAATCTTTGAAATCAACGCGACCGACCCCGAGTACGCCGAGAACTTGATTCTGTGGCGTGATAATGACGTCGAAAACGGCGCTACAAACGACCATGTGAGAATCTCCGGCCTGCCGACGATCTGGTGGAATTTCGGCGATGGCGACGAGGGTGAATGGACTCGGTCGCCATCTGAAGACGGGCGCTTTTCCCACGTATTCAACCAAAGTGGCCGCTATATGGTCAGCGTGAAAGTCTGCGATCTGATGCAAACGTGTTCGCACGGATATCAGGAGATTGAGGTGTTGCGCACTCCCGATGAGGCGACTACCCTGTCGAACTTCGAATGGGAGAATTGGCGCTCATGGTTGGCGCAGGCAGGGGGTGAATCAGCATTCGTATTCGGTTTAATCACCGCGGTATTGATTTTGGGTTGGCTGGTGATGCGCGCGCCAGTAATCGATGAAGAGGAGGATGCTGAGGCGGCGGCGAAGTCATATGATGTCGAAAGGGTCGAGGTCGATGGTGGGTTCCTCGGCATGGATCACCACGAACCACCGCCGACTCCGAAGATATTGTCGAAGGATGAAAGACGTTCCAAAGACTCAGGTTATATCCGCCCGGTACGTAGCCGTAGAAGGTGATTTACTAGCCCTCAGGCCGGAAGTTGAATCAACCCCCCCTTCCCTGAACGGAACTGATTGAGATGCGAGCGGCGCGACAATTCAGAGTTTTCGCGGCACTTTCCTACCTGCTGATACTACTGCTGGCAGCCGTTTCCCCGGTTCTCTCAAGCCCCCTGATTAGCGAAGTTCGAGCGGCTGGGGGGTGCTCTACCTCCGGAACCCCGGTGTGGGACGGAAATGTCGCCAACGCAACTCTGGAGTATTCAAGCTGGGAAGATGATTATTGGGGCGGCGAATTTGAAGAATCGGATCAGCCCCATCTAGATGGGGGTAGAGGGGAAAATAAGTATTACTCATCCACCTCCCCTGTCAGTCGTATCGATCCTCTGACCGAGGGCTTTCACCTCAGCAAGGTTGTCGCCAACGGCACCTCTTCGGGCATCAGAATCAACTTGACCACCGGCTATACCTACACCTTCTGCATCACCTCATCGGCACACAATTCCTCGAATTCGGTTGCTATCGACGTCTACCTGATGACCGGAACCGACTGGGGTTGGTACGAGACCTCGTACTCCTATGCGAAGAACGGTTGGACCGAGGAATTTGACATGAGCGACGTTCCGCCGGAATGGCGAGGTGGATTTTACTGGCGCCCATTCCGCGACGTTCACGCTTACGAGGACCTTGGGGATATCACCTTCAGCACTTCACTGGACCATTTGGAATACCGCACCGAGGAGTACAACTATGGCTCAAATATTTTGGTCTATGATGAGTTCTATCTGGTCATCGATGGCTGGGACAACGGCCGAGATAGCGATGCTGTCGACCCGAATGTCGACATCGATGTCGACATCACCATCATGGTCGAGGAAAGAGTAATGGTGCCGGCATGGACCGTGACTCTGGTTTGTATGGTGGTGATGATTGCATTTCTCGCGGTGCCGTTGGTGATTCACAAGAAATACCACAATGCCGGGCTGGAACAAGTTGGCACCGAACTGATGCCATCCTTGAATACAGCCGCTGAAGCGGCTGAGAAGGACTATTC
>JAPOGE010000172.1 GCA_028283345.1 Candidatus Poseidoniales archaeon
GATTTATGCTCGGAGCGAGGTGGTCGTGACGAGCGATACTCATTCCTACCACCTCGGGGGCGAGAGAATCGGTCTGGAAGGTATAGGATATGACCGAATAGGCGACCCCTTGACCATTCAGCCCGGATAAACGAACTTCCCAGGTGATGTATGTACCGGAAGAGGGCATTGCCGCCGACATGGTCGCAAATCCCTTATCCAATGTCGTGGTCGAGTTCAGTTGCACCCCGCTCTGCCATAGGCTTACCTCAACCTCGCCACTGCGCGGCGACCACATATCACCAACATCCTCGAAGCCGATCTTCACCACTACATCAACAACAGCTCCGGGAGAGAGGAATAGAGCGGTTTTGGGAACTTCCTCACCAATCTGATTAACCACCCACCAATCTTCTAAATTGACATCATTCTCGACCCCATTGGTCGAGCCGGCGCCGAAAGCGAATACCTCGGGCAGTGAGTGAGTGCCTGAAACCGTGACCATCGAGGTGCGAACATCGAGGAGGTCCTCATCATCCCAACCAGAATCGAAGCGGAAACTCCAATGGACGCGTATCAGGGTGTTATTCTTGGTCACCTCCATCGGGTTTTGTGGATGCCACTCTATCAGGTCATAATTTCCCTGACCTTGGCAATTCCCAGCCATCTCACCTTGGCTGGCTGCAGGCTGAATCGCATCTACGGAGCAATGAAAACTCGCATACTTGTTTATTGCTGCCAATTCCAATTCAACCCTTTGCGCATCCTCTTGAGTGTCGAATAATACATCGACTTCAATCCATTGCCATGACGGGGTCAGAGGCTCGGATTGAGAAACATTTGTCATCGACATGCTGATGATATTTGGTGCGGTTGAGGATGACGACCTCGCCATCCGGGCAATATAACCCGCGGGCATATCTGATTGTAATGGAATCGGAATGTATTGAGTTCCCGTCATCCCCGATTGAGAAGCTATGACCTCGTTGATCGACCGGACCAGGGGATGGTCACCGTCAGCAGAGATGACCGCGGTCGGTGAATATGGCGCCCGCAGACCTCGCAATAGCAGGTCCGAGCCACCCGAAGCGGTGATATCCAAATCAACTATTGTCATTGAATAGCCTTCGCCAGAAGAAGATGGGGTGGCGTTGAGCAATGCGGCATTGAGTTGAATCAACTCATCGCCGACCACGGAGATTGTGGTAGATTTGGCAATCGTCCCGATATTTCTGCTGAAGATGGTGGTCGAACCGACATTGAAATCCAAAATGACATCATTTGTTCCAATCCCAACCGGGGTCAGGTCGAAGGCCATCGCATCGATTCCTGCGGTGGGAAGAAGTATCGAAATCTGTCTTGTCGAGGGGGTGGAGAAAGACATCTTATTCTCCAAGTAGCCATTTCCGAGGCGGTTCTGCCAACCCCATAATCCGTGCGCACCGCTGGGAATCTCCCATTCATAGCGATTATCAAGAGCAATGTCGATACGCGGATGCATCGGCATCCCAGCACCCTGTAGGTCGACCTCAAAACGGTCGAGTTGCCAGTATGAGCCGCCACCGAAAATCTTGAAACTAACACTAGAGGCTGAACTGTTCAGAGTTTTGGTTACCGTCTGCTCGATACTGCTCCAATTCCCGCCGTTTACCGAGACCTCAATCTGGGCGCTGCCCGACATCACCATGTCGGTGCGAATTCTCGAAATTGGCCTCGCGACCTCATAGGACGGGG
>JAPOGE010000173.1 GCA_028283345.1 Candidatus Poseidoniales archaeon
CGCCCCTGTGGTGGCCGCGGTCGGGCGCAACCAGATGTTCGAGACGACCAACCAATTAGAGTGCAAGGAGCGCCTGCGCGGTTTCATCAGAATCGGCCAGCAGTACGATATTTTTCTACCCGAGGTCGAGGCCGCGGCTGGATATTGTCACCGTGGTTTCAACTGGCCTTTCAAGGCGTGTGATTTCAAGTTCTACACCGATAGTACCAAGGCGCAGGAAATCCTTCACATCAAGCAGAACAACGGCTTCGATGCCTGGGGCTCATTCGACCTTTACGACTCGGCCAACGGCCAACACGTGTGCAATTTCACCCGGAAGTTCTGGGCTGGGATGCTGCAGCGCAAGTGGATTGTCTCCACCCCGGAAGGCCAGGAGTTATTCATGATCCAAGAGGATAGTCTGTTGAAATCCCTGATTCGTAGAATCGGCGGGGGTATATTTCCGCCCATCGCGTTGATTCTGCGTACCAACATGAATTTCCGAAGTCTCGATGGCACAACTGATTTCGGGGCATTTAATCGCAAGTTCAGTCTGCGCGACCGCTATGAGGTTACTCGCACTTCGCAGGACTTGGATGGTAGGATTCTCTGGGCTGTGGGACCACTTTTGGATAATGCCGGTGGGCGTTAATCAAACCCCAACCTACGACGATAACCCTCCCTATTCTTCAGGGTTGCACCAATCAGGCCATTCTGCCCTCACAACAATATTTTCAAAACCAGAGTCATATTTACCGGCGCTACCTCTAGTATGTGCTGTACAATCTTCTTCGATTACTGATACATAATCATGGTCAATCGGTGCCACAAAGAGCACATCGTTAGATATTGAATAGCGGAAGTAGTATTCATATCCTGGATCTGTTGAATCAACTAAGTACAGATTATTTCCTTCAACCCTCCACTCAACAAAAGTGGTGGCATTATCTTCCATATCGCCATCACTAGAGAAAGTAAATGTCTGCACCGGATTATACCATGTTCCGGCAATGGTCTGATTATCATCATTTTCTTGAGTGGCCAAATCTGAGGCCCAGACATATAGCAATCCCGCAAGAAGTACCAATCCAACCACTGCGATTGAAATTCCGCCTACCACATAGAGAATTGTCTTACTGCCAGGGCTCGTATGCGGCATTACCATGACCGGTTGCTGAACGTATTGTTGTTCGACTATGAGGGTTGGGGGGGCAACATCAGGTGCATCGAAAACAGATTCGATGTTTTGGAAATCGGGGAAGTATTGTTGAGTATAAGGTAATGCTTCATGAGGTGGGTATCCTTGACCTATCAGCGAATCGTAATATTGTCTCGCATCGCTCATGTTCGCACTGGTATTGGGTAGGCGGGTATCGCATTAACAATTCCGCCGTTTTTTCGACGCGCTAGGAGTTTTTGGTGTTGGATTATTATTTTCACTTCCTGATAAGTATCTCAAATGTTTTATTTCATTGTACATCATCGCACATACATGCGCAACGTAGCTGTATTGTTTTCGATTGTTGTAATTTTCATCAGTTCAATTACGATTGGAATAACTGAGTTTCAAGATATTGAATTACCTGAGCAGAAGATTGACCAAAGCAGTGGCCGAGCAGGTGCTGAAGCCAACCTGACCACTGTGCTTTCGCCACGAGAGACTGTGACTGATCCGATGGATGGCTCTAAGCGTGGGGCTATTAT
>JAPOGE010000174.1 GCA_028283345.1 Candidatus Poseidoniales archaeon
GTCTGGTGCGCAAGATCGAGGTCGACCCCAACCCCTACATCCAACACGGATTGATGCCCGATGATGTCGTCGGCGTCTCAGGCTCGTTCAGCCAATCCGGTGACCTGTTCTATGTCGATGACCTGCACTTCCCACCACTGCCTCGACGCCAGCGCACCTCGGCACCAGATGCCGCCGTCAGCGTCGCCTTCCTGTCCGACATCCACGTCGGTAGCAAGACCTTCCTGGCGGCGCAATGGCAGAAGATGGTGCAGTGGTTTCACACCGACCCACTGGCTCGCACCATCAAGTATCTCATCCTCTCGGGAGACTGTGTAGATGGGGTTGGTATCTATCCCAATCAGGATAAGGAATTAGCCATCCTCGACCTGTATGACCAGTATGACGAGTTCGCCCGATTGTTGCACCTGCTCCCAGATTGGGTGGAGTGCGTCATGTTGCCCGGAAATCACGATGCGGTCAGGCCAGCAGAGCCGCAACCTGCACTAGAGCCGGAGATACAGCAAGCCTACAACACCACCACTTTCGTCGGCAATCCCTGTGATTTCTCCCTGCACGGAGTTCGCATACTGTCCTACCACGGCAAGAGTATCGACGACTATGTCGCGGGAATGCGTAATGTCACCTATGCCAACCCGGTGCAGGCGATGCGGGAAATGATGACTCGGCGTCACCTCGCCCCACAATGGGGGGGGAAAACTCCGCTCTCACCCGAGCCCGAGGATAATATGGTCATCTCCACCATCCCCGATATTTTTGTCACCGGACACGTGCACGGCCATGCCTGTGTCGACTTCAGGGGGACGACCTTGGTCTGTTCATCGACCTGGCAGGACCAGACCTCATATCAGAAGATGCTCGGGTTTCAGCCGAAACCATGTATCCTGACGGTGATAAACCTAGGTACCCACAAGACCGCGTCAATTCCATTTGCTTGAAAACGAAGGCCACTACGAAACGTTACGACGTTCGGCCTTCGGTTCTGCTGACGCGCCAGAAGGACAGTCCGACAAGAATCGCTATGACCAGCAATACAATCTGAATCGCGGGAGAGGCGAGAACCTCGAATAGAACCGAGCCTTTCTCATCATTCTCATCCTCACAACCACCGTCGGCAGGACAGACGACTTCGTCATCTCCACCGCTTCCGGCAGTGCCACCACTGCCATCGCCGGGAATATTGACGATGAAACTCGAAGTGTTCGAATTGCCCGCGGCATCCACCGCGGTGACGACGAGAGCATATTCACCGCCGGGCAGGGTCAAGATGATCTGGTGCGACTTGGAGCGCGCGACCGTATCACCGCTATGCTCGCCGCCAACCCAGGACAGGTGCTCGGTGGTGGCTTCTGAAGTGAACCAAGAAACCCTTGCTTGACCACTTTCCAAGACCTCGGCGGCGAGATTGAGAATCTCAGGAGGGGTCAGGTCAACCTCATCGGTGGTGGTGAGATTCAAGCTCACCGAAGTGGCGCCATCTACACTGATGATCACGACGTAGGTGGTGTTGGTCAACAGTCCTGTGAGGGTGATTCCGTGGCTGGTTGAATTCTCGCTTTGAACAATATTCGTATTCTCGCTCTGGCCGGCGATGTGGTACTCGGTAGTCGCCGCCGCCGCTTGGGTGGTCAACCAGGTCAGCACCGCGCTGGTACCGGTCACCACGCCAATGCTCAAACCGAA
>JAPOGE010000175.1 GCA_028283345.1 Candidatus Poseidoniales archaeon
ACGACCTCTGGTGGTTTGGGCTTCTCCTGACAGATGTCGGGGTGCTTGAGGGCGATTTCCTTGGCTATTTCCTCGGCTTTGCTGACGTTCCCCCATGTCGGTGTCAGCCCCAGTCTGATTCGCACCCGCAGTTCAACGTCATTACTGCGACTGAAATTGACGACAACCTCCTTGGTCAACAGATTATTGGGTATGGTGAGCATTATCCCGTCGGTGGAGCGAACATGGGTTGTTCTCAGGCCGATATCCTTGACGTCACCCCAACTGCTGTAGGTTCCTCCCAGACTCTTAGGCAGGAGGATTCGGTCGCCGATGCGGAACGGCTTGTCGATGATGATGAAGATGCCAGCGATGACATTCTCCATCGTGTCTTGAGCAGCGAAGGCGACAGCCAGACCGAGGATACCGAATGCTGCGACAAGCCCGGTGACATTGATGCCCAACTCGTTGGCGGCAGTCAGTAGTAGAATCACCCATAGCGTGATTCCGGTGACCCGGTAAATGAAATTCTCAATCCCCTCATCGAAATCGGTTTTATCGAAAAAGCGGCGCAGGTATTTTTGGAAAATCTTGACAAGAGGAAAACCGATAATGATGATCAACAGGGCTGAAATCGGACCGTATCCAATCCACTCCGATGCACAATCATAGGTCAACTCAAGGTTATAGGGGAGGTCATCGACACAGGTCGCCATGAGCGCAAATCAACTTGGCGGTTCATAAACAAAGGCCACTACGATTCGCTACGGATTTCGGCCTTTGCGCCAATCACCCACGCTTTTCGGATTACTGCTGTACTAACATTCAGTTGAATGGTTCATTTTTCACCCAAGACCATCCATCCCGCCCCTACGAAGGCCGTACTTCGAAGCGAATTCTAGTTGCCTACGCGAAACAATAACTAGCCTCAGTTATATGGACAACCATGGTAATGAGTCAAGATGGCGACAAGCAGTGGGATGAATTGAGGCAGCAATGGGTTCCAGCAACTCCGGGTTTTGAGGCCTCGTCAGTAAGCCCGGTGGTCGCTGCGGCGAATAATCCACATCCAACTCCGGGGTACTCATCCCCAATAGCGCCGATGCTGGAAACTTTGGACAAGAAGCGCGCAAGCAATGCCAATGTCGTTACCGAGCGGATTTCCGACCGTGGATGGTTGGTCTCCCAGATTTTAGTAACGACAGCCATCACCCTTGGTTTCATCATGTTGATATTGTCATCAACATATGATTATTCGGCAAATTACACCGAGGCACCGGATAATCCCGATGCACCCCAATCATCTGATTTCGATATCGACGGAGTAAGTGGTCTGAGTGTAGTAGAAGATGAGAATTATTCATTTGCAGTGGACATTTATCAAGATGCGATGGAGATTTATTATGATGATTTAGAAGAGCACAATAAATTGATATTAAAGTATCAAGGAAAATCGATTTTGATGGGCCAACTCGGCCCGGGCTTAATCGTCTTAGGATTAATCTACCTCTGCTTCCAAGACAGTTCAAAGGAAATGCCTAAGGGGTTGCGTATGGCACTTATCATCTGCACTTTCTATCTGCTGGTGAATTACTTGGGATACGGGGCCGGCCTGAATGGCGGGCTTAACTTTGGTGCAGGGAACTAGTTACCTTCGCTTACC
>JAPOGE010000176.1 GCA_028283345.1 Candidatus Poseidoniales archaeon
TTTACCGTATTTCAAGGAACACGGATTGCAACGGATTGAGTGCGAGGTCAGTGGGCTGTTTTTCTGGGCCCGTGACCACAGCAGAACAACCTGTGGAGATACCTCGAAGGACGAGTATACCTTCATCGGTAATCCCCTGATCAAGGGTTTCGATGTGCTCGGGAAGGAACTCAAGGACCGCATGCGTAAAGTCTTCCTGGATTACTTTGAACAACGACAACATACGGTGGTCGACCCCTATCCGGTGTTGGCGCGCTGGCGCGATGATATTCATCTCACGATTGCCTCCATCGCCGATTTCCAGCCCCATGTGACCAGCGGGTTGGTCGAGCCGCCGGCAAATCCGCTGACGATTTCCCAGCCTTGTATCCGCCTTACCGATGTCGATGCTGTAGGTCGTTCAGGGCGTCATTTGACGACCTTTGAAATGATGGCACATCACGCATTCAATCGGCCCGGAGAGGGCGAGGTCCATTATTGGATGAATGAATGTGTCGAGTTATGCGATGACCTATTAGTCAATGTTCTGGGCATCGATGCCAATGAGATCACCTATGTGGAGAATCCGTGGTCGGGTGGTGGTAATGCTGGACCTGCGGTCGAGGTCATCGTCGGAGGGTTGGAATTGGCCACCCTGGTTTTCATGACCATGGAGGAACACCCTGAGGGTGAGGTTGAGATCAAGGGCCTGCGCTACCGTGAGATGCCACTGCAGATAATCGATACCGGCTACGGTCTGGAGAGATTCTGCTGGGCCGCAGCCGGCACGCCGACGATTTACGAAGCGATTTATCCTGAATCGGTTGCCTGGCTTAAACAATTGTCCGACTTCGATGCCCTGATTACTGAATATGCCGGAGGTGATTTGGAAAAATTGTTGGGAGAGATTTCCAAGTTGATGGGTATCATGAATATTGAAATCGGTTCCGATGAAAGTGAATTGATGCAGACATTCATTTCTCGTCTTGCAGATAATGGTGTTGAAATCAGCGAGGAATCACTGCGCGCAATCACTCGCCCTTTGGCTTCGATATATGCTATTCCCGACCATATGCATGCGCTTTGCCATATGCTCGGAGATGGTTTGGTACCCTCCAATTCCAATGCCGGATATCTCGCACGGATGCTGGCGCGACGAGTATTGCGGATGCGTGACGACCTTGGGATAACGACCTCGCTGGCAGAATTGGGCGAACACCATCTGGAGGTGAACCGTACCGGGGAGGAGATGACCCAGACCCGAGAGGGCTTGCTGTCGATACTGGTCTTGGAAGAGGAGCGCTATCATGAAATGTTGCGCAAGGGTGAGAACGTTGTCCGGAATATGCTCAGGGACGTCGATTCATCATCGACTGAACTAGATGATGAGATTCTCTTCACCCTTAATGACAGCCACGGAATCTCTCCCGACCTGGTGATTCGAATAGCCCGCCAATGCGGGATGGAAAAAGTCAATCTGCGCACTGGTTTTGCCGCTGAATTGGCGGCTCGCCACGCTCAAGCGGCCAAGGCCGCAGCGCAGCCGAGAGATGTGGTTGCACTCATTCCACTCGATGCGGGACTACCACCGACCGAGTTATCCTACTATGATGATGTCTACAAGAGCGAATTTGACAGCGAGGTTCTAGCTTG
>JAPOGE010000177.1 GCA_028283345.1 Candidatus Poseidoniales archaeon
GGTATTGGTTACAGTGCCGACCCCGGTAACCCCTGACCTGAAGCCCGACCTTTCATTCGTAGCCGAAGCCGGACGAGCAGTTTTTGAATCGCTAAAGCGTGGCTCGAACACTATCGTGGTCCTCGAATCCACCGTCTATCCTGGTGTTACAGCAGAGACTTGGCTACCCATTGTCGAGGAGTTGGGGCTGGTAGTGGGTGTTGACGTGACCATTGCCTACTGTCCGGAGAGGTTCAACCCCGGGGATGCCGCACGAGGGGTACGGCAGGTCGCTCGAGTAATCGGTTGCAGTGATGAAGTAGTTGGTAACGAATTAGTAGCATTTTACTCCAAGTTGACCAGTGAAGATGTTCGCTATGTCGGTCTCATCGAAGTCGCTGAAGCGGCTAAACTCATCGAAAACGTCCAGCGTGACGTAAATATCGCCTTGGTAAACGAGTTGGCACGAATCTTCCCGGAAATCGGTGTCGATGTCGAAGATGTTCTCTCAGCCGCGGCGACGAAGTGGAACTTCCATAGATATACCCCCGGGGTCGGCGTCGGTGGTCATTGCATCCCGGTCGACCCCTATTACATGATTCAGCGCGCCCGACAAGTCGGGGTACCAGCCGAGTTAATCACCGCTGGGAGAGCGGTAAATCGCTCGATGCCGGGGCACGTTGCCGGAGTTATCTATGATTTGATTTACAAGGCAGGAGTAGCCGCCGGAGAAGGACGTGTTCTTCTACTCGGTTGGTCATACAAACCCGAGATCGGCGACCCGAGGGAGACGCCGGCGAAACCATTGACCGAGGCTTTGGTAGCCAAGGGACTCAACGTCTCAGCATTCGACCCACATATCGACCCATCTCAATTCCCTGAAGAGGTAGATGTGGTCGGCGACATCATAACCGCTGAAGGTTTTGATATGGTGATTCTGGTAACCGCGCATAAGGCCTGCACAGATTTGGATTGGGTTGGGCTGGCGAAGCGAATGAGAAACCCGATCATCTATGATGGACGGCGAGTGCTCGATTTAGATGCACTTGAGAAAGCAGGTTGGATGACTCATGCGGTTGGTCGCCCATCACAATAGAACAACTCATCAATTTATTTGACCAAATATTATTGTCATATTCATGATTGAGGCACTTTCTAGCGAAAGAAGACAAATAAAGTAAGTCAATATCGGGAAGTCATGCAGGCCCCGAAAAGATATGCAGTTGTAGAAGGCGAAACTATTTCAGAATTGATGGACGTAGTCAATCAATGGATAAGGAGAGGTTGGATTCCGCAAGGCGGTGTATGCAATGGCCTTGGTGCGATTCTGTTTCAAGCTTTAGTGATGTACGAGGATTAGAACCCCAATCATACTACTCGATGATTATTTCTGTTGAAAAGTCATCATTGATGTTGACTCTTATTTTTCGGTTTTGTTGGATGATGTGTATTCCTCCGCCATCTAAGAAGATGACATCTTCAACCTCAATATCTCCAAACTGAAAGAAACTAGTTATTGCCGTGTCGCATGCGGTTTTTCCCGAGAAGATGATTGTTGGAATTGGCACCTTTTGAGCAATCCCTTCTGTCATCCATCCTTGCGGGTTTTTTCCATCTACTCCTGAAACCACTGAAAATAAATCAG
>JAPOGE010000178.1 GCA_028283345.1 Candidatus Poseidoniales archaeon
GGTCGAACACACGGTTACTGAGATGATCACCGGTTGCAATCTGGTGGAACTCGGAATCAGGGTTGCCCAAGGCGAGCCGCTCCCTCTTTCTCAGGATGACATTTCATGGCGTGGCCATGCCATTCAGTGCCGAATCAACGCCGAAGACCCGGTTGGATTCGCCCCCTCACCGGGGAAATTGTGGGATTGCCATTTCCCCTCCGGATATGGTATCCGTTGCGATACCCATGCTCATGTCGGCTATGTTATGCCGGGATGTTTCGACAGTCTTCTCGCCAAATTGCTGGCTTGGGGTGATACCCGAGAAAGTGCGATTGCCCGGATGAGGACGGCACTGGATGAGACCCGTATAGTAGGGGTTGAGACGCTGATACCATTGCACCGCCGAATAATGGATGAATCCGATTTCAGAGCCCGTAACATCACTATCCAGTATATCGATGAGCACCAAGAATTGTTGGGCCAGTAAGGTTGTTTAGGCGCAACCCTTCGCACCGGTTGTTACCATGGAATTACTGATTGCCGGCAGTATTGCCTACGATACCATCGAGAGTGAGGCGGGAAGATCTGACGAATCTTTAGGAGGCTCGGCAACCTATGCCGGTATCTCGGCTCGCTTCCACCTCGACACTGCACGAATCGGATTGCTCGGAGTCGTCGGTCAGGATTTCCGCCGCGAAGATTGGGATTTACTCGCATCTCGCCCACTGGATTTGAGCGGTGTATCACGCCTTCAAGGCGAGACTTTTCGCTGGCATGGCCGCTATCAGAGTGAAGGTGATGATGCGATTACCATCTCTACTGACCTGAATGTCCTAATGGACTTCGTTGCCGACGTACCCGAGAAATTCCTGCAGACAGAGATATTTCTCTGTGCCAATCTTCATCCGCGCCTGCAAGAGGATCTATTGGTGCAAATCAACTCCAAATTATTGATTGTCGATACCATGAATAAGTGGATTGACGAGGAACGTGAACAGTTGTGCAGGGTACTATCAGCCGCGAATATCACCGTTCTCAATTCTACCGAGTTGGCAATGCTCACCGGGCACTCAAGCGTTGAGGAAGGAGCCGAGTCTCTGCTTGCAGGAGAATGCTTGGAAGGGCTTGAAGGACCTGATATCGTGGTGGTGAAACTGGCGGCAAAGGGTGCGGTCGCTTTCGGACCATGGGGTGTTATTCATTGCTTAGGGAGAGAGGCCGATGTGGTCATTGACCCGACCGGTTGTGGTGATGTCTTCGCCGGGGCGATGGCGGCGCACCTGCTGAGCGAGGGAATAGACGGATTACCGGAACTTGAGCAGATGCGGGTAGCGCTCGAGCACGCAAATCGCACCGCCTCCTTCAATGTCGAATCCTTTGGCATCACCGCGATTGCTGAACTATCTGCTGATGCTTATCAGCAACGTACGTAGTGCGTCCGAATAAAAACAATAGAATTCAAAGGACACACGGCGAGGAGCAAGCGAAGAGGAGACTGCGCTGGAAGCAGGATAGTACCCCTCATCAGCAGTGATGAACAGAG
>JAPOGE010000179.1 GCA_028283345.1 Candidatus Poseidoniales archaeon
AATGAAGGCGAGTTTGAGCGGGGTGCCGAACTGCTCGATTCTCGATGGCTGGTGGCCCGAGGCCTGTGAACACGGCCTCAATGGCTGGGCGATCGGTGGGGAGGATGATGACCGGGATGATGACCGAGATGGTGAAGCGGTACTCGATGTGTTGGAGAATGAGGTATTGCCGGTCTGGCAGGCGGGAGAGAAATCCTGGTTGGAATTGGTGCGCGGGGCGATATCGACCGGGGCCGATTTCACCGCCGAGCGAATGCTGTCTGACTACTGTGAGTTCTACGCCGACTTTGCCTAGGTGGAAACTCGGTGTATGCCAAATCATCCTTCGCCCAATCCGCCTCCACGCATCTTATTGATGGCAAAATGGATTATCATCAAACCCAATATCAGCAGCAGTATTATTCTGATTACCGTAAAAGAACTGGATTCAGAGGAATAATTCTCGCCCTTCGAGTCTGGATCTAATTCAGTATTTTCCTCAGGTTCAGGTTCAGGTTCAGGTTCAGGTTCCGGTTCGGGCTCTGGTTCTGGCATTATGCAGGAGCCATCATCAACTGTAGCATTTTGATTATAGTTCGTGGCATTCACATTCATACATCCTTGGATGTCATTGTCGCCCGGATTATCAGGACAGTGTTCTCCACTTGGTAATGACCTTGCTAAGGTACTACTCTCAATAAGTGAAACAATTGCAGGATCGGTCTGTGCCAATTGTTCTCGAGTACATGGCTCCCATTCTTCACTTATCCAATAACAACGTCCACTATCGCTCTGAGCACCTAGATGTGTGGTCAGAGCCCAATAGAGGTACTCAGTAGCCATACAAGAATAATCACAAGTTCCATCATCGTAATGATACCATGAAGATTCTGAATATCCTCCTGTTGGAAGCGCACAAGGCCCCTCTTCCTCTTCACAATCGTCTATATCATCCTCTTCGTAATGGCCGCCTCTGGCTTCATCCATTGCAATTGTTAGAGTTGATCCTGGAGCCTCAGCAAAATCGTCTGGATAAGCGGTAGTATAACCAACATGTGTAATCAGATGGAGCACTTCCTCAAGGGTTGCATCAAAAGTGTTAGCACTTCGCCCACCTGGATGGATTTCATCTTCATAGAGATCCTGTAAGGCAAATTCGCCTTCATCCATTTTCACATGGAAAGATTCCGGTAGTTGTTCAATAATCATATCCAATTCATATTGAGTCCGAGGTATCACCATTGCTGCGTTAGCATCTACCATAGCCTGAACTACAGCAGGGTCGTTTGCAATTCCGTCACTGTCATCATCGAGATAGCCTGCCATTACTGCAGCAGCATGGAGCAAAGTTTCGTCATTTACACCAGAAGTAGCAAGTAAATGAACACCAAAGACTGAGATTGCTTTCGGAAAGTGTTCTGTGAGCGAGTCGTAAATTTCAGGGGTACTAATGATCGAAAGATTAAGCGTAACACAATCTGTGAGTGATGGTGGAACTGAAGAATGCCGAAGCACT
>JAPOGE010000017.1 GCA_028283345.1 Candidatus Poseidoniales archaeon
GCTGAACAAATATCGGTGCCATCCTCAGTAATTACCCATGTATTCGTTGTTGTACCTGTAGCACTTGGTGTGATTGTTAGGTCTGTATTTTGATTCCAAGTCTGGCAACCAAACCATTGAGTGCTTCCAGATGAATGCTCAATAATTACATAAAAATTATCTGCATTACAGTCCTCTTCACTTATTCCAGTAGCAATACCTGAATCCAAGGTTAAGGTTGCAATAATATCACTGGTTCCTGTTGTGAACGAAGTACCTGCTGTCAATGAGAATGTCGGAATCTGTGGGCAAGGACTAGCTCCATTGCCCATAATCCAATCATAGTCGGAAGTTGGAATGAAAGGTTGCAACCAAGTGCTATCCATGATGTCATAAGCAGTGATGAAATGATAACTTCCAATGGGATTGTATAGATTGGGGTCAAATGCAGACATGGTTTGTGAAGACATCCCTGTGGCGCCACCATCATCAATTGCGATTACTGTGATTGTTCTTGTAATGCTAAGCAAACAAGTAGATGGAGTCATTGACTTGTGAACGGTCAATCCTTGGTCAAGTGGTACAGCAAATAACCCAGATATCACATTTCCATTTGGGAGCGTATAATCATCTTCCGAATGCACTCCGGAATTACTTGGAAGATTGATATCTATAGCATTGTCACCATCATAATCAATACCGATTTGCGAAATAGTTCCATCAATATCTTTCGCATCCCAATGTAAGCCTATTAGGCTGTGATCTGGTTCGCCATTTCCTGAAATATCGGTTACTAAACCATCATCAAGAAACCAATAATTGGTTTCAACTATTGGCACTTGATTCAACACTACATTTGCACTGGAACCTCCAATTTGAACAACTTGCCATCCAGTGGACATACAAGCTTGGAAATTTGTATCGGCCTCTACATAATACAGGCGGCCGAGTATAGATGTAACACAGTTTGGCAAATCACTTGCTGATGGAACATAATATGTCGGCCAATCATCTGTATCTTCTAAAATAATATCATCACCTTCGTCAGTTTCAATATCATTTCCGCCGATACAACCAGAAAGGGATACAGTCATCATCATCAAACAAATTACAAGGGGTACTCTTCGCATGGATACTTGTTGTTGAGGTAATCAATTAATCATTGTCCATTTATTTCAATATACCAAATAATCGAATATGGACTGTTCGCAAGGGTCTATCCGAATACCCATGCGAATGGCTTTGTTGTTTGAATGGGCTTTGCGTGGGTCCTTCGGAACGCTACCCATCCAACAGGTTAAACCCACCCCGGGCACTCAGCGGTATGTTTTTCTGTTCAGATCATTTCCCGGGCCGCTTCAACATCGTCGACAGTGAAGGCGATGACGCCTTGGGTTTCATCTTTTGACATGATGTAGATTGACTTGATATTGATTCCGGCATTGGCCATCGTCCGAGATAGCCCGGCCAGCGCCCCCGGCTGGTGCGGTAGGGTGACCAAGAGCACTTCCTCGACGTGGTATTCATGTCCCAAGGAATCCAATACCGCGCAGGTCGCCTCGTAATCCTCGGTCACTATCGCCAATACCGCTCCGGTTGCGGTCATCGCCGCCGCGGTCAGGATATTTATTTGATTTTCAGCCAGGGATTCGCACAGACTCGCCATCTCTCCGGGGAGGTCGGGTAACTTGATGCAGTACTCACGCATGCTCCCAACCCAACACATTTCACCTATGAGGATTATTGAGGGAAAGTGGAAAAGTTCCCGTTTCGCGGCACAAACATGGTTTCGGAATAGACAAAGAGGATGACTCGCGAGCGAATCCTTGATGTTTGAGGTGCCGAGCCGGCAATTGATGACCCGACCTGCCGTGGCCACCCTGTTGCTGTCCCTTCTCACCATCACCAGTTCGATGGCCGGTTGTTTCGCTGATGATGATGATGGCAGGGTAACTCTGCGAGCCGATTTCGCCTATGAGCCGAGCACCAACATCAAGGTGAGTGATTCGGTTTTTTTCAACGCTTCGGCTTCCTTACCCCAAGATGGGACCTTAACCTATCGTTGGGATTTCAATGGCGATGGCTCGGTCGATGATACCGGTCGTACCGCCACGTGGTCATACCCTCTGGAGGGGAATTACAGCGTGATACTCACCGTCACCGATGGCAATAGAGATGACCAGGTGACCAAGCAGTTGACGGTTCTGGGAGCCGATGCCGCGGTGCCGACCGCCGATCCGGGAACGACCTGGGCTGAGGATGACTGCGACGGTGATGATGGCGCCAATCCCTCAAATGATAACGACCGCTATCTCATCTACATCTGCGAGGATAAAGATTCAACCGACAATGAGGTTGATGCCACCACCAATATCCTGCTCGACTCGAGTGCCAGTACCGCCGGTGGAGAACAGGCCTATCTCACCCAGTGGTCGTGGGACCTCGACACCAAGACCGATAGCGACGAGGATGGAATTGCTGACAATGATGACGATGCCAGCGGCGAGACCTTTGAATGGACTGGGATTGCCCCGGGAGAATATGAATTACGGCTAAGGGTCTCCAATGACGAGGGATTCAATGATTCGATGAAATTCAAGGTCTATGTCAACTATGTGGGAATCTGGAAAGATTTCAATCAGCCCGGCAGCACTTCGACAACCGGCAATGGCCAGCCCGGCGAGACCTGGTTTGAGTACACCGTGGTTTACGATGACGATGCCGGCAATACCATCGTCCGGGCTGAATTCTGGTTGACCTATCCCATACAGGATAGTGATTGGGTGGTCGGCGGCGGCAGTGAGCAGAATCGCAATAAATTGGATATTTACATTTTCAATGAGAGCGATGATGAGGTTTGGAATACCTCGGCAATTCCGGATGAACAGAGAACCGCAGGTGAGTGTTCCGAGGATGATTACTGCCTGCAGACTTCGATATCCCGCTCGCAGATGCGCGACGACCGTTACAACGATGGTGAGTGGACGGTGAAGATCCACAATGACCGCTACAATGATGTGCAAGTGGTTGAGTTCAGAATCCTACTCACTTACAAATAGCGAAGGCCACTAGGATTCGCTTCTAGGCACGGCCTTCGTTCAAAGGGAGTTTAGGCTAAAACTGGAATTGGGATGGTACCCCTGCGGTCTTGGCTGGCTTCATCTAAGGGGACACCGAGCCGCTCGGCCAGAGCCCGGTCAATCTCGACCCTGACCGTAAGGGTCGCCTGGCCCATCGATTTACCCTGGGCATCGGTGCGCAAGGACACTGTTCCCCCACCTTGCAGGGCTTTCTCCATGATACAATTCAGTGCCCCGATTCCCGGCACCTCGTAGACCTTGATACGCCCTAGGACCTGCTCTTCCCAGGCCTCGGCCAACCAGCCGCTGGTCACCCCTTGCTTGAGCACCGGAAACCAGTGTCGTTCACGGGCGATGATGCCGATATTAACCATATCACCCTTGTCGCCGGAACGGGCGTGGGCGATTACCCCCAACGGCAGCCAGACCGTGCTCAATCGACCTTCCCCCTACCGACTGGTCGCTCGAGTCCACGCAGAACCCGGCCGGCGATTCGCTTGGTGATTATACGGTTCTCATTCTCAGATATCCTTTGCAGGCGATTGAAGACCCGAGTCTCCAAATCCGGGCGGCGCTCGGTCAAGGCCTTGCGCAGGGTTCTCAGCATCGGAATCTCAACTCTGGCTTCTACGGTCTCCCGACTCACCAAGAGCGGTACAAAGCGCAATTGTGATCGGGGGCGCGGTCGGGCTGAATAGCCACACACCCCGGCCGGGCCGGTCAGCACCAACGGTGCCACCGACTTGCCGAAAATCTCGACATCGGTACGGTTCGGGGATTTCACCGACCAGCGAATCATCACTTCCGGCAGGTCCTCCTGGAGTTCTATCCCCCCCTTCGGCATGGTGATTCCGGTGCCGAGGAACTCGGTGTGAATGACCAATTCATCCAGCCTCGCAAGGCGGCTGAGGAGGATGTAATCGGTCGCCTTGGCCTTGGCGATGGCCTGCGGGCCTGGTACCAGCAGCGTTGCCGATGTGAACCAGCCGTCCAAAAAGCATGATGAGACCTTGAGATTATCGGGTCGCGGCCGCCCACGTGCCCCCGCCACCGCTACCCGGTCGGTACCGATTTCGTCGAGAGATACCGCGGTGATGTCGAGAATCACATCGGGGGTGAGATATGAAGCCGGATCGCCGATTTCGTACAACATCTGCTCGGCGACATTGGCGCGGGTCACGGCACCACCACTTCCTTCTGGCTTGGTGATGACCGACGAACCGTCGGTGGCGATCTCAGCGATTGGATAGCCGAGATTCACCAAGTCGGTGATATCGGCCCACGAATCGGCATTTCCACCGGTTACCTGAGCCCCACATTCGATTAAATGCCCGGCCAAGGTCCATCCGGCGATAACATCCAGCGGGTGGTGTAATTCCATCGGTGCCCAAGATTCTATCGGGCTGCAGATCGGTAACTCCGCCGCTACGGAGTTCTTCGCCCAACCCTCGGCATGTAACATCGAACCGACGATGAGGCTGGCATCCGCGACCCGCCCGCTGAGCACGATATCCGCACCCTGCTCGAGTGCTCTGGCGATAGGGCCTGCACCGATGTAGGCATGGGCAGAAATCAATTTCGCCGTCAGGGCTTCATCCACCGTTTTACCCGATAAATCGGTAAGAATCCCATCGGCGTTCATATGCTCGATTTGTGGATGAATATCATCCCCCACCACCATCGCGATCTGGCAATCGACCCATCCCAGTGCACACGCCAGCCCGAGCACTGCCTCGGCGCAGGCACCCGGGTTAGCTCCCCCGGCATTGGTGACCAATTTGGTGTTGTTTTTCTTGAGCAATTCCAAGCCTCCGGCTTCGAGCCAATCGAACAGGTCGGTGGCCCAGCCCGAGGTTTTATCGCGCGCCTTCTGTTTGTGCATTATCGACATCGTGACTTCGGAGAGATAATCCATCGTCAGATAATCGACATCAGCCCCTTCCATCAGGGTGATTGGCGCCATCACCTGGTCACCCCAAAATCCGCCAGCACCGGCGATACGAGTGACACCTCCTTGTGCAGGCATGGTGTTGAAGTCTGCACTGACATACTTCTCCTTTTCGATTACTGGGCAATATTGTGAGGGTGCTTGGTAATGTGATAGAATTGAAATAAAACGTTATTTCATGACCAGAGAAACGGCTCACCTCTCTCCCTTCGAGGGAATTGGCACGACGCGGATTAATACCGGCGCGTTGAAATAGGGGATGGCTGTCGCCGGGTCGATAATTGGAGAAAATACCATGAGTTCGCGATGGGAAGATAAGAGCAAACCGCACCTGAACATAGTTTTCATCGGTCACGTCGACCACGGGAAATCGACCACAGTAGGACGAATGATGCTGGACAGCGGTCATATCGAAGCGCACGTTATCGAGAAGTTTGAGAAGGAAGCGGCGGAGCGCGGCAAGGCCGGGTTCGGTTTCGCTTACGTCATGGACGGATTGAAGGAAGAGCGCGAGCGCGGTATCACAATCGATGTGGCGCATAAGGAATTCTTCACCCCTAACTATTATTGGACTGTTATCGATGCTCCTGGCCACCGTGATTTCGTCAAGAACATGATCACTGGTACCAGCCAAGCCGATGCCGCGGTACTACTCTGTGCGGCTAACGATGGCGTCAACGCCCAGACCAAGGAGCACGCTTTCCTGGCTCGTGTTCTCGGCGTCAAGCAACTCATCGTTCTGGTCAATAAGATGGATATCTCCGGTGTCGAGTGGTCTGAGGACAAGTACAAGGAATCCTGTAGTCAGGTCAGCGACCTGCTGAAGATGGCTGGCTTCAAACCAGATGACGTGCCGATGATTCCCGCCTCCGCCATTGAGGGTGACAACATCTTCAACAAGTCGGATAAGATGTCATGGTATAGTGGCCCAACCCTGTTTGAGGCGATCGACCAGATTCAGATGCCACCCAAGCCAATCGACAAACCGCTACGAATGCCAATCCAAGACGTATACAAGATCGGCGGAATCGGTACCGTGCCGGTAGGCAAGATCGAGACCGGTGTCCTTCATGCTGGAAAGACCATCGTCTTCAATCCAAGTCAGGAGAGTGGTGAGGTAAAGAGTATCGAGATGCATCACACCACGGTGCCCAAGGCCGGGCCTGGAGACAACGTCGGTTTCAACGTCCGTGGACTTTCCGCCACCGACATCCGTCGTGGTGACGTTGCTGGATATACCGACAACGAGCCGACTTTCGTCCGCCACGATGAGTCCTTTGTCGGACAAATCCAAATAATGGACATACCAAAGGCGGTTTCCGTCGGCTACACTCCGGTATTCCACTGCCACACCGCTCAAGTTGCTTGCCGCTTCCTCGAACTTATCGAGAAGCAGAACAAGGCCGGTAAGGAGACCAGCCCCAGTTTCATGAAGACCGGTGATGCTGGATTGGTTCGCTTCCAACCGACCAAGCCACTGGCAATCGAGCAGATGGACAAGTTCCCTGAACTTTCCCGCTTCGCCATTCGTGACATGGGCAAGACCGTAGCAGCTGGTGTTTGCATCAAGATTGATAAGAAGTGAGTCCCTGAGAATTAACTCTGATACAGGAAAGTAGGGAACGTGAATCAATGGCTGGAGTCACCGTCATCAAATTGACTGGTGAGAATCACCGCGATATTGATTTCGTCAGCGACCAGATCAAGGCCATCTGCGATAGCGGTGGAGTTGAACTGCGCGGCCCGATACCACTACCTACTCGCCGTCTGATAGTCCCGTGCCGCAAGGCACCTTCCGGTGAGGGCAACGAGACCTACGACCACTGGGAGATGCGTATTCACAAGCGTCTGCTGGAGATGAAGATCAGCACCGCCAAGGACCAGACTGCACTAAGGAGCATTGCGAGGATCTCCATCCCTGACACAGTCAGTATTGAACTCAGTATGCGGACCGTCAACTGAAAGCCGTAACGTGGCCTCGCTACACCATGTCGCTTTTGGCGATGAATACATTCGCTACGCTCTTATCGTGTTTGTCACGTTGCGGCTTTCCAAGGTTGTAAGGGGCTGAAGTATTCGGAACGTTACTGTTCATGCGAATTTTTCTCTACGAATTTTCCAAGGCTGTGTGGGTCCGAGGATTTGGAACCTTGGCGTCGATGCAAATAATTCGCTACGCTATAAGCGCGTACTTCAAGTTGCGGCGCGAAGGTGTTTTCGGGTACCCTCTACAATGCGGCGACTTCAGCGACCCCGGCATCGACGAGGTAGGTCGCCATGTCTGCATCCAACACGTGGATATCACCTTCTGAGAGTTTCAATCCAGCACCATCCTCGGTCAAGACTTCATCTTCTTGGCTGACGAGGATTCGAATTCGGGTCAGGACATTCGGGGCTGTCGGTTCGGCTTTGGTGGTTGCCACCGGCTCGGTTGAACTCACGGGGGATTCAGCTTTGGTGGTTGCCACCGGCTCGGTTGAACCCTCGATTAGATTATCGAGCACGATGGTAGGTTGGGCCTCGGCTGGGGCTAGATCCCATACAGATATGTCCTCACCCCCAGGCACTGCTCGGGTTTCTGGAATAGGTTGGTTGGCCTGCTCCATCATCTCGGGAAAGGCCTCGATCTGGGCAATCAGTTCCTCCTCATCGAATTCAGGCTCCCGATATTCTTCCTCATATCGCTCCTCCAACTCGACCGGCGGTGCCCCTTGTCCGGTCAGTCCGCCAGCCTGCTCGACGAAGTCGTCCAATTGCTTTGTACCCACGGCCAGGACCGGGATGGCGGACATTTCACCGACCCCTTGAATCATCTCTTCCCAACCGATATTACGCTTGAATCTGCTCAGCAATTGTCCAAGCCCATCGTAGAATTCTCGCTCCATCGGGTCGTAACGCGACCAATCCAAAGGCGCTAGAGGCCGGCCTCCATCGCCATTGACACTACTGCGAAGTTCGGCAGTAACCGCGTGATGCAATAGTGTCACCAGCCGCTTGCGGGAAAGGTCGGCCATCGCTCGGCGTACATTTGCTTGTCGCCGGCTGGCGGCGATGGCCGCCGATGAATGCCCTTCACCGCGCACGATTTCATTGAGATTGGTTTCGATATGGTTGAGCAGATTGCTTACTTCCTGCCAAAATTCGGATCTGGGCATCGGCATTGGATGGTTCCTCTCCAACTGCTGACGCTGGAGGGAATAGAGTTGGTCTTCGACCTTTCGGGCGCGCTCGTCGCCCATCTCAGGTAACTCTTCCCGCCCGACCATGTCGTTCGGTGGCATTGCGGCTACGGGGCTCTATGAATGCTCACATGGTTTCTCCTAGCGAAAGCCGATTCACAATAGACGGCCTTGGCGGGTTGTTAATATCCAGCGCCACCACTGAACAATGCGAGGGAGCGGTGGTGGTTCGACAAAAACATCTGGCGGCACTTCTAACCCTGATGATGATTTTGACCCCGGCCATGCCGCTTGTCGGTGGCGAATCGACCCCTTGGGAAGGCCAGACCCATCCTCGGCCGGCGAACCCGGGAGGTGCTGTTGAAATCTCCACCACCGGCTTCACCCTGCCCACCAACGGCACGATTACCGCTGGATGGCTCAACCTATCGACAGATTGGGACCAACCCGGCGGCAACGGCACCGGTTGGTCAGCTGGAGGCAAATCAAATTTCACCTCCGGGCAAGATTTGTTGACGACATCGTTAAGGTTTGAGGGGGCGCTCTCATTGGCACAAGACCAATCGGTCGGCTCCTACGAGGATTTCACCACCTTGGAGACGACCTTCCTCGATTGGTTACCGGCGGGGCCGGATTCCCTGCTGTGGTCACCCAGCGACCTCAATCTGTCGGGTACCAATGTGACGGTCGGCGATGATACCGGTCTGTTCAACTCATCTTGGGGGGGGACGATTCCCGCCTTTTCGACCGAGGGGGGGATGGTGGTCTCAACTCTGGGATATTCTTTGAGTCGGGTACCGGCCGGGGCTCACGCCTGGCTTGAGGGGCCTCAGGTCAGACTGCCCAATGTGATTCGCAATTACAGTGCCCAATTCGACTACTGGATACACCTCGATGAGGGTGGGGGGTGGATGGAGTATTCCTTGGATGGTGGTCAGTGGAAGGTTCTCAATCCCGAAGGAGGTTACCCGGATGACCTACCCACTGCCTCACCGCAATTGACCGGTTTCGCAAATGCCAGCGCCAGTGGTTGGAAAAAGGCCACCTTTGCCCTGGATGGCTTGAATGGTATTCACAGTGCTGAGCACCTCCGTTTACGCTTCGTTATCTGGACTGACGCCAATGCCATCACAACCGGGCCAGGCTGGTTCATCGATAACCTGACCTTGGAAAATGAAGGTGAGCCGCTCGCCTGTTGGTTTCACGGGAATCTGAACGGCGCCTATGCCAATGATGCCGATGCGTGGATAGTTTTCAATTTCTCAACCACCAATCTGACCGTGCCGATGGAGATCACCGCTTCACTCGATTGGGATCTTGAAGGGGGGTGGAACGACAACCTCTTCGTCGAGGCTAGCAATGATAACCAAACCTGGTATGAGATTTCCCTGCCGCCGGGAATTCCCGGCATCGGCCTGATAGTCAACGGCATCGCCTATGCCGACGAGACCGGCGGCTGGGTCGATATCACGATGCCTCTGCCGACTATTTTCCAGAATCAGTCGAAGGTGTGGTTGCGCTTCCGGGTCGAGACCGATTACTCGCTCGGCTACGGTGCCAGTATCAATGGCTGGGAGGGGGTGATGGTCGATGATGTGATACTGCATGCTAATTCAAGCGCCGGCAAGGTGAATATTCTGCTCGATAACTTCTCCACCAACGACAGCGTCGAAATCGGTGTGGCGGCAGGTGCAAATGAACAGTGGCAATATCTGACCGACTATGGCCATAACGGCAACAGCACC
Organism: Candidatus Poseidoniales archaeon; assembly: GCA_028283345.1. Classification (GTDB taxonomy): domain Archaea; phylum Thermoplasmatota; class Poseidoniia; order Poseidoniales; family Poseidoniaceae; genus UBA60. The sequence continues at coordinate 9,932 of JAPOGE010000017.1, forward strand.
GTCATCTACGGTTTTGAGTCGACCATTGAGTTCGCCCGCGGCTGGCACCTCAACCATGAGCGAGGCAGTCCTTGGGAGATTGGGACGACCAATAACGGCAGTGGCTGGGGCCCGGGTAGCTTTCCCAATAACGGCAACGGCGCCGGCCTGGTACTGAACGGCAAATACGCGGCAAATACCCTGACCCACCTCGAGACCAAGGATTGGTCGATACCTGTCAATGCCAGTGCTCGATTGGTATTCGACAACTGGGTCTGCACCGAGGCCAACTGGGATGGGGGGACGATTTTCATCTCCGATGATGCTGGACTATCCTGGGCTCCGTTCGCTCAACAGGAGCCCGATTTCTATGATACCCGCTCTACCGTCAATCCGTTCTCGCCGTTGTACAACCTGATGATATTTGACGGCTCGAGCAACTCGGCCGGCTGTAATGTTCAACCGTGGGTGACCAAGCAGGGCAACCTCTCGGCGTGGTCTGGGCAGAATGTTCGCTTCCGCTTCACCTTCTTCTCTGATACCTACTTGGAAGGCGCAGGTTGGTATATCGATAATGTAGGTGTCGAAGTCGATTGGTTCGAGCCGTCGGGGAAATGGCTATCACCGCCGATCAAGGTTGGGCCGAGTGGCTATGGTAGTGCCGCCATCGGCGGCCAAATTCCTTCCGAGACCTCGGTCAGTGCTACGGTTCTCGATTCTTCAGGCACCCCAATCATTGGTTATGCAGGCCGTGATTTACCGCTCGACCTGAGGGGAATTCGCCCCGACCAACACCCGACGATTCACCTTCGCCTGCATCTGGCGACCACCGACGCTCTGCGTACCCCGGTGTTGCAGAACCTTCACGTCGGGGCGAATCTCTATCTGACCGTCCCGGTGTTGGATTCGTCCGGATGGGAGTCTTCAGCAACCTTACCAGTGCTCTGGGATTCCGACTCCGGCGCATATGTCAGTGCAAATTCGAGCGGAAAGATGACTGCAGGAATCTCAATTCATCGACCGGCCCGCAGTATCAGCATCTGGTGTGATTGTGAAAATGTCTACCTCTCCCTCAATCCACAAGCCAGTCCCAGCACCGCTTATCTCGCGATCCTGATTCAACAACCCACCTCCAGTCTGGTTAACGGCTTGTACCTACGCGATATCCAAGACCTGAAGATAACCATCGATCTACTGCAGAATGGCTGGGTCAAAGACCTCCGGGTCGAGGTCGAGTACAACGATATTGCCGTCAATCCCGCGGTCGACCTGAAAGGAGATGGCAGTGACGAATGGGCACATTCTGGGCCCTTTGGTATCGCTACCGATGTAAATGGCATCAACAATCTTCAATTCTACGCCATCTATGGGGTGACCTATTCCAAGAACTTGGGTTACCATAATTATTCTCAGGCGTACGATGGTTTTGCCCGCTTGGGTCTCATCACCGAATCAACTACAATCACCACGATTTCACGTGGGTCATGGAGCACTCAGGTTGTCGGCTCAAACGACAATGTGGTCGTCCCCTTGCTCGATATCATCCCGGGCCAGCCGACCATCCTCCAGTTCGCCGTAAGTGCTGATACCAGCATCACCCTGTACGACAAGGCGGTACCTTTCAACCACCTTTTCACGATTCCATTGTCGGCAGATTTCCTCGCCAATATTTCTGCTGGTCTATCTGTCAACCAAAGCACTGGAGAGTTCATCGTACCGGTTGACCTGAGGACCGAGAGCGGCGGTTTCATCGTCGGCGGAATGATTGAATGGCAGCGACTATTCACCGATGTTTTCTATATTCCTCCTCCCTCAACCATCTATCCCGATGGCAGTTCGTTCACGATTGAGACCTACAGTTTGCACAATTTTGAGGGGGTGATTGACACCGTCCGCCTGAGCATCGGTACAAGCCGCGACCTCGATACAGCCGAGGTGGTATTTGTGGCGAGAAACACCTCCACTCCTCAGGCAACCCTCGAAGTTGAGCGCGGGGCGGAATTGATGTCACTCGATACCGCTGATTGGAATGCCGGGTTCACTGAAAATATCCGCCGAATATATTGGCGAATCACCCCGTCGCGGGACTGGGGTGACCAAGCACGGTTGTGGTGGATGCTGGAGTCCTCCAATGATGATTCCTCACCGCTCGGGCCGACCGTGGTCAGCACCGGTGGCTCAGCCGGCCCAGCCCTCGAGGTCGACCTTGAGGTGACCGACCTGGTCGTAGCCGACCAGTTCGGTAACGATATCGCCGATGAATCAAATTCCCTCTACCCGTGGTCATTGCAGGCCGATAGCAATATTTCGCTCAGCGGCTTCGTCCGCTTCCAAGGCTCACCCGATATCGCCGCTCCCGATGAGATGTTCACCCTCAACCTGTCATTGCAGGATGGGCAAGATGGAATGGGAGGTGTGGCAACCTATGTTGAGGTCGCGACCACAGATGGGCATTGGTCGGCCAATTTGACCATTCCCAGCGGAGAGGATATCTCAAGTGGAAGTGAGATGAAGGTCGTGACTTCTCTCGAGTTTTCAGCCGCCGAGTCGGCTAACGGGGTCAGCGATGAGACCCCGGAGGCCAAGTATCCCCGATTCATCTTTGATTCCCAAGGTCCGACTCTGGGAACCCTGTACACCATCCCTCCGGGAATGCGCCAGCCCGCCGATGGCCATGTGTGGTATGAGGGCAATCTGTTGGCTCTCTCCATCGAGGTTGGCGACGATGTCCGCCAAGGTGAGACTCTCAACCTGCACTATTGGGTCGAAGGGGTCGATGATGCCAACATGGACGGCAATGCACAAGGCGAAGAATACCGTGTGCTGAGCGAACAATTATCGCTGAACTCACTCAACCAGATTGTTGATTTCCCCTTGATTGATGTCTCGGCGGCAATTCCCGAAGGCACCTCTTGGGGTGAAGTGAGCCTGTGGCTGGATGGCGATGACCTCGCCGGAAATCCACTCATAAGTGGCGGTGCGCCCGGACTGGGGGTCGGCTCAGGTGCTGGTGTGGGGGTTGGAGGTGGAGATTTGGCGACGGTCAGGATAACCCGGGATTCGGTGGCGGAAATCGCCAGCGGCTCACTCGCTTTCGACCTCGTCAACGGGCAATTGCTGGGCGGCCATGAGCATACCTTCAGCGTCATTCTCGAAGAGGAGGATGGTTTGGTCAGTCTCGACAAATTGGTTCTCGATATCACCGGTGACCACGATGGGGAAGACTGTGCCATCATCTGGTATCCGTGGTCGGGAGTGATCGATTATTCACTCGAGTGTTTTGTCGACGGCAGTGTCAGCGTCGGATATGAGGAGATATCTGTCGGTCGTTGGCAGATTGAAATTAGTTTCATACTTCCCTGGCTCAACAGCAGTGCCTTCGGCCCGTCAGCATCGATACCTTCCTTCGCGGTGTTCGACCTCGGTCAAGACCTCGGGTTGGGATATGGGGCGATGACTCCATTTGCTTGGCAATACAATGGCGACGCCGAAATAGTAGTGGTCGAGATGAATGACCTGAGCGCGCCATTCGGGCGGCTAGTCGGCGATACATTCTACATCAGCAGTGATGATCTGATTACTGTGGGAGTGCTGGTCGTCAACACCGGTACCGACCTGCCCCTGGACCTCGAATACGGTTTTCAGATACGGGCTGCCGGGGGGATAAACCAGTCGACGGCAACCGGATTGTATGCCGGTGATGGTGAGTTGGGCTATGCGGCGATGGAATTGTACTACGATGATTTTCCGAATTTGGCCGCGACCCTGCACGTCGAGCCGCTGGCGCTGGGAAATAACACCCCACAAATATTCCACACCACCGGTGAATCATATTCGGTCGTCTTCGACAATTATGCCCCGCGCCTGGTCATCCCACCAAATCTGTACAGCGTGCATGTCGAGCGAATGGATTACCTCCCGGTGACCTTCGATATCGCCGAAGCAAATCAGATGAATCCCGAATCGGTCGTAGTTCACTTTGCCTTCATCAACGCCGATGGCCAGACCAGATATGCCGGCTCAGAGCAGGCCGAGTTGGCTTCACACAGTGGTGGTGATTGGAATTATCAGGCCATCTTGAATCTCACTCCGCCTTCCTCACAACCCGGAGTTGGGGGTGGGTTGGGGAATACTCCCCTCAATACCGACACGCTTCGTCTGTGGGTGGTAGGTGCCGACTATGCTGGTAATCTCCTGAAGGGTGGTGGCACTGAGGAATCACCGATGTATCCAGCCTTCATCGCCCCCACTTTCACTCTCTTCCTGGAGCCCTTGGCTCAAATTGATGATGAGGTGGAGATCGGTCATGCCATCGTGGTGCTTTCATCAATCAGCAATCTTGGGGATGGCCGTGGAAATGCTACCCTCACCCTATACATCAATGGGGTGCTGGTCGATTCTACCACGGTTGAATTATTACCTGAGGGAGTGGCTGAATTCCGCTTGGAATATCTCCCCGAGGCTCTCGGTCAACACCAGGTCATGGTAGTGCTTAATCAGACCGGACAGAGTGAGAACTTCAGTATCGAGGTGGTGGCATCCACACCGGTGAGTGATTCCTTCAGCGCCGCCTCGGCGGCCGGCGCCGGCCTGGCGATGTTGTTCATCTTCGCCGCAATAATCATCATCGTCCGCGGCCGGAATTCGCTGCACGGGGAATATGATGAGGACAAGGAGTTTGACGATTACGAGGATTTTGAGCAGGAGTAAGTATCAAACATACCGGGGGCCACGCCCGCTTACGCAGGGGTTCCCGAGCGGTCAAAGGGGGCGGGCTCAAGATCCGCTGTCAAGGACTTCGCAGGTTCGAATCCTGCCCCCTGCACCATAGTCAAAAAAGCCCTATCAAAAGCATGCTATGAGTAGGGAAAAACGAGCAGGGCTGGAAGGATTCTCAAAATATAATAACATTTTTATTTCGGTTTGAAAGTAGGGCTATTCCTCGCTTGAATCAATAGGGTTATTTAGGCTGGGATGATATATCTTCTTCCTGTACGTAATACCAAACTTTGTCCATACATCTCGCCATTCTCCTTCTTCGGTATTATCCACTAGAGATTCTCGTTCTTTCTCTGTAGGTAGGTACAACTTATCGTGTAACCAAATAGATACAATGTAAACAGCTAACGCGGCAATAAATCCATATAAATCACCGACCCACTCTGCAACGATGATCCAGATAGAAACAGTGGTCATAATCATACATGCAGAGAATAATATTTCGTCCACTGTTAACTTTTCTTCCTTCTGTCTATCTTTTCTAGCCATGTATATGGTGCCAAAATAGCCGGACTGTTCTGCGTATTCTTCAGTTCCATGTACCTTGACTTTTCGCCTCCTCAACACGTCCTGAAATCCTGAGATACAAATGTAGAATAGGAAAGCAGTCCAGGCGAAATAAGTATAAAATGGAGAATCTAGATAATCTAATATTACCCAAATCACAAATGAAATTGCGATGTAGCCAGCTGTCACATTTTCCTCCCATTCAGTCTCTTGAAACACCGTGGTCATATTTTTTCCGAGCTTACTTAGGGCAACATCCCTATTGTCCCAGAGAGGTATGCCGAGTATAATTATACTGAAAAGAACTATGAAAATAGATGATGATGGAAATAACTCAAGTTGTTTCACCAACAATATCTCATAAATAACTAGTGCAAGCCAAATGAATAGGACCTAATATGCCAACGGCTGGCGTGAATAGAAATAATTTCGAATACCCCTCCACATCTACTTCGCCGAAGATATGGTAGCACATTAGATTCACGTCTATTGTGTTGTAATAATACGGTAAATCCCGCCTTGAGGTCGGCTTCAGGTGGTTGTAGGGTCGCCATTGGTTAGCCTAATGGTCTAAATACCGCTACAGAAGCACCATGCGACGCTATAGCACATGCATATTGATGAGCCTGCTTATGATTACCACCACCCTTGCCGGTTGCTTCGGTGGTGATGAGGAACCAGCCCCCGATGAGGGTGATGATACACCTGAACCAACACCCACTCTAGACGACTGGGATGTGTACTATGTCACCACCAGTGACGACCTGCCAAATTGTGATGGCGATACGCTCGGCCGCCTCTATTATGTCATAGCAGATGCTGCATTCCAAGCCTGCACTGACACGGATTGGATAACCGTTGACCTGACTGGGCCGATGGGTCCAGCGGGTGCTGATGGTGTGAATGGAACCAATGGAACCAATGGAACCAATGGAACCAATGGAACCAATGGAACCAATGGAACCAATGGAACCGGTGGTGCGGACGGGGTCGATGGAGCGGATGGTGCTGACGGTGCTCAAGGCGAACAGGGACCTCCCGGAGCAAACGGAACCGACGGACAGGACGGACAGGACGGAGCCAACGGAATGGACGGCCAGAATGGTGCTGACGGCAGTGCCTCGCCCAACACGATGCTCACCCGCGTGTCCGCTTCGCCAGTCTCGCTGGGATGCATCTCAGGAGGCCGCGTCATAGAACAAGGACTCGACAACGGCGACGGAGGTGGAACTGCACAGAACGGAATCCTCGAGATAGGCGAGGTCGACTACACCACCACATACTGCAGCCGCCTCCTAGATGAAGCAGAGTTGGTTAATGACCTCTTCATCGGCACCGCCGGCGGGGGTGCCGCCAGCATCACAGTCATGGGAACCCGGCTCTACTTTTCTGCGAATGACGGCATCAGCGGCCAAGAACTGTGGGCATACGAGACCACCAACGACTCGACCTGGTTGGTGTCCGACACCTACAGCGGCAGCGGCGGCGGATTTCCAGAATACATCACGGTCATGGGGACTAGGCTCTACTTTTCTGCGAATGACGGCATCAGCGGGTACGAACTGTGGGCGCACGAGACGACCAACTCCTCGACCTGGCAGGTGGCCGACATCCAAAGCGGCAGCGGCAGTGGGTATGCGGATTACATCACGGTCATGGGCACGCGTCTCTACTTCGTGGCGACCTGCACATCTACGCCATTCAACCAGTGCTCCCACGAACTGTGGGCGCACGACACCACTACCGGGGTAACCCAGCAGATGGCCAACATCTGTTATGATTGCAACGGGTTTCCGCAGCATCTCACACCCATGGGAAACCGGCTCTACTTCGAGGCGGGTGACTACAGCAGCGGCCGAGAACTGTGGGTGTACGGAATTATTGAGCACACCACCACCTACAATTGATTCATTGCACGCGGAACCGAGTTCGAAGCATCCAAAGGTCGCTAAAAGTAGGGCTTTCCAGAATAAAAAATAACAGTTCGAATCCTGCCCCCTGCACCAATTTGCTCGACGATGAATCGAGTTTGGAACCAAGGTTGGCTGTGTTTCGAAAAACAATCGGTACAGTAAATTTTTCGGGCGCCCTAAAAATGACTGAAAATTATTCCCAAATTATCTATCACTGTCCCGCAGTGTCACCTTTAACAATGGTTTAGGGCAACCTAAACCTTATATGGAAATCCACCGCCGCCGGCCTTATGCTGGCAGATGTGTGGGCAGGTGGATTGATTGGCTTCAGAGAAGCGATGGAAGCGACAATCATCGTTGTGGTTTTCATATTGATTCTCAAAAAATCCGGACGCCCGGAAATGATGAAAAATATCTGGAAGGGAGTTGGGGCCGGTGTCGTCGCCAGCATCATCACCGCGATATTGTTCAAATTGGTAATCGGCAGTTTTGAAGACAATGAGGCTTGGTTTGAAGGAGTGTTGATGCTCGCTTCTGCAGCCCTGATTGCAGTCGTGGTCTTTCATTTGATCAAGCACCATTCGAAGGAAGAGTTGGAAAGAATTGCCGAGGGTGCAATCTCGGACCAGGAAAAGGGTGCAAAGGCACTCTCGGTCATCGCCTTCTTATCGGTATGGCGTGAAGGTTCGGAAACCGTGCTCTTCATGTCCGCGGGCACTGAGACCTCTTGGGCGATTTTCGGGTTGGTAATAGGTATCTCTGCCGCAGTACTGCTGGGTTGGCTGATGCTTTCCAAGGGGGTGCGAATAGACATCAAGAGATTATTCACCATCACAACCGTACTGCTCATCTTCGTCGGTGCCGGACTGGCCGCACATGGAGTCCATGAACTACAGGAGGGCGAAGTCGGACTGATACCGGTCTATGATGACGAGTTCTGGAATGTCAATCCACAGTGGGACGGCACAGGAGAGGCTCCGATTCTGCACGACAAGGGATTGGTCGGTGGAACCCTGCGGGCGATGCTGGGGTGGAATGGTAACCCGACAATGTTGGAATTCTTCACCTGGGCCGGATATCTGACGGTGATGGGTATTCTCTACAAGCGAGACACTGAATCTCATACTCCAGCCGAGGAACCCGAGCCCCTGCTGTGAAATCAGACCTAGCCAATGACCAGACGTACTCCTCCGATATTGCTTCCACTGGTTCAGCCGATACACGCTGGAATCAAGCCTGAGTTCATGAAACCGCAGAAAACAAAGCATTAGTGTAAAAAACTGCGACATCTTCGCATGGTGTCCTTTGCACAAAGTAAAGTCAGCCGCGCCATTTTGATGACCGTAGCCGGACAAAGTTCAACCGTGAACCTCAGCATTGACGATTGCCTCGACCACCGCCGGCTCGGCCAAGGTCGAGATATCACCGAGATTACCGGGGTCACCCTCAGCGACCTTACGCAGAATCCTTCGCATCACCTTGCCCGAGCGGGTCTTTGGCAGACCGGGGATGACACAGAAGCGGTCGATTCTGGCGTGGGCGCCGATGCGTCGGCGGCATAGTTGGTTCAGAGCTTGACCCAATTCATCCGAGTATCCACTGGTCCCATCACCTTGGCCGTCCTCATCACCGGCGGTGCCGGTCTTGCTGGGCGCGGCCAAGATGAGGAAGGCGTGCACCCCTTGGCCCTTGATGTCGTGGGGGAACCCCACCACCCCGGCCTCGGCAATCGCTTCGTGCTCGACCAGAACGGCTTCGAATTCAGCCGTGCCCATGCGATGACCACTGACATTGATGACGTCATCGACCCTACCGGTTATCCAGTAGTAGCCGTTCTCATCACGCCGGCATCCATCGCCGGTGAAGTAGTAGCCGTCGATGGTCGAGAAATAGGTCTCCACGTAGCGAGGATGGTCGTCCCAGATGGTGCGGGTCTGGCCCGGCCATGGGTGCTCGATGCACAGCAGTCCCTCGGCTTCCCCTTCAAGCATCTCGCCCTCGGCCGAGAACAGTCGCGGCTGGATTCCCGGTAATGGCAAGGTGGCAGAACCCCCGACCACCGGAGTTGCCGGTGCGATTGGGCTGATGCAGATTCCTCCGGTCTCGGTCTGCCACCAGGTATCGACGATGGTGCACCTCCCTTCTCCGACGGTATGCCAATACCATTCCCAGGCCTCCGGATTAATCGGTTCACCCACCGTTCCCAGGACTCTCAGGCTTGAGCGGTCATACTTGGCAACGAACTCATCTCCTTGTGCCGCCAGGGCGCGAATCGCGGTCGGAGCGGTATAGAAAATCGTGAACTTGTGACGCTCGACCATATCCCAATATCTCCCTGCGTCAGGGTAGAGAGGGGTCGACTCGAACATGAAGGTGGTCGCACCATTGGCCAGTGGGCCATAGACGATGTAGGAATGTCCGGTGATCCAGCCGACGTCGGCGACGCAGGCGAAGACATCATCCTCGCGCAGATCGAAAACCGTGCGATGGGTGAAGGCGGTATAGGTGATGTAGCCACCGTGGCTGTGCACCTGACCCTTCGGGGTGCCGGTCGAGCCGCTGGTGTAGAGGATGAACAGTGGGTGCTCAGCGGAAACGATGTGCGCTTGATGGGAATCCAATTGGCCTTCACAGGCATCCGACCACCATATGTCTCGTCCCTCGACCCAGTCGATTTGTCCACCGGTGCGCTTCAGCACCACCACGGTCTCAACTCCAGCACCGCTCTGGCCAGCAAGTTCGTCCTCGACCATCGCCACTGCCTCATCGGTGGTCGCCTTCAGCGGAATCGCTTTGCCGGCGCGCAGGCCTTCGTCCATGGTGATGATACAGCGGGAGCCCGAATCGAGCACTCGATTCGCCAATGAATCGGCCGAAAAGCCACCGAAGACCACCGAGTGGATGGCACCGATGCGAGCACAGGCGAGCATGGCGATGGCGGCCTCGGGCACCATTCCCATGTAGATGATGACGCGGTCGCCAGAACCGACGCCGAGGTTCTCCAATGCGTTGGAGAAACGACACACATCGGCGTGCAGTTGGGAATAGGAAATCCTGCGGACATCCCCGGGCTCATCACCCTCCCACAGGATTGCGGTCTTGTCGGCGCGGGTCGCCAGATGGCGGTCGAGACAGGAGATGGTCGCATTCAGTCGGCCATCCTCATACCAGGTGAATTGCTCGTCGGCAATCCCAGCATAGCCTCCTTCCAAGCCGATGGTGGGGGGGGTTTCCCATTCGACCAATTCCTTGGTTATTCCCAACCAGAATGCATCGGGATGAGCCATCGATTCGGCATGGACGCGGTGATAGTCAGCCATTGTCGGGCAGATATTTGATGAGCCGGCCGACACCCTATCGGGTACCGAATAATGCGGCGACATAGTACTCTGTAGCCGTTACAAAACATCAATCCAACGGTCGGCCGTTCCCCACAGTTATGTTCTGAGTTTCTTTCCAGTGATTTTGCGCCAGATCATCTTGAGGGGGTCGTAATAGCGGTCGACCACCCTTTCCTTGAGCGGGATAATCGCATTGTCGGTGATATTGATGCCGGCCGGACAGACGTCGGTACAACATTTGGTGATGTTACAATAGTCGATTCCGAACTCGCCCTTGACCTCGGGAATCCTATCCTCCTGGTCCATCGGGTGCATCTCGAAATTTGCCAGCCGGACCAAGGTGCGAGGCCCACCGAACTCGTCGAACTTGCGATATTCACGCAGAACGTGACAGGTGTCCTGGCAGATGAAGCACTCGATACACATCCTGAACTCCTGCACTCGCTCGGCTTCGAACTGGCTGAATTTCCAATCGGGCTCATCAGGGCCTTTGATGGGGGTGACCGCCTTGGCTATCTCATAATTCCACGACACATCGCAGACCAGGTCCTTGATGTGGGGAAAAGTCCGCATCGGGCGAACGGTGATGACCTCATCCTCGGGGGTCTCGGCGATGATATCGCTCATTCTCGTCATGCACATCAGGAGTGGTTTGCCGTTGATTTCAGCACTGCACGAGCCGCACTTTCCAGCCTTGCAATTCCATCTGCAGGCGATTTCAGCATCCTGTTGGTGTTGGATTTGGTGGATGCAGTCGAGCAATACCATCCCCTCGTCCAGTTCGACCTGATAGTCGACCAGTTCGCCTTCGCCTTCTTGGCCACGAAATAGCCGCATGGTGATTTTATCCATCTTCAGGCCTCCTTCTTCTTTGACCGGTCGAGTAATTTCTCCAGTTCTTCGGGGGGTTGGTCAATCTCTTCCTGGCGGATCTTGATCTCGCCGTCTTCCATCCATATCACATTGATGGTGCGTGACCACTTGCCGGTGTCGGGCTCGGGGAAGTCATCTCTGGTGTGCCCACCGCGACTCTCGGTGCGGGTCAGTGCGGACAGGGCGCAGGTGGTGGAGATGTCGACCATGTTGGTCAGGTCAAGCGCTTGGTGCCAACCAGAATTGTACAGCAAGGAATTACCGGGGCTGGCATTCTTGACGCGCTCGTGGAAAACCTTCAGGTCGACCAATGCCGATTCAAGGTCGTCATTGGTGCGGATGATGCCGACCTTGGCCTGCATCATCTCGCGCAGGTCGTCGTAGATTATGCCGGGGTTCTCACCGCCTTCACGTCCCAATGGTTCCAATGCCATGGCGACCGCTGACTCGACTTGAGCCGCGTCGAGTGCCGGCTGGGTGACTTCTGTGGCACGCTTGGCGGCGTACTCTCCGGCGCGCTTGCCGAAGACGATGAGGTCGGACAGGCTGTTACCGCCGAGCCGATTCGCCCCGTGCAGTCCGCTGGCAACCTCGCCGGCGGCGTACAGCCCTTTGACAGTCGACTCCTGGGTTTCGGGATCGACCCGCAACCCGCCCATCACGTAGTGGGCGGTAGGGCCGACCTCCATCGGCTCCTTGGTGATGTCAACCCCGGCCAATTCCTTGAATTGGTGGTGCATACTAGGTAATTTGGCGATGATCTCCTCGGCACTGCGCTGACTGGCGATATCGAGGTAGGCGCCGCCGTGGGTCGAGCCTCTCCCCTCTGCGACCTCCTTGTTGATGGCCTTGGCGACCACATCTCGGGTCAGTAATTCGGGTGGTCGGCGTACACTCGCCTTCTGGCCGGCGACGACCTGACGCACCCATTCCCTGGCTTCCTCCTCGGTCTCGGCATGGTCGTCCTTGAACATCTCAGGTACGTAATCGAACATGAAGCGTACCCCTTCGGAATTTCTCAGCACCCCGCCTTCGCCGCGTACCCCTTCGGTAACGAGGATTCCCCTGACACTGGGTGGCCAGACCATTCCGGTCGGGTGGAATTGCACGAACTCCATGTCGATTAATTCGGCTCCGGCCCACAGGGCGAGGGCATGGCCATCACCGGTATATTCCCATGAACCACTGCAAACCGACCAACAGCGGGTGATGCCGCCGGTGGCCAATATCACCGATTTGGCACTGAAGGCATGCATCTTGCCATCGACACGGTCGTAGGCGACGCAGCCGGTACAAGTTCCCTCCGGATCTTGAAGCAGGTCGCGCACGGTATATTCCATGAATACGTCGACGCCGCTGTGGATGCCCTTCTCCTGCAGGGTGCGGATGATCTCCAGGCCGGTCGAATCGCCGACATGCGCCAGTCTCGGGTAGGTGTGTCCACCGAAATTGCGCTGGTTTATCAGCCCCTGTGGAGTTCGGTCGAAGACTGCTCCCCATTGCTCCAACTCACGAATCCGGTCGGGTGATTCCTGCGCATGGATCTTTGCCATGCGCCAATTATTGAGATATTTTCCTCCCTTCATGGTGTCCTTGAAATGGGTCTGCCAATCATCGCGGTCGTCGGCATTGGCCAGTGCCGCGGCGGCGCCACCTTCGGCCATCACGGTGTGTGCCTTGCCGAGCAGAGATTTACAGATGATTGCTGTTTTTGCCCCTTGTCGGCTCGCCTCGATGGCGGCGCGCAGGCCGGCACCACCGGCGCCGATGACGATGACGTCGAATTCATGCGCTTGATAATCGGCCATCACAATCCCCCCGTAAGGACAACGTCAGTCCACCAGCCCTCGGTGCAGGCATAGACGTAGAAGTCGGCGAACATGACCCAGAACAGCGAGGTGATCGCCCACATGTTGTGCTTCTTGTTCAACTTGGTACAGCCCTTCCAGCAGGCCTCGGCAATCTGCCCACCTCCACTGCTGAAGCGGTTGCGGATTCCCCCGACCATGTGTCGAAATGAATGACATCCCAGGGTATAGCCACCGAGAAGAATCACGTTGATGAGAAGAACCATACTTCCTACCGAGAGCCCCCAATTCAATCCCCCGGTGCCATCGTCAGCGTGGAATTGCAGTGACATGTAGACGTCGTAGGAGAGGACGAAGAGGTAGGCGACGGCCAGATACATGAAGTAACGGTGCAGATTCTGGAATAGGAATAACCTACGCTCACCATTGTAATCGCCGAAAGGTGTCGAGACCGCGCAGGCTGCCGGACTGGCCAATAGTGAGCGGTAGTAGGCCTTGCGATAGTAATAGCAGGTGCCCCTGAACCCGGCCGGGATGATGAGGATGAACATCGCCGGACTCATCCACCATAGGAACTCAGGAACAACCGAGCCCAATCCTCCGGCACCAGGGATGACTAGAGGGGAATACAGTGGTGATAGGACATGACTGCCGTTCGATTCGATCGCCAGGGTCTGACATTCGGTGATGACCCCGCTGGCAGCGCCGCATGCAGAGTTGCCGAAATCACTGAAAATCCAGAAATCTGCTTCCATGAAACCGCGCCAGGTCGCATAGATTATCGCCGTGCCGAGATAGCAGGCCATCGCCAGCGGCGACTTCCACCACGCATCGATGCGCTCGGTCTTACCGAAGCCCCGGGCCATCGAAAGTTGCTGTGGTTCAACCATTTCGCGACCCCTGTGGGGTCGCTTATTGGGCCAGCATTTGATAATATGCCTTGAGCAAGTAGGATATATCGCGAAGGCCGTACCTTGATGCGAATCATAGTGACCTTCGCTTACGACAGTGAACCCCAATCAACCTCGGCCTCGACCATTTCGATATTGTCGACATCCATCTGCGCCAATTGCAGTTTTCCGCTCAATTCATCGTTTACAGCATGCCAGTACGAGTAGGCCTCGATGACCCAGATACCTGATTCACGGGTGCCGTTACCACTATCCTTGACGCCACCGAACGGCAGGTGTGCCTCAGCACCGGTGGTCGAGTTGTTGATCCCGGTCATCCCCGCCTTGATTCCGGTCTTGAAGCGATAGGCCTCGAGCCGGTCGTTGGTGTAAATCGCACTCGACAGACCATATGGGCTGGCATTGGCCAAGTGTAGAGCATGGTCGAAATCGTCGGCCTTGACGATGGTGACGGCGGGGCCGAACAACTCCTCGTGGAAGCATTCCATATCCTCGGTGACATCGGAATAGACGTGCGGCCACACATAGACGCCTTCGCTGGCATCGCCGAGGAATCCGGCCGGCTTGTTGTCATTGGTGATACGGCCCTTACCGTACAACTTGGTCGCCCCGCCAGCCTCACAAGTCTGTATCGCGGCAAGGAAATCAACCGCATATTTCTCCGACAGCATCGGCCCGTAGAGCACTCCGTCATGGCGCATTGAATCGCCGATGGTCGTACTCTCGACCTCAGCCATGAACTTGGCCATGAACTCATTGTAGACGTCGGTGTGAATGATCAGGTTCCCTAGACTGGTACAGCGCTGACCGGCGGTGCCGAAGCCGGACCAGTAAGCACCGGAAACGGCATTGTCGAGGTTGGCACTGGGCATCACCACGAGCGGATTCTTGCCACCCAATTCGAGACTCACACTGACCAGGTTGCGCCCACAGACCTCGCCGATCATCTTGCCGACCGCGGTACTGCCGGTGAAACTGATTTTGTTGACCTTGCCCTCATCGACCGCGTCGACGAGGTGCTGACCGACGCCACTGCCCTTGCCGTGGACGAGATTGATGACGCCATCGGGCAGACCGGCTTGATGCATGATACGGGCCAGGGCAAAGGACAGCAGCGGCGCATCCTGCGGGCTCTTCCACACACAGGTATTGCCGCAAATGATGGCTGGAATCATCTTCCAGAACGGCACCGCGGCGGGGAAATTGCAGGCATTGATGATGCCGCATACCCCCAGAGGTCGGCGATAGGTGAACAATTCCTTGTCGGGCAATTCGCTGTTTACGGTCTGACCGTACAGGCGGCGCCCCTCACTCTGGAAGAACAGACAGGTGTCGATGGCTTCCTGCACCGAGCCGGCACTCTCCTTCAGGGTCTTGCCGATCTCCCGAGTTTCCAGGGCGACGATATCGTCCTTATGCTCCATCAAGAGTCGTCCCATATTGCCGATGATCTGGCCACGGGTCGGCGCTGGGGTTGCGGCCCAACCGGGGAAGGCGGCGCGAGCGGCGGCCAATGCCGTCGAGACATCATCCTTGGTCGAGAGGGGAAACTCTCCTAGACAATCACTCAAGCGAGCGGGGTTGTGACTCTCAAAGGTCTCTCCATCACCCGAAACCGTCAATTGGCCAGCGATGATGTTGTAGCCCCTCAACTTGGGTAGTCCGTTCGGGTTTTGGTTATCGATGAACTCCAGTCCGGTCTCTAGCACATGCGTCATTATCCCCGCGAGAATAGTTTCCACCATGAAACCTGCGTAACCCATTTGTCGCCAACAAGAGTATATTCGGCGATTTATTTGCTGGAAGAAATCTCGGTTCTTCAAGCGGAACGGATTGAAGGGTTCTTAGGGGTTCATTGCTGAGGGGGTGCTATAGAGGTACTGTTATGGCTGGTGGAAAAGATGACACATTGTCCTTGCGTGTGACGAAAGCGATTCCCAGCGACGTCGGTCATGGCCGCGCTCGAATCTCAGGTGATAACAAGTTGGGATTGAAGCCCGGCGACATCGTCGAAATAAAATCAGATAAGCGCACCACCGCCGCGACCTTTTGGCGCAGCCGGCCCGAAGACAACAATATGGACATCATCCGAGTCGACGGAATAATCCGCAAGAATTCCGGCGTCAGCCTCGGTGACCGTGTCACCGTGCGTAAGGTCGATGCGAAAACCTGCAAGAAACTGATGCTCTCGCCGGTGATGGCCAATAAGCAGAAGGTCAAGTTCGGCCCTGGCATCGAGAGCTTTGCCCGGCGCGGCCTGAATAACCGTCCGGTGGTGGTCGGCGACCGCATCTTCATCCCCGGCATGACCCTGTTCGCCGAGGCCCTGCCCTTCGCCATCCTGCAGACCACTCCGAAGGGAATCGTTCGGGTGACCGATGATACAGATATAGTCATCAAGGACGAATCCATCGATGCCGATGAGGTCGGCGAGGCCACCGGCATCACCTACGAGGACATCGGCGGTATCGGTCAGCAATTGCAAAAGGTCCGCGAGATGATTGAACTTCCTCTCAAGCACCCAGAGTTGTTCCGCCGGCTCGGCATCGACCCACCCAAAGGGGTTCTCCTGCATGGGCCACCCGGTACCGGTAAGACGATGATCGCCAAGGCGGTCGCAAATGAGACCAATGCATATTTCCATTCCATCAACGGTCCCGAGATCATCAGCAAGTATTATGGTGAATCAGAAAAACAACTGCGAGAGATTTTCGACGACGCCGCCGACAATGCTCCGGCCATCATCTTCATCGACGAAATCGATTCCATCTGCCCGAAGCGTGAAGATGTTTCAGGCGAGGTTGAGCGCCGCGTCGTCGCCCAGATGCTGACCTTGATGGACGGCATGAAGGGACGGGAAAACGTCGTCGTCATCGCCGCCACCAACCGCCGCGATGCGATTGACCCGGCGCTGCGCCGTCCCGGCCGTTTCGATCGTGAGATCGAGATTGGCGTACCCGACCGCATCGGGCGCAAGGAGATAATCGAGGTCCATACCCGCGGCATGCCGATTTCCGAGGATTTCGATGTGGACTGGATCCTGGATAATTCACATGGCTTTGTCGGCGCCGACATTTCGGCGCTGGTACGTGAGTCGGCGATGAAGGCATTACGCCGCTATCTGCCGGAAATCGACCTCGAAGAGGAGACCATCCCCCCCGAGGTGCTGGAGAAGATGGAGGTGCGGATGGGTGACTTCAAGATTGCAATTCGCGACATCGAGCCCAGTGCCCTACGTGAGATCTATGTCGAGATTCCCGCGGTTAGTTGGGATGAGGTAGGCGGATTGGAAGAGGTCAAGGAGCGTCTCAAGGAATCGGTCGAATGGCCGCTGACAAAAGCGGATTTGTTTAAGCACTTCGGCGTCAAACCGCCGCGTGGAATTATCCTGTTCGGGGCGCCTGGAACCGGAAAGACCCTGCTGGCCAGAGCGATAGCCACCGAGGCGAAGGCCAACTTCATTTCAATAAAAGGCCCCGAATTGCTCAGCAAGTGGGTCGGTGAGAGCGAGCGTGCAGTGCGCGAGATATTCAAGAAGGCCAAGCAATCCGCTCCATCGATCATCTTCCTGGATGAATTTGAGAGCATCGCCCACGTCCGCAGTAGTGGCCAGTCCGGGGAAGGTAGTGATGTGATGAATCGGGTCGTCAACCAATTGCTCGCCAGTATGGACGGGGTCGAATCGATGGATGGTGTCATCGTGGTAGCCGCCACCAACCGTCCTGAGTTGATAGACCCCGCGCTGTTGCGCAGTGGTCGTTTCGAGCGCGTCCTTCACGTCCCTCCGCCCGATGCCGCGGCGCGGGCCAAGATTGCCGCGATCCACACCGCACCGATGCCGCTGGGCAAATTCAATATGGACGATATTCTCAAGAATCTCGACGGCTATACCGGTGCCGATATCGAGGCCATCTGCCGCGAAGCCGCGCTCATCGCCATGCGGGAGAACAAGAGAACGGTCAGTAAGAAGAACTTCAAGGAAGCCTGTAATCGGGTGCGGGCAACCGTTACCCCGAGTATGATGGAGTACTACAATAAGATGGAGGCCATGCTCGTCAGTGGCTTATCCAATATCAAGCGAGACAAGCGAGACTTCATTGGCATGGAAGCGGTGTGAGGTGAAGGTTGATGTCGACGGGATTCGGCCACGAATTGCTCGGCCGTGAAATCGTCGACTCGCTCGGAGATACCCTCGGGCATCTCAAGGATATGCAGATCGACATCAATACCGGGCAGATCATCAATCTGCTGGTTGATTTAGAGGCCAATCTCGACCCGGCCAAACTTCCGTGGTCGATGGTCGATGGACTGATGCGGGTTCCCGCCGATCTGGTCGAGAGGGTGGCAACAAAAATCCACTTACGTCCATAAGCGGTGAGGGCGACCGGACAAAAGTAATCAGTACGTATGTCGCCCTGCGCCACAGGTGCCGCGAGGGCAAGCGAAGAAAATCTATTCCAGAGCAGATAATGTGATGATGAATCTGCTCGAATCGTGATTTAATGAGCGTTTTTCCCGAGCCCTCAAGGGGATGAAACTCCTGAATACGAGTGCAAGGCTGTTGCCACCAGTCCAGTGCTCTCCTTCTTCCGGCTCAGGCCAGTCTGTGCGGCCTTCGCCAAGGGGGAAGAATGAACAAGGACGGCCAATTCCCGTAGCCATGACGAAGTCGTTCGGTTTGATGCTGGTTCTGTGCATTCCGCTTTTTGCGGGCTGTTTCGGTGATGTTGCCGAACCACCGGAACCGGAACCGGAGCCGACCATCTGGGTCGACCACCTGTTCACTACAGCACTGCGATTGCATGATAACGGAAGTTTCGACATTTACGGAAATGAAGGTTGGGTCAGCGCGGTTCGTACCGAGGTCGATGATTCCAATCCGAAGATAGTCTGGGCCTACCCGGTGACCGGCGCCGGAGATGTTCCCGCCAACGAGACCTTGTTCTGCACTCGATTCACCAATAATACCAATTCATCCGACACCTGTTTTCCCTCCCTGATGACCGAGAATACCTTTTGGCGTTCGATGATTCTTGATACCAGTGGTTGGGATACCTCGTGCATGGTCTTGGCCCGAGTTCCCACCGGCATGACGATGTCGGAAGTCGATGATGGATTTTGGCGGAATGATTGGGAAGCGATCGTTGAAGCCGAAATCACCGCCGGACTCCAGCCATCTTGGTGTGATGACTACTACTGAATCAATGGTTCATCGTAGGTCTTGATCTCCGGGGTGTCGTAGGTCTTGACTGCCGAGGTGGTGGCCTTCTCTTGACGCCCGGCCTTAATCGATTCAATTAACCCGGCGACCCTCTGCCATGGCACGATGAAGCGCAGAGCCGCCATGAAGGAGATGAACAGCAGCGCCGAGATGACTAAGCCATAGGTCAGTTGTAATTCAATCGACTCACTCACCTGCGCCGCCCATTGACTCCCGGTAATCCCCTCGACCATATCGAGTAACATGCGGTGGAAGCCGAGCGCCACCATCGTCGCCAGCCCGGTGGCGCCGAGAATCGTCCCGGTGTGCCAGAGGTGGCCGGTGAGTATGTTATCCATCTGGCGGACATATTCGGGGTCCTTTTTGCACGACTCGGGGAGTTTGTAGGCATATTCCAGATAGCGGATGACGGCGAATGCCGATTCTTGGAATATCATCAACAGTATTGCAATCATGATGAGGCTGAACTGCTCGCTGGAAATCATGTCATAACCGAACAGACCGACCGTCGGCTCACCGATCTGGGTCTCGAGTGAAATCAGTTGGCTGCCGACCGTTCCCAGTTGTGACTGGATGATCGGGAAGGTGAGAATTGCGTGGATGGCCAAGAAGATGAGAGTGAAGCCAATCGACCAGGCCACCGCCCGGCGAGACAGTCCCCAGATACCTTTCGCCCCCATGATGATGGGTAGGAAGTAAAAGGCGAGAATACCGATGCTGATGACCAAAGAAATCGGCCCGACCAAGGTATCCCACTGCGCATCGGTCGGAGGGTGGAAATCCCAATTAAACAACATATCCCAAGCCCATCCCAAGAGTAGACGGCCGACCAGTACCACCATCAGAATAATCATGAAGCCGAGTTTGATGCGTCGTTGTGTGGTCGCATTCTGGAACGAGAGGAAGGCCATCCCCCCGCCCAGTAACATCCCCAGAATAATCGGCATGTAGGTTCGCCCCAGTCCATTGTTGCCGATTCCCGTGACCCAGTCACCCAACGGCACCCGGTGTTCACCATTGCTGTTGATATCGAGGAATTGGTCGAACAGGCTGAGCAACATCGTGTGGTCGATTGAACCGACGACATAGGTCTGGAAGATCTCAAGATACATCCACACCAGGGTCACTGTGGCTATTACCTGTAGGGCTATTATCTGCCACTGCTTGCGCAACATGTTGAGGTGCAGGGTGCGTTGACCCTCGGCCTGAATCGCTACATCTTCTGCCATCCTCAGTACCCCCGCGCGTTCAGAAGTGCCTGACTCAATTCCATATCCGGCATCCAATCGATGACCTGCGCCCCGAATCCGGCCAGCCCGGTCATGCGGTTAGCACGCTCCAGGCTCAAAACCTCGTAGGACATCCGTGGAATTCGGCTTACCAGACGCTCGAAATCAATACTGCTGGGAGAGAGGATGTTGACCTCGTGACCACGCCCGACAAGATCGCGCACCGCGTGCGGCACGGTACCATCGCCTTCGGCGCTGGAGATGATGAATACCGGGCTGCCGCGGCTGAATCGTGGGCCGATCGAGTTGGTTACTGCCTGCAACGGCATTTCGCCCTTGGGGGTGACCCCGGCCAAACTGCTGAGGATTTTGAAATACTGTTTGTCACCGGTGTCTGGTTGAAGATATGATAATTTGTTGTCGTAGATGGTCAGAGAGACGCTGTCGCGCCGCTTGAGAAAGAAACTGGCGATGCTGGCGGCGGCGACGGTGCCCATCTCGAGGGGATTCTTCAGCACCGTGCCGATACGAGAGATGTCGCGACTGTCGAGAATGATGTAGACGTCGGTGACCGCATCACGGCACTTCTCGTTGACCATCAACTCACCGGTGCGGGCAAAGGCCTTCCAGTTGATGCTCTTGAACGGGTCACCCGGCACATATTCGCGCAGGCTGTAGAATTCGGTGCCCGGGCCTGGAGTGCGCAGGGTCGTGGCACCGGTGTACATCTTCGGGGTGCGAGAGCGGACGAACGCCTCCTCGACATCCTTTATCTGCGGGAAGATGATGATATCGCTGTGGTGGTCGATATACATCTCATCGGTGAACAGGTTGAACGAATTGTGGAAGCGCAGACTGACCGGGCCGAGTGAGAAGTGGCCGCGCAGAGGACAGCGCAGGACGTAGCGGATGCGGGTGGTCTCGCCTGGGCCGAGGTTGACGCGCATGCTGTTCAGGCCGCTGCGCAATTTCATCTCGTGCGGGATGTTATCGAAAATCTCCAATTGCTGGGTGCGGCGCAGCGCCTTGTTAGTTATCTCCAGTTCGACATAGAGGTCGTCACCCTTGTACAGATTGTCGGCCGATAGCATTCGCTTGACCTCGACATCACCATGTCCCGAGAGCCACGAGTTGATGGCGATGAAGCCCATGAAACACAGACCCAGAATCATCAATTGATGATTGGATATCATCATCCCGATCAACAGCAGGGCGATGCTACCGGTAAAGGTGAAGGCGGCTTTACGAGTCCACATAGGCCACCCCCCCAAGCGGATTCTTTGCCGCCCCCCAAGCCTTGATACGCTTGACGATGGTGACCATCTGTTCAAGCGAATACTGCCGCTTCTCAAAGACGAATTTCTCCAGCACCGGGTCTTTGATGAGCGATTGCAATTCACGTGCCGGCATGGCATCGAACTCACCGCGCGTCAGACCCGAGACATTGCGTATCTTGGAGAGGAACACCTGTCGTATCTTGTTCGGCTTGGCGTAGTAGCCATAGCGATGGGCATCGCCGAATCCGTAGTAGATGATGCTGAAGACGTGGCGCCAGGGTTCCGGGTCGAGTTTCTTGATTAAAACCGCCTCGAAGGCGACGAACAGCGCCAAGAACAGTATCAGCATCGCCATCGCTTCACTGGTGAAGTAGACCAATAGGAAGTAGACCATGTTGTAGGATTCGGCCATCATCGCATTCTGTGGGTGGCGACTCTCGTCGAACAGAACCTGCCCCTCTCCGGTGATGGAATCACCGTCCAGGATGGCCAGCGCCAAGACGTCCAGCGCCCACTTGCGGTTATCATTGACCGGAATGTCCTTGCTCGATTCGCCATACTCGCCTCGATTGAAACCCGAATAATCGTACAGGGCGTTGGACAGCAGACTGCCATCGGCAACGAAGATGATGCGGCCCTCCTTGCCGACCTCACACCTGGTCGTCTCACAGATCTCGACATAGAGCGGGAAATTCTGGTTGGCCAGGTCCGGAGTCTCCTCAGTCTGCTCATTTCCAGCCCAGATCTCACCATCACCATTGACGTCGAGCGCCGCTTCACGACTGCTGTTGGATTGCACCTTTGGGGTGGCCAGAGTCGACCTCTTGCCAATATCAATCTCAAGCGCGGTCGGCCCGTTCATCAGCAGGCGATAGGTGCCGTTATACTCGA
Source organism: Candidatus Poseidoniales archaeon (assembly GCA_028283345.1). Lineage (GTDB taxonomy): Archaea > Thermoplasmatota > Poseidoniia > Poseidoniales > Poseidoniaceae > UBA60. The sequence goes on from JAPOGE010000017.1 coordinate 32,661, forward strand.
TTCGGCTGGTATCGGGATTCCAATGATGGGCGCACAACCCGGCCTCGGCGTAGGTGAAGACCGGTGCGGTCCACTTGGCGCAGGGGTGGGTGCTCTTGGCATTCTCCAGCGCCCAGGTCGGGTGGGTGCCGAACGATTTGGGGTCAAGGGTTGAGTTGTCCATGCCGCAGGGATTGGCCTGAATGCAGGCCCAGACGTAATTATAATCCAGACTGTGGGCATAGACCGTGTCATAGAGTGGGTAGCCGGTGTACTTGACCCCCAGAGTCTCGCCGAGACTGCTGGCAAAGCCGAAATCGTCGAGCACGATTACCGTTCCGTTGGCCTTGACGAAGGCGATTATCGCATCGACCTCGGCATCCGAATAG
>JAPOGE010000180.1 GCA_028283345.1 Candidatus Poseidoniales archaeon
GATCCACGTTGAAGGCGGCGGATCAACTTATGAAACCCTGTACATATCATCTACCGACTTAGGTTCACTTGTTATCTGAGTGGACGAGACCTCATTTACTCCCCTTCCCCGCCCGCGGGCTGGGGTCGGGGAGCGAGGTCTTAGTTCACAATAGGAGGAACTGCGATGGCATGGCCTTTTGCAGGACAGTCGACCGATTCGGTGACTGACGACGAGAGCAGCAGGGAGCGCCTCATCGAGATGGGCGGCGTGGCCATCGAGGAGGTTCCCCTCCCCGATGCCGGTGACCTGACAGAAGAGGAGGCCTGGACGATTTCGCCCGGCCCCGCTCGAGCCCGAATCGGTGCAACCGATGTGGCCGCGGCGATGGCGAAAGCCCTACCTTCGGTCGGTGGTGCCCAACCACTACAGGCGACATCCATGGATACTTCAGGCTTGGAGAGACTTGTCTCGACCCGCTTGGATGCCCTCGATGATACGATGCATAACCTCGAGTCCAGGTTGCTGGAGACACTGCCGGAGATACTGGTGGCCTCAGGCATTCTCAACGCTGAACAGGCGGCGGCACTGTCCGCCGGCGATGATTTGCAATCAGCAACCGATTCCGGCGATGGTGCCGGACAGGGTGATGGCGACGGCGACGATGACGACGCTGGACCTGGAGCGACCAGTGGAGATACCATAATCACCGCCGATGGCGAGGTAATCAATGTCGGCAATATCGACAACGAGAGGCTTATGGCTGAAGATGCGGCTCCACTATTGGAGTTGTACGAGGCTCAGGCGCTGGCGATCAACCCATTCTTAGCATCTCTGGATGGGCTGGAGGACATCGGCGCAGGTGCAGCGATAGGTGCCCATAATATCTCGGCACTTCTGCTCGACCAACTGACCGGCATGGCCGCAACATCATTTGTGAACAAGGCGAAATCCTCGGGATTGTTCAGCGACGAAGAAGCACGACAAGTCGGTGCCATCGTCCAGATGGCAGCCCCCGGCGCGCCCGATGATGCATTGAAAGACCACCTTCCCAACCGTGATTTACTCACACTGTGCACCTTGGTGACGGCGTGGCGCGCACGGACGGCCTCTGCCTAGGGAGGGTTTGGTCTGGGTGGGTCAGTCGCAATCGGTGCCCTCATAGTGGGGATGGGTCTAATCGGAGTTTTCGTGATTGCCAATGGGGCGATCATCGCTCAGATGGACGCTTCCCTTGAGGCCATCGATGCCAGCGACGACCCCTCCCCGAGCATCAGGTTTCGCAATGCGAATTTGAACGAGGATGCAATACTATCCTTTGCAATTAATGCGAATGGAACAGGATACTTGGGTGGTGGTTCGATTACCGCCGTTGGTTCCACAGGCACAGGTGGATTTGAATTCTTGGCCAGTTATACTGTCAGTGGCGGTGGGGTGGACTCCGTTACCATCGAGGCTAACGGATTCGATTATACCGGTACCATCACAATAACTCTAAGCGGTG
>JAPOGE010000181.1 GCA_028283345.1 Candidatus Poseidoniales archaeon
CCAATTCCAGAGCATTTTGTTCCAACTATCTGCGAGGATATCATTTGTGATACCCACCTCGACCTTGTTATCGCCACTGCCACTTGGCTTTATCGCACCCTTCTCACCAATTTTGCCCGTAACCCAGTACTCAATTTGTGATTTCTTGTTGAATAATAGCGTGCCACCAGGTATGTTCATCGGCACTACCTGAATCAATTTTAGTCGAGCCTGATCTACACCATTTCCATCTACACCCTTTTTCACAATGCCTACCTCAACCAAAGAATCATCACGCTCGAAAAATATTCGGTCACCCGGAATGAAATTGTCGGAGAAGCGGGGTTTTAGTTGCGAAAACGGCGTAATGGTTGGGTTTGTAGCAGCCACTTCATTTGTGGCGATCTCCGTGCCACCTTCTTTGGTATCACCGACGGTTCGAACTTCCGGATTTGTCTTTACAGGAGGTAAAAATCTGGTTGAACCATTGCCAAGAATCCCAGTGTAACTTTCACATGAACCTTCAAACAATTCGATGGAACCATCAGTAGTCAAAGTAGGTAGAATAATTTCTTTCACCGTACCAATGAATCGAGGGTTGTTGTTGGGATCGGTGGTTACAATATCATTTATCGTAAAATCGATGTCAGTAGTTGAGCCCTGTGGGAGTATTAGTGTAACATCTCCTTTGATGATTGGATTGGGAGTTACTATTGTGGGATGTGAGTAGTTTTTCGCATGATTGATTACCAAATCTCGTCTGAATTTATAGTAAAGTGGTGAGACAATACAACCACCGGATGCTGAATAATGCGTGCCGTCTACGGTGGTGCCTGTCTGCCCGTAGTGAATTGAGCAACCTGACTTTATGTTGGTAAGAAGATTATCTGGAGTAGTATTTCGGAAATAATGCTTTGAATCGACCGCAAAGCCATCATAATCACTAACAACAGTTCCAGCTTGGCTCCATGTCTTAAATGAGAAACTAATCCGATCCCTTCCTTGACTATCAGGAAGTGATTTGTATGGGCCGAACCCTAATTTCTGATTGCCTTTACATGAACGTGTATATTTTTGTTTGAAGTCGGCAATTGGCCTAGTTTCCTGGAAATGCGATGTATGGCCACTCCATCTGTAATAATCCATCACGCGCCCGCCATTCCCAACAACAAAGAGAATGCCTCGCCATTCATCCCCCCCAACTTTGTCGTTGACTGCGGGTGGGTGCTGATTAGCGGCGCTTCCCCAATCCCAGGTGTCGTTCCCGACGACGATTTTGTTCTCCGTCTTGACTACTAATTGCGCGTGTTGCACGCCGGTATTGGGCCACCAATCAGGACCAATCATTACTGGTGCAGGATCTCCCAAATTTGTATGGTCAAATGGGTCAATGAGAACCAAACTCATCTCTCTTTTCAGTAAGTTCACTTCATCTGGGAAGTTGCCGGCAAGGGTGATCGACAAAGAGCTTGCTGGAGGAGTCGTCGTTTCAGGTTCAGGGTG
>JAPOGE010000182.1 GCA_028283345.1 Candidatus Poseidoniales archaeon
AGTCCTTCCAAATCGTCGTCGAGGTCATTCCAATCATATTCTACTCCGTAGTAAACTGCATTGTTGTCAGTACTTTCCGCTGATACAGAAGCAGCAGGGATTACTGAAATGATAAACAGTGCGGTCAAAATCAGGCTGGTTGTTTTCGATGCTCTTCGCATGACAGACCCTTTACAGACTAATGTATAAGGGTATAGCCAACAATCTGTGAAAGATTAGATTGCGGTGTAAAATCGCACATCGATTTCTCTACAACTGGGAATTCTGCTCCGGAATATCACCATTCAAGGAATCAGGATTATCCGGTAGAGGACCCCAAGTTGAGCGGGTGCGGTGCAGTCCAAGGCGTTTGAAATAGAGGAAACGCAGATTCTTCCAGCCATCTCCCCAGGTGTGGATTACCGCTTCTCCGACACGGGTTCGATAGGGTACTGCCACCTCAATCGCCTTTTTCTTGCCGAGCACCTTGCGGGCGAGAATCTTCATCTCCTGCGAGAGCGGCATGCCATCGTTGGTAGGTCGCATCTTCGGATTATCGAAAATCGACCTGCGGAACACCCACATCCCCGATTGGCTATCTTTGATGCCATACCAGAACAGCATTCGAGCATTGAAAGAGAGCACCCAATTGCCAAAACCGTGTAACCCCGACATCGAGCCATCTTCGGCCTTGGTAAGTCGGTCACAGGTGATGAAATCCAATTCCTCATCGAGCAGGCGCTTCACAAGTCCGGGCACCGCCTCAGCCGGATAGGTGCAGTCGGCATCCATGGTGACGATGATATCTCCACTGGCGACGACAAAACCCGAGCGGTAGGCGCGCCCATAGCCCCTGCGCGGCTCGATATGGACACGGGCACCTTTTTCCATGGCGATTTCACGGGTCTTGTCGGTCGAATTCCCGTCGATGATCATTATTTCCAATTCGTCGCACCAATCGCGGGGGATACTGTCGATGGTCAGGCCGACGGCCGCTTCCTCATTCCATGTCGGCAGGATGACGGTGACCGATACCGGTAACTTCTCGCCCATGGTGAACGACACGCCGAGGCCAACGCCCGCTTTGAAACCTATCGTCAGACGCACGGCATTTCAGCATACGCTTGAAAGGTAATGAGTTCTGCCACCGACCGGTCACAGTGCACATCGCGATGCTATCGGGAGAATACCCACCACGGTGGGGGGGGATGGGTTCGGTGGTTTTCCATCTGGCTGGCCATCTGGCGCAAAGTGGCCATCGGGTGACGGTGATAACCCGCAATCACGATGCTGCAGTGAATGATTCCTCGTGGATACCCTCGGTCGAAGGGGTGAATTGAATCATGGTTCCATTTTTTCCCCTGCCGATTCAGTGCACCCGCTCAGAGGGGAAGAAGGGCCTCA
>JAPOGE010000183.1 GCA_028283345.1 Candidatus Poseidoniales archaeon
AATAGTCGGAATCAACTCATAATAGAATAATAATGGTAGTACTGCTAGCATATTCAGACACAATGTAGTAACCGAGGTACCAGCAATATTCAAGAGGAAGAGTTGCCGCGGAATCGAAACCTTTTGGATTGCCGAAACATTGGATTCCAGGAATTTGGTGCCCCTGAGTAAAATGAAACCGAAACTTGACCAGAACATTATGCCTACCATGATATTCAATGGCATGTATATTTGAGTTTTTGATGATAATATCTCAAACAACAGCAGAAAGGTCAAAGTCAAGGCAAGAGGTTCAATTATTGTCCATATCCAGCCTAGGATGCTCTTTTGATATTTCAATTGGATATCCCGAGAAATCATCCGGTAAAGAAGTGACCGATGATTCCAAGCAATAATCGGAATGGCGATTATTGGATGGTGAGGTTTTATTGGTACCGCCCACGACGGAATGGGGTCTTCAGTTTTGTTCTTAGATGCGTTTTTCAGTGACTCTGCAAGACATTGAAACACTATTGATTCCCGGCTATTATCATCCAATGGTAGCAAAGAGTGCATATCTTCTTTCTTTTGCCTGACCCATTCGTCCTGCTCAAGGCAATCCAACAATGTCATTGCCGCTTTGTAGTATTTCAATCTATTATGGAACTCGATCATCGTTCGATGTATTCTGTGGTCCAACACCTCTCTTATCGCAGAATAGCCAAGATTCAGCGCGGCGCGGAGATCGTGTTTACCCAATGCTCTGATCGAGCCGATGCAGAGGTTGGCAGCACTTTTTTCGCCAACTTTCGTCCTCGCGAGTCTTTCGATATTGATGATGATATTTTGGTGTAAATTTTCATCGATTTGATATGCCTCAAGAATAATCTGCTCGATTTGCCTTATCTGCGCCGGACGCTTTTTTGCAACATGAGTTGCTCGCTTCAAACACTTCTGCAATTTACTACTTTGGGAGATGAACAAGTGTTTGGCACCCACTCCCATGTCATATCGCCATTTATTCCCCCTATCATCAATCACTTCAACCCTATGGTGAAAAAATCACCGTTCTCATCATTCATCCGAAACTATTATTGACGCGAAACAATATTTTTAGAGTGCGATATTATTGTCTCCGCTCGACCTAATAAATATAATTATTAGAAACTTATTGTATGTATTATCTTGTAACTAATCAACTTAGGTAATTGTTGCTTCTCCCCAAGACATAAAAAATATGGTTATGTCCCATTGAAAGTGCGTATTAGAAAGTTGGCGGGGCAAACTGCTTCTATTTTTGATGCCCTTAATGATGGGGCAACATTATTGGAAGCCAAAGGCCATGGGATGGGATTCAATGAATCACCTTCCGAAGAGGCTATTTTCTACACTTATTTTCCC
>JAPOGE010000184.1 GCA_028283345.1 Candidatus Poseidoniales archaeon
AAAAAGAAGCCGTCATTTGATTCCCTACCGATATATATCATTTTGCCACGTAAGGTTGCGGCACTATCCAGGATTCTGGTGCCAATATCGATGACCCCCTGCCCAGGGTGATGAAACGGGGAAGACTCCCAATCCGAATGGCCCTGAGCCTTGGCTTTGACCACATACCACCCCTCGGCGACATCCATGAATGCGAAGTCTCCGCCATTTCCGGTGGCGGTGGTGGTTGCGCCGAAAGCGAAGGGATTTTTATCGAAGATGGACATGGAACGATCTCTGGAGAATGACCTCATCTCACCCTCTGAGGTTTCATTAGTTGAATCTGGCTCGCTGGCCTTCTCCAATACCACCGAGGCACCACCGAGTGGCCCATTCATATCTTGAAGAGTGCCGAGAATTCTTCCATATGCCAGCTCAATCGTCTGCTGTTGAGCCCCTGCGGCCAGGCTGATCCTCATCGAGGTGATTGGAGAGTTTTCTCGGCGGCGCACCCCGAGGTCATAGAACCCCGGATTCACCGGCTTCAAGCTGATGCTGCCGGCTCCATCAGTGGTGTTTGTGCTGCCACGGTAAGAGAAAATAGTGTTGAAGGAATCATTATCGCCGATGTGCTTAAGGCTGACATTAGCACCCGCCAAGGGGCGACCGTCGGCGAGAACAGTCACCGTCAGGACAGCTTGCTTGTCGACCGTAATCAGACGCTTGAGTTCGTCACCACCATGCAAGGTGACCAGTTCCCCGTTTTCGGGTGCCTCAAATACAAACTTCTGGAGGCTCTCATTCCATTGATAAGAACCGAATGCGTTGTCGCCGTATTGGATGATGTAATCCCCGGGGGCAAGAGATGTGAAAGTCACCATGCCAAATGCATCGGTAGGTTGGTTCATCCCCTGGTAGTACTCGGATCTTGAATTGGAAAAAGCGGTGGGGCTCAGGACAACAGAGGTCTTGGTTATTGGCAAGCCATCAACCCCTCGTAACTCAACGCTCAGGGTTGCACCCTGCTCCAGCACCATGGTCATTTCTTTCTGAGCGTCAACCTCCAGTTTAATTTTTTCTTGCTTGTCGACATATCCCTTGCCGCTTGCCCACACCGTCAAGTCACCGCTGAGTCCCAGAAAGGCAGCAATGCCATTTCCGTCGGTAACTCGTTCCACATCTATTCCCTCTATTCTCTCTTCCTCAACTTCGACCACGCCATCTTCAATCGAGGTACCGGCGCTGTTCACCACTCTGACCGACAATTTGCTTCCGGCCCGGAGTGGTACTTCGATTTCCCCATCCAGG
>JAPOGE010000185.1 GCA_028283345.1 Candidatus Poseidoniales archaeon
GGATAATCATTTTCACCAGTCTTGTATGGCTGATAATTATCGCATTCATGCAATTCAATCGTTCTGAGTTCATTCAAGAACCAGAATTTTATCGGGATGATGAACAATTTGAGAATCAAAGTAATATTTCCTCTGAAGAAGAATAAGCATTTATGAAAACATCAGAGTTTTCGTGCGCATTTCGGACAGCGCAAGGGCTTGCGTACGGTCTTCCTTGCATAGGTGAAACCGCAGTTCTGACACAGCCATTCCTTGCGATTCATCTCGCCGAGAACCTGAATGCGCAGTTTCTGTAACAAGGGGGAATCCTCGATGTTGGGGCTGGGGGCAATCGAGTCGACCATCCTCTCATGCGCCTCATCGTGCTCGAGCAGTCCGGCGGCGTGGAGTATCTCGTGGGCCAGAGTATGGTGAAACAAGGCCTTGTCCTCGACCAGCACCGGGTTGAGCAGAATCTCAATCTCCCCGGGGGGTAATCCCAGACGGCGCAGACGGAACATCTCATTGTGACCACCCTCGAACCTGGTGACCCCCAGACGGTCATCCCCGACCTCCAACCAGGCCAGGCTCAGGCAGTCGGACAGGTGTTTGGCGAACGGCGCGGCGGGCGGGGCGTCATCTCCCCCATCACTCTCACCCAGTGCTGAAACCACCTGCTCAAGCAGACCCTCGGGCATACTCGGGGGGGCGGTCGTCATGGTGATTCGACCTCGGCCATCGCTCTAAGAGTTGGCCATACCAGTTTTGCGGTAGCAGGACGTTCATCGAATCGCAATTTTGCTCTATCGTCTCGTTTTGGAAATCAAAATCGCTCCTCTTCACTTTGCCATCGCCACCTGCCTCACGGCAACACGTGATGCTTCCACCTGGAGGTCCCGATGGTTGGAGCGCTTTGATGAATTGCTCAAGGCTTATGTGGGGGTTGTCGGTGGCGGGGCTGTCCAAGCGACGATTTGGGCGTGTAGATCAGTTGGAAGATCGCTACCTTGGCATGGTAGAGGCCCCGAGTTCAAATCTCGGCACGTCCACTCTACCCTTCTCTATAGAATTATATAGGCGTGCCTGGGGAAAATCGAATCCTGATGTTTTCGAACTTCCTTCGCCATCACATGGCTCAGTCCAGTTCTCACCCTCGGGAAAAATCGAATCCTGATGTTTTCGAACTTTCTTCGCCATCACATGGCTCAGTCCAGTTCTCACCCGCGGCAGTCCACTATAGATGATTAGAATTACAGGACCTCTCTCATCTCATCCAGCAAAGGTATCCTT
>JAPOGE010000186.1 GCA_028283345.1 Candidatus Poseidoniales archaeon
GTATCGCCCAAGAGCATGGTAGCATGAGCAATGACGATGCGGTCGAATACATTGAGAAGAAATTGATGCGGCAGGAAAAGCGCTACCTCAGAGACGTTTACTGACGCCCAAGCTCCCACGGTTCGGAGTTTAGCGCCACCGTTGGTATCATAGACGGCATCGCGCTCGCTAACATGATGGCGTTCAAACGAGTGCTAATCGCCAACCGCGGCGAAATCGCCCTGCGTATCCTGCGAGCCCTGCGCGACATGGGTATCTCGGTCGCCATCATCCACGGCCGTGAAGACCGTCTCTCTCTGCCGGTAAGGTTATCCGATGTTGCAGTGCCGATTCGGCGTGACAATCCGCTCGATTCTTATCTCGACATCGAGGCGGTCATTCAAGCCGCAAAGGATATCGGAGCCGATGCGATACATCCCGGCTATGGTTTCCTGGCCGAGAATGCAAAGTTCGTCAAGCGGCTTGAGGAGGAGGGCATCACCTTCATCGGACCCAGCAGTGAGGTCATAACTTTGCTGGGCGATAAAATCGAGGCCCGCAAAGCGATGGAGGCCGCAGGCCTGCCCACCGTGCAAGGCAGTAGCGAACCGATCGACGACGCCGACGCGGCCAGCGCCCTAGCCGCTAAAATCGGCTACCCGGTAATCATCAAGGCGGCTGCCGGCGGAGGTGGTATCGGTATGCAGATAGTCAACGCCGACGACGAATTCGCCGGTGCACTGAAACTTTGTAGGAGCAGGGCTCGGTCGGCTTTCGGCGATGAGCGAGTATTCGTTGAGAAGTATATCGTAGGGGCTCAACACGTTGAATTCCAGATTCTCGGTGACGGTGAAAAGGCGATTCACTTCGGCGAGCGCTTCTGTTCGATTCAACGTCGCCACCAGAAATTGGTCGAGGAAGGTCCATGGTTGGAGCCGGAGGTCAGGGAGAAAATCGGCGCATTGGTCTGTCGTGGTGCGGAGCAGGTCGGTTACAAGGGACTGGCGACCTTTGAGTTTCTGCGCGATAAAAACGGCGATTTCTATTTCTTGGAGGTCAACCCCAGAGTTCAGGTCGAACACACGGTTACTGAGATGATCACCGGTTGTAATCTGGTGGAACTCGGAATCAGGGTTGCCCAAGGCGAGCCGCTCCCTCTTTCTCAGGATGACATTTCATGG
>JAPOGE010000187.1 GCA_028283345.1 Candidatus Poseidoniales archaeon
TTGAAAACGATGGCAATAACAGACATATCGTGGGACGAGGCAACCAGCCGTCTTTACGAGGAAAATGTAGCGTCCGGGTTGGAGTTCAAAAATCTCGATACTCTCTTCGGGGAAGTGATCAAATCCGAGGAACCGGTCGTCACGAATTCCCCTGCGAAACACGCCAAGAGTCACGGGGTGCCTGCCGGTCATCCGCCACTTGACGCGTTTATGGGGCTGCCAATTTTTGTCGGGACAGAGATGATCGGGATGATGGGTGTGGCGAACCGGAGCGGTGGCTACGATGACAACTGGATCAGTTTCCTGCGGACATTGCTGAACGTCTGCGGCACTACTATTTTGGGTGTCAAGGAGATGGAGGCTCGAAAATCGGCCGAGAAGGCTCTCGCCCAGGCGCAAAGAATGGAAGCCATGGGTCAACTCACTGGTGGTGTGGCTCATGATTTCAACAACATCCTGTCTGTGTTGCTGGGCAATACCGAACTACTTGAACTGGAAATTGCCGAGAGGTCGGATACACAGAAGACAATCGCCGATTTGAAGTTGACCATCGACCGGGCTACATCACTAACGCAACGCCTACTGGCATTCTCTCGCCAGCAACCGTTGCAACCGGAGGCGACAAATCTTGCCTACATGCTCGGTCACTATGAAGAATTGTTCGGGCGAACGCTCGGTAGTTCGATTGACCTGACTTTTGCGGCGAGCCGCGATCTTTGGCGGGCCATGATCGATCCCAGGGAACTTGAGCATGCCCTCCTCAATCTTGCACTGAATGCGCGTGATGCGATGCCGCAAGGCGGTAAATTATTATTTCGGGTTGAGAACGTGACGATTGATGAGTCAAATACAAGTCAATATGTCGATCTGAAGATTGGCGAATATGTTGAGATTCTGGTGCAAGATACCGGCAAGGGAATGGCCGAAGAGGTAATAGAACAGATATTTGAGCCGTTTTTCACCACCAAGGAAGCCGGTATCGGGAGTGGGCTTGGCATGAGCATGGTACACGGGTTCGTCAACCAGTCGGGTGGCCAGGTGATGGTCGATAGCGAGATTGACCAGGGAACAAGTGTCAGAATTTATTT
>JAPOGE010000188.1 GCA_028283345.1 Candidatus Poseidoniales archaeon
GGAAGATGAATACTGTCGTTTAGTTTTTCATACAGATGTTCATGGCCTCGGAGTAGAATGACAGACTGCGTTGTCCACCCTCTCTGCCCACACCACTGTTCTTGGTGCCGCCGAAAGGCACTCTCAGGTCACGGTGGAGCCAGCAGTTGACCCATACCATACCGCTGTCAATCGACTCGGCCATCGCCTTACCCCGCACCAGGTCAGTGGTCCAGACCGAACCGGCGAGGCCATATTCGGTGGAGTTGGCATAGCCGATGACCTCTTCATCACTGGAGAAGCCGTGCAAGGTTACTACCGGGCCGAAGATCTCCTCGCTGGCACAACGTGAATCCACCGCCAGGTCATCGATGATGGTCGGGAGAAGAAAGGCGCCGGAATCGAGTGGGGGTTCGAGTTCGGGTCGCGCCCCCCCCGAAAGAATGGTCCCCCCTTCTTGAATTGCCAATTTGATGTATGACTCGACCTTGTCACGGTGCTCATGGGAGACCAGCGACCCGAATTCCGTCGCCCCAAGGGATGGGTCACCGACCACCAGATTCTCGACCTGCTCGACGAATCTACGGGTGAATTCGTCACGGAGCGAATTGGCGATGAAGATACGACTGCCACACAGGCAGACCTGTCCCTGATTCATGAACGCCGCTCGGGCGGCACCGGCTACGGCTTTGTCGAGGTCGGCATCCTCAAGGATGATCGTCGCATTCTTGCCTCCCAGTTCGAGACTGAGTTTCTTGAACATCGGTGCCGCACTCCCAGCCACCGCTCGCCCGGTAGTGGTGCCGCCGGTGAATGAGATGGCACCGACCTTCGGATGGGCGACCAATGCCGCACCACACTCGTCACCGTAGCCGTGGACTATGTTGACCACACCTGCTGGCAGGCCGATATCGGCCAATATCTCGCACAGCAGGTATGCCGTCATCGGCGTCAACTCACTCGGTTTGGCTACCACGGCATTGCCCATCGCCAGCGCCGGGGCGATTTTCCACGACAGCAGGTAGAGGGGGAGATTCCACGGTGTTATCAGACCGACCACA
>JAPOGE010000189.1 GCA_028283345.1 Candidatus Poseidoniales archaeon
GAAAAATGCTGTCAAAAGATGGAATAAATTGAAGGATGATAACGGGAAGAAATACAACATTACACTGACAACTTGGAAAAAAGAAGGAGTTGTTGTACCACCTTAATTTCGCAAGGGCCCCCCTCTGAAAAGACGGGTGTTGAATGGGTACCCTGTGCTCAATTAGAAGGGGCTAGAAGGGGGCTGGGTCTAGCGTGGTCTTGTTATTCATCAGCGGTTGCAACGCAATCGGAATTTCCACACGGCCATCCTCCATCTGGTTCTGCTCCATTATCGCCACCAAGGCGCGGCTGGTCGCCACCGCGGTCGAATTGAGAGTATGCACAGCGGCATTGCCATCGGCAGTTCGGTATCTCATCCTCAGGCGATTGGCCTGATAATCGGTACAATTGGAACACGAGACGACCTCCTTGTAGACTCCGGCATTTCCTCCATCTCCATCTCCATCTCCATCTCCATCTCCATCTCCATCTCCGGCTATGGTTGTCCTCGCTCCGGGAAGCCACGCCTCAAGGTCATACTTGCGAGCGGCCACAGTCCCCATATCCCCGGTACAGATGTTGACGACCTCATAGTGCAGTTCCAGAGCGTCCCACAGGTCAAGGCAGTTCTTCAGCAACTCCTCATGGAAATCCCACGACTCATCGGGGTGACAGATGACTATCTGCTCGACCTTGGTGAACTGGTGGACTCGCCATATCCCCTTATCAGACAGGCCATGCGCCCCGACCTCACGGCGGAAACAGGGGCTCGCCCCGACCATCTTGATGGGCAATAGGGAGGGCTCGATGACCTCATCCATGTACATCGCCGTCAACGGGTGCTCAGAGGTGGCTATCGGGCTCAGGTATGCCCAATTCATCGAATAATATCTGGCTCATGTTAGCGTGATAATGCTGGCCAGAGTGGACCAGAATGACCTCGACGGAGCGTGAAACCAGTTCCTTGTGAAGCGGTGCGATCTTCATGAAATTAGGACGTGCGCCTGCTACCAGAATGATTGGCCGGTCATTGATT
>JAPOGE010000018.1 GCA_028283345.1 Candidatus Poseidoniales archaeon
GGAGTTTTCGTAATCGCCAATGGGGCGATTATAGCTCAGATGGACGCTTCCCTTGAGGCCATCGATGCCAGCGACGACCCGTCTCCGAGTATCAGGTTTCGTAATGCGAATTTAGATGAAAATGCCTTACTGAGTTTCGCCATCGACAATGCTGGAGAAGGATATGATGGCGATGGCGAAATTAAGGCAACGGGTGGCGGTGGAAATGGATTTCTAGCCGAGTATGATGTTGATACCTTCGGTATTTTGACAGGTTATACCATTATATCACACGGTGTTGGTTATACTACAGACCCTACTCTTGCGATTGTTAATGATGGCGGCACAATTACGATAACCGCTACTTTCAATCTTTTAGTAAGAGGAAATGCAGTTTATGCTAATCTTACCAATGACGGCTCGACCTCGATTGATGTCGATGATATGTGGGTGAGTGTCGATGGTGACTTGCCGGAGGAATTGACCAGCATTGCGAGTTCCACTACATTTGGCACTTTTTTCCCTAGTGAGACAATTTCAATCATCTTTCTGGAAGGTGGAGTGGCAAATTCCGTCTCTTCTTTATCGGTAACAGCAAATGGCGCGGTCGCGAGTTTTGGAGTCTGAGAGGTTAGGGTGATATCATGGCCGGTTCTGCTCCCAGTGCATTCATCTTCCTGATGACCGCGTTGATAGTCAGTGCCTCGGTTTCGATAATCCTGATCGATTCGTGGAAGGGTATCGCCGATACCTATGCCGATAATCGCGATAAGGCGGCGCTGGATGCGAAGACGGAGTTCAGTTTCGCCGGCAACCCAATGATGGTGAATTTCGATGATTCGGCTAACCAGGTCATGGTTTTCTACCTGCAGAATACAGGACAGGTCATTCTTGAAGATTCAATTGGCGGAGCGTTTGTCGATGGGGTGAGGCCCGCAACTTCTGTTGCCTCGGCTGTAGTGGGAGGTACAGATTGGGCGCCGGGTGAATTGTTGCGATTGACTTTGACAGATACAACCAATTGGGTCTATGCCGATGGCGATGAAGTGGTATTAATGCTGGTTGCTAGCAGTGTTCTCAGCAAAGGTGTACGTGGAACAGATACCCTGACCTTGACGGTAAGGCTGGTATGATTATTTAGAGAGGGATGAGAAAAAATGGCTGACGAGGTGGAAGACGGCTTTGATTTCGGTCTTGAGACCGACAGCCTGAGCGACAGCATGGGCGCTAGCCTGCCCAACCGCTCGCTGTGCCTTATCTGCGGCGATGTCGGCTCGGGCAAGAGTCTGGTATCACAGCGCCTGGTCTTCGGTCTGCTGATGAACGGTTCAAAGGTAGTCATCGTCACCACTGAATTGACCACCCGTGGGTGGGTTGAACAGATGAACAGCATCGGTTATCATATTGCCGATTATATCGCCAAGGGTCGTTTGGTCGTCATCTCGAGATTCGGCACCATCGCCGAGCCGATTGCCGGGGTTGGTTTGAATGAAGTATTGGAGTCCGAGGCCATGGGTGAAGCCGATTTCATCATCATCGATTCCGCCTCGTCGATCATGGACATGGAGATAGGTGGCGATGAATTATTTGCCACCTTGCAGAAATTGCGCAAATTCTGCTCCAGCGGTCATAGCCTGTTATTGACACTCGACCCTAGCGGCACCAATGCAGGCTTGATGCGCGAATTACGCTCTTCGGCCGAAGTCGTCCTCGACATGAGCGCCGAACTCATCGGTGGCGCCTTGAAACGTGACCTTCAGGTGACTAGATTCCTGCGGGCCGCAGGCCCAGTGCAGACCAATATCAGTTGGCGAGTCGAGCCCGGTATGGGCTTCATTGTCGACATCACGGCGGTGAGCTGATGCAGGCAACAGAAGAAAACGACCGGGACTCAGAACAACCGCGAGAAATCGCCCCAGGCGACCTTGCCGGGCTGATGAATGCCTATCCACACGTTCGTGACTGGGTCAATGATTTCGAGGCCAAATGGGGGAGTCGGCCAATCTACTATGGTCCGCTGGATGGGGATGCCAAGGATGTCGTGCCACTGAACCTGATATATTCCACCAAGCCGCCGATCTTTGTCCACATCTACAAACCACCTGCAGATGATGAGGGAAGTGAGGGTAGGACGCTGTGGTTCGGCCTTGAGCCACAGATGACCGAAGAGGATGAGATGATTCGCCGCAACCTGGTCGAGATTCTTCTGCAAGAGGCCCCGACCGCCCCTTCCTTCACCACCGATGATGAGTTCGAGCATATCCTTTCGGGGATGATTGACCGCTTTACGGTCTTGGAGCAGGATGCGCCACTGGTCAGTCGCTCGGGTAAACTCTGGGATTTACTCGGTCTTGAGGATAAACGAATCGTGGTCGATGAGGCGCAGCGCGAGCGGCTTCGCTACATCATTATCCGGGATTTGATTCGCAATGGCCCCATCGAGACTCTGCTATCCGATGAGCATTTGGAAGATATCCACTCTATCGGCACCTTGGATATCAACATGGACCACAAGGTTTTCAAATCGGTGACCTCAAACATCCGCTTCCGTGATGAACAGTTACTCTCACGTTACCTGCGGGCGATGAGTGAGCGTATCGGCCGGCCGGTCTCCGACAATAAACCGATCATCGATGGTGTCCTCCTCGACGGTTCTCGTATCAACATCATCTTCTCCGACGACGTCTCGATGCTCGGGCCCTCGTTCACCATTCGTAAGTTCGCCGAAGAGACTATATCAATCACCCAATTGGTCAAGTGGAGAACTCTATCCGCCGATATCGCGGCCTATATCTGGTTATGTCTGGAATACGGAATGTCGTTAATGGTGTCGGGAGAGACCGCTTCGGGAAAGACCACCACCCTGAATGCCATCCTGCCCTTCATCGACCACAACGTCAAGATCTACTCGGCCGAAGATACTCCGGAAGTGAAGGTTCGCCACAAGATATGGCAGCGGTTGGTGACCCGAGAGTCGAAGAATGAAGAGGCCCGGGTCGAGATGTTCGACCTGCTCAAGGCCGCATTGCGTAGCCGCCCTCGCTACATCATCATCGGTGAGATTCGTGGTGTCGAAGGGGCGACCGCGTTCCAAGCGATGCAGACCGGCCACCCGGTCATCGCCACCTTCCACGCCTCTTCCATCGTCAAGATGATTCAGCGCTTCACCGGCGACCCGATCAACGTCCCGATACGTTTCTTCGACAACCTGAACTTCGCCCTGTTCCAAGAGGTGACCGAACTCGATGGTCGTATGGTGCGTAGGGTGACGGGAATCGATGAGATCATCGGCTACAGTAAGCACAGCGACGGGGTGTTGACCAGAGGTATGTTCGAGTGGTATCAGCCGAAGGATAAACACTACTTCCGTGGCATGTTCCAATCCCACCTGCTGGAAAACAAGATTGCCGCTCAGGCCGGCTTCACCAATAAGCGTGATATCTATGATGAGATGATGAAGCGGTCAGGTACAATCCAAAGGATGGTCGACCGCGACCTGACCCATTACGACGATGTCTTCGAGTTACTCGATATCTATTATAATCAGGGCTGGGATGCTTTCGACACTGCGGTCGACACATGGGTCGGACGTAATCACGAGTAGTGTAAAGAGGATGAGGTGAATAAGAATGGAGCGACTGCCACGTTGGCAGATTGCCCTCCGTCGGCTTGAGATGCCGGCGCAGAGGTATCTCATCTTCTACGTCGGTGGCGCCGCCATCATCGGAACGCTTATCGGACTGCTAGTGGTCTTCGCCATACCCGGCCTCTTCGTCGGCCCGAGTGCGTTGGTTCTTCTCTTCGGCCTACCTTTGGTGAGCACTGCCGCGGCATTTTACTACCCCCTCCACGAGATGAAACGCTCGGCCTCGCTCATCGAGCGAGAGATGCACATGTTCATCACTCGAATGGGGATTCTATCTCTGGGTGAAGTCGGTGCGACCTCGATGTTCGACATCTTACGCCAGATGGGAGACTATGGGGAACTTGCCTTAGAGGTCAAACGAATCAATACCCTGGTCGATAAGTGGCACACTAGCCTACCCGAAGCGGCACGCATCGTCGCCCGTCAGAGCGCCAGTGAGTTGTGGTCGGATTTCCTTGAGCGGATGGCCTTCTCAATCGAGGCCGGACAGCCTATCGACGGGTTCATGCGGGCTGAACAGGAGACGATTTCCGAACAGTACAACACCCTTTATGATACCCGGTTGGAAGCTGTCGACACGCTCAAGGAGATCTATGTCAGTCTGGTCTCAGCCGGTCTATTCGCCCTGGTCATCGCCGGTATCCATCTGGTGCTGTTCATGACCGGATCGCCAGATGATGAGCCGATTGTCGTCATGTCGCGGATGCGCTGGTTATTGCTTGCGAGCTTCTTCTTCATCATCATCCAGCTCGGTAGTCTATTGGGGTTTCGTGTCACCCTGCCCGATGACCCGATTTTTGCCCGCGATGAGATGGAGACCCCTTATCGGAAATTATTCCTTCAGAGTATGCTGATGTGTTCGATAATCACTGTATTATTGGTCATAGGAACCGTGACCCTGACCATCGTTTATTGGGATGTCCTGGGCGAGGGTTGGGAGAAATATGGCCTGATATTGGTTGCAGTCCCCTTCACCCCGATGCTTATTCCCGCATATATCGAGCGCCGAGAAGAGAAAAAAATAGGTCGGCGTGATTATTCATATCCTGGTTTCATCCGCGCTCTGGGTGGAACCGCTCAGGCCCGCTCAGCCGAGCCGAGTGCGACGATTCGCGCTCTGCGTGGAATTGATTTCGGCCAACTCGACCGCTCGATCGAGCGGCTTGAGCGCCGTCTATCGACCCGAATCGACTCCGAGCGCGCCTGGGATTATTTTGCCGCCGAAACCAATTCTTCGCTGATAAGTCGCTTCAATCGAATTTACATCGAGGGTTCGCAATCGAGTGGCCGGCCGGCCGAGACCGCCGAAATGGTCAGTCGTTCGACCTCCAGCATCCTGTCATTGAGAAATCGTCGTGGCCTGTCGGCTGGAACGATGTGGGGAACGGCAATCGGATTGTTGATAGCGACGGTTGCCAGCCTCAATGTCACCAATGTCATCATCTTGGAATTGGGTGAGAGTATCGGCGGCATCGCCGGCAGTATCGGCGACCTCGGCAAGATAAGTGAGACCACCACCGGTGGTTTTGGTCTTCCCGCATTGGATGATAATCAGGTCATCATGCAGAATATCTTCTTGTTCAAGGTAGTGATTTCAATTCTCATCATCATCAAGGTGATGGTCCTCTCGGCGATTTCCACCCGCATGCGCGGTGGTGGCTATGCCAGTTCCATCGGCATGATGGTGCAGCTGACGTGGATTGCCGGACTCACCAGTCTGGCCACGGTGATGTTGCTCGAATCTTCGCTCTCGATGTTCTGAGGCTGACTCGCCAGTGGCCCCCTCATTCAACCGTTGACTGTTTTCTGAGTCAATTCCCAATCAAGTTGACTTTTCTCTCACCCAAGACGCCCTTGGTAAAAGGTGGATGGCGATGATGCGGCAGAGAAAGCAGACTATCTTCGGCGCTCTTGGGCAATTCGTTTCTTGCTCGCGGCCCAGCCGCAGATCTGACAATTGGCCAGGTCATGATTTCTCGCCGGGCAGTGCTCTCGCCCGAAGAAGATGATCTGCAGATGTCGGTGCTTCCAGGTATCCTTTGCGAAGATCGCCTTCAGGTCGCGCTCGGTATGGATGACCGAGCGCCCATTGCTCAGTCGCCACCGGGTGGCCAAGCGGTGGATGTGGGTATCGACCGGGAAAGCCGGAATACCAAAGGCCTGCGCCATCACCACGCTGGCGGTCTTATGGCCGACCCCGGCCAATCCTTCGAGTGCATCCCAATCAGCGAGCACCTGTCCGGCGTGGCGCTCGACCAGTTGTTGCGCCATTTTCCTGAGGTTTCTTGCCTTGGTCGGGGCGAGTCCGATCTCACGGATTATCTGTTGGATTTCACCCACCTCGAGTGCGGCCATTTTCTCCGGATTATCGGCAATTGCGAATAGTTGTGGAGTGACCTGATTGACCTTCTTATCGGTGGTCTGGGCTGAGAGCATCACCGCGACCAGCAGGGTGTAGGGGTCGCCATGGTTGAGAGGAATCGGCTGGGTCGGGTAGAGTAGGTCGAGAATCCGACCGATTTTTTCAGCCCTCTCGGCGCGGCGCATCACCGCTCACTCCAGTGCGCCGGAGCCATATTCAGCACCGCTTCTCCAGCCGGCCCAGGTGCCGAAGACAAAGGCACCGCCGGGAATTGCATAGCAGGTGATATACTGCCAATTCTGCCAGTTTCCCGCACCCTCGGGGGCGCCACCGAGCACGTAGGCGAATAATCCGAGCAATAGGCCGGCGGCAAAGGACATGATGCCGAGATAAATCGCTCGCAGAAATCTCATCCCTTCACCCCCCCCCTCACATCTTCTTGAATGATGAAAAACCGTTGGGTTAACTAATTCAGTACTTCCCCGAGTTGTTCTGCTCGCATGTGATTCACCACATCCTCGGGGGATAGCCAGCCCTTGCGGGCAACCTCGACCCCGTAGTGAATATCAGCCAGCCCGCTGAGCGAGTGGGCGTCGGGATTGATCGATACCGGAATCGCCAATTCCTTGGCATATTTACACAGCCGCCAATCGAGGTCGAGGCGGTAAGGGGAGGCATTCAATTCGACGAACTTCACCTGCCCATCGGCGCGTAGTTCCGCCATTGCCCGCAGTACCGCATGCATGTCGACCGGAAAACCGTCCCTCCCCTGCAGGATGCGACCGGTCGGATGTCCGAGGATGGTCGTGGCCGGATGTTCGAGGCATTTGATGAGTTCTTCAGTATTGGTCATCTCATCGCGGTTGCGCCATTTGGTGATGGCATGAACACTGGCGATGACGTGGTCTAGTTGGCCGAGGACTTCGTCGCTGTAGTCGAGTTTCCCGCCTTCCAGAATATCTGATTCGACGCCGTGAAATAATCTGAAATCAACCCCTTGTTCGGCCCATTGCTCATTGTAGGTGCGGATTTTGCGACCCTGCGACAGCAGGTCTTCAGCCAGCGCCCCATTGGCGATTTTCAGCGATTGGGAATGGTCGGAGATACCCAACCACTCCCAGCCGAGGCGGATTGCCGCATCGGCCATCTGCTCGAGGGTGGCATCGCCGTCGGAGAGCACGGTATGGTTGTGCAGGGCGCCGTGAATCGAGTTCATACACACCAGATTGGGTAGTCCTGGGCCACCGGTCTCCGCCGCTTCCACTTCACCCATATCCTCGCGCAGTGCCGGGGGGACCCAAGCCATATCCAAGTGGGCATAGATCTCCGCCTCATCTTTGGCAGGCAGGCTGAACTTCGCCGCCTCTTGGCCTTTCAGGTCACCGGCCTCAGCCTCGGGAATCAGGCCGAATTCATTGAGCCGTAATCCCCGCTCGATTGCCCTTTGTCGCAATCTGATATTGTGCTCCTTCGAGCCGGTGAAATATGCCAGGGTATAGGGGAAGGCTCGCGGTGTTACCACTCTCACCTGAGCATCGATGGTGCCACTTGACTCCAGTTGCTCATAGGCTTCTCCGCCGATGGCCTCGAGAACATTGGCATCGATATGGCCGAGGGTGAAGCCCTCGTCGAACAGACTGGTATCGAGAATCAGAGAGATCTTCGAGCCACCAGCGCCTTTCACATCGGCGATTCCGGATAGTCGCAAAATTGCCTGAGTGACCTCGTCGTGGTTCTCGGCTTTGACCGCTACCACTATGTCGAGGTCGCCGATGGTCTCGAGTCGCCGCCGGGTCGAGCCGGCGAGGGTGGCCTTCTCGACCCCCTCAATGGCGGCGATCTTCTCTTCGAAGGCTTGTCCGTAGCGCATTCCGATGTCTAGCCGACGGCGGGCATTGAATCGTTTCAGCAATTCGATTCCCGAGAGGATTTTGCTCTGTGATTTCTCACCGAAACCGGCTAGAGGAGCGATATGCCCGGCTGAGGCCGCGGCTTGTAGTGCCTCGACATCATCGAGGCCCAATTCATCGTGAAGTTGTTTTATTCGCTTGGGGCCGAGATTGGGAATGCCGAGCATCTCGATGAGTCCGGGCGGGGTATCTTCGTGCAGTGTAACCCAGTCATCAGGCCACACCCCTTGCTCGACCGCTTGAGTGATTCCCCCTGCCAGTCCCTTGCCGATTCCCTTGACCTCGATCAGTTCGCCGCTGGCGACCAGTTCACCCAGATCCGCGGTGATGCTACCGAGCATTCTACTGCCGTTGGCATAGGAGCGGATACGAAACGGATTTGCCCCCTGTAATTCCAGTAGCACGCCGACCTGATGGAGTACGCTGGCGACCTGCGAGCGGGTGAAGAATGGCGGCCCAGCGCGGCGCGGTTGAGGCAATTTCCAACTTCCACCCCCGGCCATCGCACCGCCCCGACAGAGCCAGTGAGGCGAGGTTCAAGAAGCCGACGAGCCTAGCCGGTGTATGGTCGAAGTGGAACTGGTCGAATCACTGGCGCGTACAACCTGTGGAATCGCCCTGCTGTTCTTCGTCTTCATCGCCATATTCTCCCGCTCGGAAAAGGCTGAACAACTGGTCCAGCGTCTGCTTTCAGTGGTTTGCTTCAGCTCCGCGGTACTGCTTGGCTGGCTGGCCCTGGTGGGGGGGGAATTCTATGGTTCGAGTGCCTTGCCGCCGGTGCTGGCCTTCGCCTGTGTAATTGTAGGGTTAGGTGCCGGTCTCAATATTCGTGGCACCAACATTTCCCAGGGAATGAATCCGCACGAGATAATGCGGATGATTCGCGAAGAGGAATAGCCGGGCATCCGGCAATCCGATTCCGAAGGTCACGATTCGTCTTCAGGCTCGGCCATCGGAAGGGGGTTGGTCCAGGTTTTCGATGAATCTACGCGTTGCCATGTTTAAGGCTCGGGCAAAACGCTCATCTGGAACTCCTTGTTCCGTATTGCTGATTCCGGATACAGTATTGCTTCCAGAGCAGTTCCCTCTTCACTTTGCCCTCACTATACTTGAGCTCTGAATGTCACGGTCCAATTAATACTGGTGGAGGGTGCGAACGCTCAAGCAGTGACGGCTTCTTCGGCTTCGGCAGCTATCTTCTGGTCGATGAATTGACGCATGAACTCAGGTAGTTCGCCATTGACGAAGACCACGTCATTCACCTCCTCTAGTTGCATCAGATGGTAGTACATCTGCATCGCCGTCATAGGAGTCGACGAGCATCCGACACAGCCGCCTTCAAGGCTTATCATGATGATTCCATCGGTGGTATCGATGACGTTGACGATACCATCGTGGGCCTTGAGTATCTCGGCGACCGGGCCGACCTCGGCGATTATTTTCTCCTTACTGATGGCCATCTGCTCACCTCTCTCGTGAAGTTCGTGAAGTCCTCCACCTATGAACACTCGCATGGGATGGAGCAGCCCGAGTCTATTGGAAACGCGTGGATGCGTCGTCATCTCAGGCTTACCATAATCCCCGAAGGCAGAGTGTTGTAACATTACATAGGACCTTCGCTTTCGTGGCCTTCGGTGCGTTAGATTGAAGTGATTCTGCACCGAGCGACGCGTGATTTCCGTGCTTCGGGTCGCTCTTCTAGATTTGTTGGTAGAGCGCACGACCTTCGGCCATGAGGGCAATCTACAGATGATCAGCCCGCTTTCCGAGCACGGTGAGGTCGAGGTCTGGTTGCTCACCCCACAGATGCAGGATGGTGCGGTCGGTGGAGTAGTGCCACAGGTGTTGGGAGTCGAAGACGTACCCCATTGGGACGGAGATTTCGATTTTTCCAGCCTGATGAGTTTGATTCCCACCAGCGAGGGTGGTGGTACCATTTACCTGAGGCGGATGGCCTGTCCGGCCAGCGAGGATATCGCGGAATGGTTGGAACGCGCCGACCTGGGTGCGCTCTATTGCACCGGCAGCAGACGCAATGTCTCACAATGGGAGGATTGGATGGCGCCCAGTGCGCAATTGATGCGTTGTGCGGTCGAGGCCGATATTCCCACCTTGGGAGTCTGTTTTGGCCACCAATTGCTGTGCCAGGCGATGGGAGGGGAGGTTGAGCGTTCCGACGCCAGTTCGGATATGGTCTGCGAAATGGAAAAGACCGGCTTCGGGGGAATCGACCCCTTATTCGCCGGAATCGAGAATCTGCGCGGCCTGTTCACCCATCAGGACCATGTGGTCGCGGTTGGCGATGATTTCATCACCCTCGCCCGCAGCCAGCACACTCCCTATGCCGCGGTGCGGGTATGCCGTGGAAAGCAAATGCTCGATGCCTATGGTGTGCAATTTCACCCCGAGGCCTATTCGGAGATGATTCAACGCTCGCTCGAGGCTGGATATCTTACCTTGGAGGAGAGCAATTCCGTCTACGGTGAGCACGACGGGGTTCAGGTATTGGCGAACTTCGCCTCAGTAGTGCTTTCGAGGGTAGGGAAATAGTTCTGAATCAGGAAGAAAATCGGTCTTCTCATCCCCTTGACCTTATATGGAGAGCATAGGTCGGCGGGCCAACAGGTGGTACCATGATTGTGAACATCCCATTAATTAGTGTAGGCGTTGCAGTCATCGGACTACTGATTGCTTTCATGCTGTATAAACGGATTAACAGAATCAAGATCAACAATCCCACCGTCGCCGATATCACCAAGCAGATTCAAGATGGAGCAATGGCCTTCCTGAAGGCCGAATATCGCTATCTCAGTGTATTCATAGTGGTCGTAGCCGCTCTGTTATTGTGGAATAACGGCCAACAGACCGCGTTGGCCTTCTTGGCCGGCGCCACCGCCAGCGTCATCGCAGGCTTCAGCGGCATGCGTGCCGCCACCTCGGCCAATGGACGCACCGCCATGGCCGCGGCTGAAAGCGGTCAAGCCAAGGCTCTCGAAGTCTCCTACAATGGCGGTGCCGTCATGGGATTGTCGGTCGGGGGGCTCGGCCTGCTCGGCATCTCCTTGATGGCGATGTGGCTGGGAACCGGCTCGGCGGTACAGAATATCGCCGGCTTCGGGATGGGCGCATCTTCGATTGCCCTATTCGCCCGAGTCGGCGGTGGAATCTATACCAAGGCTGCTGACATCGGCGCCGACCTGGTCGGAAAGATCGAGGCCGGTATTCCTGAGGATGACCCCCGCAACCCTGGCGTCATCGCCGATAACGTCGGTGATAACGTCGGTGATGTCGCCGGAATGGGTGCCGACATCTTCGAATCCTTCGTCGGCTCGATAATCGCCGCAATGGTAATCGCCGAGTCCAGCGGAATGGGCGGTGCCAATAATGCAGACTGGGTCATCCTGCCCATCTTCCTCGCTCTGGTCGGCTATGGTGCCAGCATCATCGGGGTCTTCAGCATTCACCTTCTCAAGGGTGGCGACCCCGGAGCGGCGCTGCGCAACACCACCTTCATCGGTGCCGGGCTGTTCTGGCTCGGCGGCTGGTTCGGAATCGGCTATGTCGGACTGGAGACCGGAACCGACCCGATGATGGCGGTCATCGCCGGCAGTATCGTCGGAATCCTCATCGGTCTGGTGACCGAGTACTATACCGGTATCGATCCGGTTATGGGGATTAAGCCGAAGGCCATTCCCTACATCGGTGAGATGTCGAAGACCGGCCCGGCAACCAATGCCATCGCCGGTCTGTCGGTCGGCATGAAGTCGACCTTTCTTCCCATCATCCTGATCTGCGTCGGCATTTACTGTGCTAATGAATTCATGATGAATGGTCGAACCGAGACCGCCTTCGGATTGTACGGCATCGCCATGGCGGCGATGGGAATGCTGGCGACAGTCGGCGTGACCATGACCGTCGACGCTTACGGCCCGGTCGCCGATAACGCTGGGGGAATCGCTGAGATGAGCAAGCTGGGTCCAGAAGTGCGTGAGATAACCGACGGTCTCGACACCATTGGCAATACCACCGCGGCAATCGGTAAGGGATTTGCAATCGGCAGTGCGGCATTGACCGCGCTGGCACTGTTCGCGGCCTTCAAAATCGCCGTCGAAGCCAACCTCGGAGTTGGCGAGACCCTATCCCTCTCCCTCGCCGACCCGATGGTCGTCATCGGCCTGCTCATCGGTGGTTCACTACCCTTCGTGGTGGCGGCGATGACAATGACCAGCGTCGGCAAGGCGGCTGGAGAGATGGTGGTTGAGATCCGTCGTCAGTTCAGGGAGATCGATGGCCTGCTGGAAGGCAGGGAAGGAGTCAAACCGGACAGCCAGCGCTGTATTGAGATCTCGACCCAAGCGGCTCTTAAGGAAATGATATTGCCCGGTGTGGTTGCGATTTCCGCGCCGGTCATCGTCGGTTTCACCCTCGGTGCTTCAGCACTCGGTGGTCTGCTCGCCGGGGCTTTGGTCACCGGCGTCCTCATGGCGCTGTTCATGGCCAACGCCGGCGGTGCCTGGGACAATACCAAGAAAGCCATCGAGCAAGGACGTATCGAAGGCGCAAAGAAGGGTGATGCGACCCACGACGCCGCAATTATCGGTGATACCATCGGCGACCCGTTCAAGGATACCAGCGGTCCATCGATGAATATTCTCATCAAGTTGATGTCGATTGTTGCCGTGGTGATCGCCCCCAGTCTGACCCTTACAGGTCTACTCTGAGCAGACCCTGTCGGGCGGTTATTTCCAACCGAGAACCCAACCAGAATTGTTGGGCAGTCTGGGTCGCAGAATCCTCCCCAGTCGGGAGACCGGGGTTTTGTGTACCTCGGATAATCGAATGCACGATTCATCCATTAGGCTCAAACGTGAGTTTAGGGAGGAGTAACCATGTCCAACCCGGCCTGCCGACACAGTGTTCTGCGGTTGGCCACGCCGCCGATGGTCGGGCCACGAGTGGCTGTGCCACTATTGGTCGTACTACTGTTGGCATCTTCGCTGGCCGGCTGCCTGACCACCGGAGGCGGCGATGACGGATACTATGACGATGGGCCGATCGAATCTCCGCAATGGCAGGTCGGTGATTGGTGGTTGTACACTTTCATCACTCCAGAGTTCGGAGAGGACTCGGCTCGTTTGGTGGTGGCGGAGAATAATACCGATGAATCAGCGTGGATGTTGGCAATCTCAAATCTCAAGGAAGCGCAACGCCATGCGGTGGTGAATCACAACCCCTTCCTCGGGCGAATGACCTGGGATAATCTCTCGGCCTATGAAAACGGTATTCCTCAGCCGGTGTTCTCCTTTCCCCTGACCACTGGCAAGACCTGGGAGTTCACCCTGTTCGGCTCGCTATGGAATGCCGAGGTGGTCTCGACCCTCGGGCGGTCAGCGACGGTCTCGTGCACTGGCGAGGGAGGTGAGATAATCTACACCTTTTCCAAGGATGCCGGATTCTTCACCGCTTTCACCTATCTCGATTCGAATGGTGAGATCAGGCTGAAGATGCAGATGAATGACTTCGGCTCGGATCACGAGGGCGATGTCTGGTTCATCCGGGCGACCGACTTATTCGATGTGCGCTATGACGGATTGGATGGGGAGGCCTACGACTCTTTCTTCGACAGCGGACATCCCAGCGGTGCTGATTTCGATATGCTGGTATGGTATCTCGATGTGCAGATAAATGGCGGGCCAAGTCAAGGCTCACTCACGGTCAAAGACCACTCCGGGCTCACTCCATTGGCGCGGGCCTGGGGCCCATCCTCGACCGAGAAGGGCTCACTGGGAACCATTCCGGCCAATAGCGGGGAATACTCGGTGACCGCCACCCTCAATGGCGGTTCTTCCTATATCCACCTCAAGATCGCCGGTGGACTGCAATCATCGTGGACGCTCTGAGATATCCAGACCTATCTCAGGTAGGACTGTGTTTCGTTGAAGCCACCGACGAAAACCGGCGCCTCGCCACGAATATCGATGACGATGGGCACGGTGCGATGACCGGTTTGCTCAACCACCGCCATGCGGGTACCGTGGTCATCATCGAAATTGATTTCCTGATAGGAAAAACCCTTCTCCTTCAGCAGGCGCTTTGCCGCCACACAATAGGGGCAGAATGTCGTGGTGTAGAGAAGGAAATCGGATTCTGATGACGCCGCGGTATCTTCAACGATTCCCATGGTGTTTCCTCACCCTTCCAACGGCGCTCATCCTTCAATAAGTTCTGCCTGTATCGGTTGGTTCTTCCGACTCTTCCCGGCACCACGGCCGAACTTGTCGGTCTTGCCGGACTTGCCTGAGCGGGGTTTCCGGCCATTTTCGCCAATCTCATCTCCTCCGTCGACCGACCCATCATCTCCCGAATCCACCCCACCATCCTCGCCACCTCCGAGGACTCTCCGCGTCTCTTCGGTATCGATGAAGAACAGAGCGAAGATGACTATCGTCTCGAGCAGACCGGCGATATAGAACAGGGTGACGAAATCGAATTGCCCGGCCAAGGTTTCGGTAATGGCATAACCGACCACCGCGCTCAGATTCATCAGCGCCATATAGGTGGTATATTGGGTGCCGCCAACCTCCTTCCAGGTAATCTTCATCATCACCGAATAGAGGTTTATCGCCGCCACATAGAGGACAAAAGTTCGAACAGCCCAGATGCCTATCATCACGCTTGAATTATCCCACCACGGTGCCAATGCGCCCCAACTGGCGGTTATCATCGCTCCCAGCAAGACCGAGAAAATCGCCACTTTCCGCCCGCCGAATCGTTTGCCCAATTGGCCACCGACCATATAGCCGAAGAAACCGATTATCAACATCAGTCCACCTTTTGTGGCATTGAACTTCTCCTGTGACCAGCCCAACTCCTGAATGAATAACAGGGGGAGAACGGGAATCAGGAAGTGTGCGAAGAAGGCGATGAAACTGATGAGCAGTCCCAGTCGAGCCGACTTGAGTGA
Source organism: Candidatus Poseidoniales archaeon (assembly GCA_028283345.1). GTDB lineage: Archaea > Thermoplasmatota > Poseidoniia > Poseidoniales > Poseidoniaceae > UBA60. The sequence continues at coordinate 14,862 of JAPOGE010000018.1, forward strand.
GAACACCCGCTTGAGTTTCTCGAAGATGTCCTTGAAGTTCCGCTGTTCCTCACCGCTGTCACTGACTTCTCCATCCGGGGTGGTCGAGGTGGAACCAACTACTGTGGATTTGCCTGCTCGCCACGGGAATCGAATGTCTCCGGGGCGCTCGCGCATCAATATCGGCACCATCATTATCAGCGCGAGGATTGGAATCTGCAACAATACCGCACCACGTATTCCGATGGTGCCGATCACCGAACCAAGCCCGGCGCCGCCAATTATTCCGCCGAATATCTTGGCGCTGAACATGTAGGAATTGACCTTCTCGAATTCATCATCCTTGAGGACATCGACCGCCAAGGCGTCGGTGCTGACATCCTGCAGTGAGGTGAAGATGTTGTAGACGAAGAATATCGCCGACAGGGCGACGATGTTATTGGCCGGGTCGGCGATGAGAAGAATGGTAGAGAGGGTGATTATCATCCCGGTCTCGGCCACGAGAATCCAAGGGCGTCGCCGCCCCAGTTTCGGAATCTGGTAGCGGTCGATGACCGGACCCCAGAGGAATTTGCAGGTCCACGGCAGAGTTCCCCAGAACAGAATCGCCGCCAGCATTCCGGCGCTGACTCCCTTGGCGGCGAGGAAGGTGACGAAGGTGATGGTGATGAATCCCCAAGGCATTCCCTGAGCCACGTACAGGGCACAGAGGGTGAGGACCCGCAGGCGATAACTCTCGACCAGAGTACCCCCTGATTCTCTCGAATCCCCGGGCAACCCGGGCTCTGCTCCATCATCTGCCCGGGAACCGATTTTCTTGGTGGTGGTGGCGGCTGTGGTGGTGGTGCCGGCGACGATGGCGGCTTGTCGCTCTTCTTCACTGGGCGGTTTGAACCAGTTTTGACGAATCGAGACGTAGATCAGTCCGACCAACAGGGCGATGAACCATGGGGCGAAGAGGAAGCCGGAGATTCGCGTACTGCCGACCGACATCACCTTACCATCATCCGCTCCATCACCTTCCTCAGTCAGGTTGGCATTCCAATCCCACCACGCTAAGGTGGCGACGATGTCGAGCCCGGTCTGCAATCCATCCTCGACATTCTGGCGGCCACCGGCCAGGTTGTTCAAGGTCGTGACTGAATCGGTTTGCGCATGCTTCGGAGTCTGCTCACAGGTATCCCCCTCCTCGATGATATTCTGATGCTGACCACGGATCCAGGTGGCACTATGGCCGGCCATGATGAAGTTGTAATGGTCGGAATTTCCTTTGGTATCATCGATGACCCTGACCCATTCGGTGGGATGTGAAAGGTCGTTATTGATGTCGGTCAGAGTGTTCTGCAGCCATTCTGCATCGGCCTGCATCTGCTCGGTCACCTCTAGACCTTCACCTTCGTAGTACGACCAATCGCTGACCGGGGAGGTGAACTCGTACAGTGTCCAATAATCCTCGGAACAGCCCGTAGCCTGACTGAGGGCCAATGTCGGCACCGGCCAATTGAGGGCGAACATGTCGAGATTGACGTAGGTTACATTGACCTCTTCGGGAATATGCTCGGAGACGAAGTGCAGACTGCCCTTCCCCCCACCCTCGGAAGAGGATGAGCCCTGCCATTCCTCGTAATCCCACCATCCCAGTTTCCAGGTGTGTAAGGGGGTTTCATTCCATTGTGAGAATACCCGCGCCAACTCCAGCAGTGAGCCACTTCCAGTACCGTCATCATAGGCACCTGAACTGGAGCAGCCCTGATAGGTCATGCCGGGAAACGGTGGCGGAGAGTAACAGATTGCGTCGTGGTGAGCGCCAATCACCATCCAACTATCTTCCAGAGTTCCATTGATGGTGACGACGATATTCTCGCAATTTTCGCATTCTTCGGTGGTGAATGGTTGCCGTTCAACCTCATATCCCATCCCCTCCAATTCATCGGCAATCCAGTCACGGGCGGCGAAATTTGCGTTGGTGTCGATTTGACGATAGCCGAAATTGGCCATCGAGACCATATTGTCGTAGGCGGCACTTCCGACCGGCCAATCGGGGGGTTCCTCCTCAATCGCCATTCCAGTCTCGGATTGAGGTGCGCCTGCGGGCGCCGCCAGAGCGCCGGAAAAGGTGATTTGAGCCAACATTAATGCAATTAGCAGGACCAGACCAGACCTGCGCTGCATGGGCAGTGGTGGCAGGAGGGTGACTTAGACTTCGCCCCGCTTACTTCGCCCCCCTTAGGGGCGAAGTGGATTTTGTATTCGGCCACGGGGAATCGCTATGGCGCAGTTGGTGATGGCGAGGTCATGAGCGGATGGGTGGTGCCTGAGCGACGCACTCAACCGGTGACTCGCGATGAAGAATTGCGTCAGGAAATCGAGACCCAGGAGGTGGAAATCGGTGAGGTTGCCCTGTGGTGGTTGACCCAAGCCTCATGGGTGGTGAAATTCAAGGATTGTACCGTGCTCATCGACCCGTGGTGGCGCGACCTTTTCGCCGGTGATGTATGGGGAAAACTGCTCGGTGAATATCCCTTGAAACCAGAGGATTTTCCGGTTCCCGATTACGTCTTCTGCACCCATTGGCACGATGACCATCTCTGCCCGAACACCTTGCCAAGGATGGCCGAGGCCTTTCCCGAGACCAAGTTCATCGTCCCCTCTCGCTCACTCGACCTGTTGGTCGAATGGGGGATTTCCGCTGAGAGGATCATTCCCACCAATGGGCATCGTACCCAGTCGGTAGGACAACTGACATTCAAGGCGATACCCGCCGCCCACATGGAGTTGGATTTCGATGAGGAAGGTGATTCCTGGTATGTCGGCTATGTGATTAATTGCGCTGGCACGACCTTGTATCATATGGGAGATGGCCAGCCGTGGCCGGGCTGGCATACGTCTATAGAACGGGCTGTTGAATCGTTGGGTACTGGTCTTGACGTGGCGTTATTATGCATCAACGGCAACGACAATCTCAGCCATGTTCAAGCGGTCGACCTGATTGAGAGAGTACGACCGAAGGCAACGATTCCGATGCATTATGGCATGGACCCTGACAATACCGTCGAGCCGCAGATCTATGTTGATGAATTGGGTGAGAGACTGCCGGAATATCCCTGTGATGTTGCCTTACATGGTCAGGGATTTCTCTATCGTGATGGAAGTCTCTCGGTGATATGATGGCCAACTTTGAAGACGACCTGTTTTCCCTGCTCTGGAGCGAGATTGATTTCGATGACCATCCTATTTGCGGAGGTCATGGATCAGAGCCACAAGGGGAACTGGAAATCAGCGTTAATGAAAATTGCATTATTATTAATGATAATCGCATAGAGATGATATTGGCGCACCCCGATGCATTTCATAATGAGAGTATTGAGAAGTTGTTATCAGTTTCCGAGAATTCCCGGAAAGTCGCTTCGGCAATATCCGAGGAGACCAGTAAGCAGACTTCTCAGCATGTCATTTTCTTGACCGAGCGCCCCGAGATGATTTCAAATCCGCCGGAAAAAGTCCACTCTTCTACCTTGCCACGCACTTGGATTGGCGATGAATTGGCACAATCCGAGTACTTGCGTGGGCTGTTGTCGAAACCGTTGATCTCTTTGGGCGAGTCGGCCGAATGGCGACATGATCTGTGGTCATGGAGGGAGGATTTATCGTCACGGTTGCCGGGCTGGACCTGGCACCTTGAATTCGCCAATAAATCCGACCGCCTAGGGTGGTATATCCGGGCACCCGGAAACACACTTTTCACGGTTTTTCTTGGCTGGGGGGGACTTGAGCCGAGAAGATTTGAACAAGGGGTACAAAGCTATGACTACTCGGGTAAACACGGCTTCTTCCTGTTCGAGCGTGCCCCCCTCGGCCAACTCGACCGTCCCGACGAAGCCGAGGCAAATCGCGCTGACCACTATCGCACCCGACATCTCCTCGGCGAGGCCGGTCAATTGACCGAACTCGTAAACGCCGCAAGTCGTGGTGATGTGGATTTGGTGTTCGCAGAGATTCTCGTGTCCACAGATTGGGCCTCTGCCGCCACCGATGCTGAGGCTGGTGCCGTCGTCGAACCCAAGGCTGCAACCGGTTGGGCCGGTGCCGATGCTGGGTCTGGTGCCGATGCTGAGGCTGGTGCCGATGCCGTGTCCGAGCCTGAATTGTGGCCCTTGGTCATCGCCCGTTGTCCTCCTGAGTGGGGTGGGGCTGAGGTTGGTGAGTGGTTTGGCGACCTGCTCAGACTTCTGCGCCCGGCAATCGACTATGTCTCGATGACCTGACGTTGCAGACCCTCATCATCGTAATTCCACTCGATGATTTCCCAACCGACATTCGTACAGGCTGACTTCACCGCATCGACCTTGCCGTTGTTGGCGATGATTGCCACCGTGCCACCAGCGGCCGCCCCCATCCCCTTCCATGCGAGTGCATCCTTATCTGCCATCAGGTCATCGACCACCGGTCGGTAGGCCTGATTCAGTTCCGGGTTCATCTCATCTATCGCCGCGCTGACCGCCCGAATCGCATCGATGAAGATATCTCTCCGGTCTGAGGTCAGCGCGGTGGCGACCTGGCGAGCCATTACCCGCAGGGTCATCAGCGCCGAGTGCACCGTTTCATCGCCGTCGGCATAACGTTGCCAGATTTCTTCGTGGATCTCACCGCTGGTATGCGAGATGTTGGTATAGGCGAGGACAAGTTGACGCTTTAGCCAGCGGGTTGCCGAGGGCATCGGCTCGAACGGTATTATCTCGACATTCTCTCCATGGAACATCAGATGTTGGAAGCCGCCATTAGCCGCAGCCCACTGGTCCTGCCTGCCGCCGCGGTTGCCGAGCAGGGCCTCGAACTGGAATGCCAACTCGGCGATTTCGACCGGGCTGCGCCCGTCACCGCCAATAGCCGCGAGAAAGGCGACATTGAGTGCTCCGCTGGTACCGAGTCCGCTCGAGGTCGGGCCGTCAGAATGGTACTCGACCGATAATTTTCCAGAATCATCTATACGCATCACCGCCTCGATATACTGGTCGATGGCGAAATTGATGACCTCGCCGCCGTGGGCGTGGGTGAATGGCGCGCAGTCGCTCCACCCCCCTGCAAGGTCAACCCTTACCGGGGCACGCACCCGGATTTCCTTGGCCATTATTGTCCATCTCCATTCATTTGATTCACCTGTTCTGTTCCACGGCCATTGCCTCAACAGTGCTCGTAGTCAAGTCTGCGAGTGCGTCGGTGAATAGTTTTCTCCCCCGGGTGATGAGTTTTTCCTCCCACTTCGGTTTTTTCAGGCGGAAGGTCGTCAGGAGTTTGTCGCGACTCCAATGATTCAGCGTCTCTCTTCCCCTCCACCCTCCCCATTGCGTCCACTGATTCTCACTTCGCAGCGCGGCAATCACCGCATATGGTCCAACGGTGCCGAACTCCTGGGTGATCGAGGTCCACTCGATATTCGGGAATCTCGCCTCCACCCCGGCCTGCAGGCCGCCGCGAATCTTGTAGGCGATGCCGGCCTCGGCATCGAGACTGGTGATCCGCTTGCCATAATGACGGCGTAATCTGGCTAATATCGGGTCGGCCGGGGCAATTTCAACCAGCAGGGTATCGTGTCCGGTCTTGCCCAACCCGGTGTGCAGGTCGATCCACACACACCTCTTGACATCATTGAGATTCTCCTTGAGCCAGTCGAGCAATAGGGCCGAGCCGACCTCCAGTTCACCACCGCCGTACTGTAAGCACTGCGGGCGTTCGTACTGTCCCTCGGCAAAGGCCTGCTTGGTCTCGGCAAAGCCATTTTTGGCGACATAAAGCATTGCCCGGAGCAGAAAACCATCCTTTTTCCTCGGTGTCATTGGCTCATTTATCAGCGGGCTGAGGGCGGCATATCCCTCCGGCTCGCCGGAATATTCCTCTCCGGGAATCAGCATGTTTCGATTGAGGTCGACATTCGATTCGTTGACCCTCCGCAGCCACGCCATTCCGTAAGGATTCACGATGTGGATGAAAGCCAGCGCGGTATCATCGGGTAATGGCTTCAGTTGTGCCAATATAGACAACTGGATTGCCGAGCCGGCAAATCCCTCGACGCCGTGAACCCCAGAGGAAATCATCACCCAGCGGGTGGCTTGGGGGGGGCCGATCAAGGCTACATCGATGGCTAATTTCTCTTCCTGAGGGCCAAGTTGGCCGATTTCCAATCGTCGGTGACTGACCGCAATCCCGCGTTCGCTCAGTTTCTCCAGTGCGAGGTGAAAAGAGGCAACAGCCGCAACATAGTCTCGCGACCAGAAATTCATCTCCTCACCTCATCGTGAAGGTGGCAATTCCCCCGGCGGGCACACAAATCTCGCCATTGGGGGTAATCCCATTCTTGCCATTCCCTTCCGAATCCTCGCTCGTCCTCACCCTGCCATCCGCATCTAAATGGGGCGCCTGGGTCGGGCGCTCCAACATATCGCATGGTTCAATGCGCAGGTCGAGGTCGCTGGCGAGTATCCCGTGCCAATCATTCGAGGTCGGATTCCACAGCCTAAGGGCAAATCCATCGCCGTTCTCACACGGCTTGCAAGAGGAGGAGATCGGTAGGGGTTTCTTCCCCTCAAGATACCAAGTTCGTGCCCTGGTGCCCAATTTCCCGGGCTTGGGCAAGGGGTCGAAGGAGCCATCGAGTTGCGGTTTTGGCAGACCGGGAATAAAGACAATCTGGGCGCCGAAGGATTCCGCATATTCGTGAACTCCATGGTCGCTGATAGTAGGTTGTGAATCTTCCCACGAGCCTTCAAACGGCAATAATCCCCAGCGGATGAAGTGATGGCCGTGACATTGTGCGCCGGGGGCCGGGAAACATGGTCCGGCGCGGTTGCGCCGCCAGGCGAAGCCGTCACGCGACAGCCAACCTACACTACGCAGCAGGGTGAAGCATAGTTCGAGCCCGCCATCATCTCCCAATCTCGCCTCATATTCATTGGCGCCGGGGGCGAGCAGTGCCAGGCCGCCGACATCATCTTGCACCAGTACCACATTACGCATGTGTTTGGTCGGCACCTCGGGCTGGTTCCACGAACTGTCGTGGGGGAAGTGCCAGGGTCGCTCAACCATCTCAAAAGCGCCACCGGCGCGAACCACATCGGACTCTATTCCGGTCGGTAGAATCAATCGTAAGCGGTGGTCGTCGATGCCATTGTCGACCACGGTGTCGACCTCCAAGACCGGGGAACCACTGCGCATCGTCACCCAGTGCTCGATGCTGAGCCAATCCTCCTCCTCACTGCGAACCTGCTTATCGTCATTGAAATTTCTCGGCAGCAGCCATTCGATGCGAATCTGCATGGTCGCCGACCACTCATCGTTATGGCAGGCCGTGATAGTGACCTCGGAGCGGTGATTCCCTTCCTCGTGCAGATTTCTTCGCCCGACATGGTCAGGGCGCTCATCCAGACCGACATCCTTGCCGGCGCCGACCGCAACCGGATAGCCGCCGGGGCTGTGGTCGTAACTATCGCCGGCATCCTCGTCATCCTCGAGCCAGCCGAGCCCCGAGTAGGTCTTGCCGGTCGAGGCATCGATCAGGTCAAAGCGTCCATCCTCACGGAAAATCGCCCGAATCAAACCGTTCTCCATCCACCATCCTCCCTCACCGCCGCTGGTGGTGACCGGTTGTGCCGGGGGTGGAGTGGTATCGATTCCCGGTAAGAGGTGAAGGACGTGCCAACCCGGCTGTAGTTCACTGACCTCGATGGCACCGCGAACCTTGGGTAATCTCACATTGGCGACGCGGTCGGAATGGATGTGCAGACCCCATTCTGGTTTGGTTATCTCAAGGTTGGAGAGAACCGCCCCATCACCATCTGCCAAAATCGCTCGTGCCGTCGGCATGCTCTGCCATCTTCCCTCATTCGGGACCGGGGAATCGACCTGCACCGAGCCGCTCCACGGCACCGATAGCGGGTTGTGAATCAGGAATGGAACCGCATCCTCCTCGATATGGCTGAGGTCGAACAGCGGTTGTAATTCCTTGGTAAGGTCATCGGTCAGCATGCTGGCGATTTCACGGGCATGGCGGAATCTGATCTCCATGTCCTGATGGGTCGCATCGACACTACATCCGCAGATGTCGTCATGGGGATGGTTACGCAGGACTTCTCGCCAGGCCAATTGCAGGCTTTCCGGGCGTGCCCGGCCACCCGACCGCCATGCCAGTGCCGCCATCGGCTCGATCTGATGGGTCAGCAGAGCCATCGTCGAGTCATTCATGCGCTTCAGGTAAAGCCGAGCACTGAACACCCCGGAGAGCAGAGCTCGGTCCCAGCCCTGGTGTAATTCGCCCTGATAGCGGGTGAGTGCCCGCCCGGCCTTTTCCTCGGCCTCGGCCCACTGTTTGATGGCATCAAAGAAATCTCCGAAGCGGGCATGGCGCAATTCGATGACGCCGGCGAAATGCTTGTTCGCCGCCTCGATTAACATCGGTAAAGTCGGCTGCGGCATGGTGTGGTCGGAACCATTGCCCAACTGCACCACCGGCGGCGCCCAGTTATAGGTCGCATCCAAGCCGTCGATAAGTCTCTGCAATCTCCCCATGGCGGTATCGACATTCACGTCCATACTGTTCTTGGCATCGAGTTGTCGCTCCTCGAATCCCCATGCCATCAGGCAGGGGTAATCCGGGGTCTGCTTGACCGCGGTGACCGAGGTTTCACCGTCTCCCGCAACCCATTCGAATACGCATCCGGCATCGGCGACCCATTTTCCCGCCCCGCGGGTGAAAAGGAAGGTGTCCAAGCCGACCCCGCGCAGAATCGCCGGTAATTGCGCGACATGACCGAAAGGGTCGGGGACGTAGCCGATATCACTGCGGCCGCCGAATTGCTCGGCGATACGGTGGCCGAATTGCAGATTGCGCACCAAGGCCTCGCCACCGACGATGAATTCATCGGGAAGCACGTACCAGGGCCCGACGCCGAGTTTTCCGGCCTTGACCAATTTCTCGATTCGGCCACGATTCTCCGGCTTCACCTCAAGGTAATCCTCGAGCACCACGGTCTGGCCATCGAACTCGAATGAGGGGTAATTGCTCTCGGGATTCTCCAGCAATTCCAGCAATTCATCGACGAACTCGATCAAGCGGTAGCGGTATTGCTGAAACGGCAGATACCAAGCCCGGTCCCAGTGAACGTGAGGGGTGACATAACCGATGAGCGGCGTGGCCTTCTCCGGCGATTCTGACACCGGTGCGCTCTGCGCCATGCACCGCCTCTGCGGCGGTGATTCATGAGGGTTCGCTCACAGCGCTGAGTCATTCCTCTTCGGTCATCGCCGTATCGACAACCTGTTCGAGTTCCTCAGTCGAGGATTGGCCGTTGCCCCAACCACCACTGCGCTCGTCACCATCGGCGTCCTGCCATGACTTTTCTTCTGGCATCACCACAAACTTCCACCCGCCGATGCCGCCCAGAATTATTGCGAGAGCATAGAAAATCGCCGTCACCTGGTCGATGTAGAAAGCCGAGCCATCGGTATCGAAATTGGCCCAATACATCATCGGGTCCTGATTGGCGTGCACCTTGTCCTTCAGCAGTTGTGCGGTTTCGGCATCCATCGAATTAGAACTCACAATCATGAATACAGCCTGCAGGTCATCCATGGTCGGGTTGTCAGCGCCGAGGCCGCGTTGGTCGTAGTAGATCACCGATTCCGATTCACCGCTGACGATTCTTCCGGTCACCGCCTCGGTCATCAGGGTCACATTGGTGCCGAAGTAAATCGGCAGAACCCCGGGAAATACATCCATGATGGTCTCACTGTCGAGATTCTTGGCCTGAACCGGATGGTCGACCGGGCTGGCATCGATTCGCCAAACTTCGGTGGTTATTCCGTGCAGGTCTCCCTTACCGGAATACTGCGCTTCGAGAATTGCATAATCCGCCAGATTGACGGTGAAGCCAGGTGGATTGGCCGGGTCGTAATTGGTGCCGGCAACCCATCCCCCGGTAGTACCACTTGCATCGACTATCGGTGATAGTCCATATGAACCATTGTGGTGCTCACTGGTACGCCACCACAGTTCCGAACTGCCATTGTTGGCAACATATTGGCCGACCTTGGAAAGGTCGTTCTCTCCGGTGTTGATGGTGTGGATGCTCGGGTCGTTGGTAACGTTGGGACTGCTGTAGTAGGTCTTGTTGGTCTCCAGGCTGGCCCAGCCGACACTGGTGTCGGCCATCGCCGCAGAAAGGCCGCTCTCGTTCGATGCCGAGTAGGCGAGAAGAGGGTCGTGCCAACCGAATAGCCATTGGTTCACCTCCATAGTCGAGTATTTGGTGACGCCGAAGATACTCTCGAGGAAATCCGGTAATACCCCCTCGAACATCCCCCTGACCCAGAATTCCAAGGTGTCGGCCTCGGAGGTGGTGATATTGTAGATTGACGCCATGGTCTGGTTGTTCCATTCAAGTTGTTGACCACCGTATATCGGGTTGAAATCGGCATCGACCGGTACGGTCTTACCCGAATAGATCCCGTATAGAAGATTGATTGAGGCGTTGGTCGTCAATCCCATTGGCCCGTTGAGTATCCTATCGATGGTATCAGCATCGAAATTCACATTCTCATAGCCCAACCACGGCATTCTGCTCGAAGGGCCGTTGACCGAGATCAAATCATATTCTCCGGTGATGGGATTCATTCCTCCCCATGCGAGCGGAACAAATTCAACCGAGTTGATGGTGCCGATTCCACCCTTGAGCACTAAGGGAAAAGTGGTCTCCCCATCCATCCAATCACCCGCATAAACCCCTATCTCGGATATTTCAGACAAGGATATTCCGAAGTTCAGGAAAGCCCAGGCCCCCAACGCAGCGGGGTTATCGGCCAAGGAGAAGAAATTAGCAAAGCCGGGAATCAGATGGTTGCTATCCCATGCCAACAGCCCGTCCGGGTTATCGGTCGAATCATTGTGCATGAGCAGGGTGCGAACATTTTTTCCCGCGAATGAGGTGCCCATCACCGCCCCCATACGATCTTGTAAATCCTCATCGCTGGCGCTTTCCCAGGAGATGCCGCCCCCATATACGGTCCAGGCATTCTGCACATGCGAATGTAGGGCTGAATCTCGGGCCTCGGTAATCTCCGGGTCTTCATCTGCATAGCCATAGGCCGCGGCACGGGTGGAGGAATTGGTCTGTGAGGGTGAGCCGAAGTCGAGGAAGTATTCACTGCCATGTTTACTCAGTAGTGACAGGTCATCATCCGTGGTTCCCGGTGTGACAACTCCCCAGAAAGCGGTGGTGAGGTCGGTGAAGTTGGCCTCAGGCCCGGTATAGTTCTCCGCTGCTGCCCAAGTCTCGATTATTGAGTTCCCGACCGCGGCTGAGCCGTTGACGGAATCGAGTCCGATGGAATCGAAATCGTCCTGCAGGTCTTCGGCGATTCGTATCGATGCATGGGTGTATGTGAGGTCGTATTCGAGCATCCCGACGACAAATCCGGCTTGGGAGATTTGCTGTAATTGGTCTATCAGGGTCGGAAAGACGACGATTTTCTGCGCCTCAAAAAGAATATTGATATTGCTTATCAGTTTGGTCGGGCTATTCTCTCCGATCGAGGTGAAGGTGCTGATTTCATCGTAGGTCAAAGTGCCGGCGTTGGCGTCGTGGGCGATGATATTGCGCTCGGAATCGATTTGGAAGGTATAGGGGCCGACCCGCTCGAACTGTGGCTCGCTGCCATTTTTCACATCGTCTATATTGGCGATTGTCCATGCGTAGTAAGACCTTTCATCGGTTGAATTCAACCACGAGTCATCGCTCCAATCCTCTTCAGTAATGACCGTCATTTCATCGACCACATCCTGCACCGCACTGGTCGCCATCGGGGCGATTATCGCTAAATTCAATATCAGGAAGACGAGACTGCTCACTATCATGACATAGGCAGAGGTACGGGTCATCGTCGGCGACTGTTGGGGTTTACAATTGAAGGTTGCGCAAACCCTGCTTACGATTCATCCTCAGCAACAAAGGTCATCACAGCCGCCGCTCCAACCCCCATCACACTACCGCTGATGGTCAACCATACCGACATTCCGGCACTCGCATCGCCGCTCGGTAGCAGGACATACCACGCAAGAACCGCCAATCCGGTCAGGATTCCTCCGGCCCAGGACATTCCCATGTCGACATTGTCCGGTAGGACCTCAAGGTCGACTTCGAATTTGGGCAGGATGAACATCATTATGCAGGCCAGACATGACAGGCTTCCCATCCACAGGATGATTCCACCCCAGGTCCCTGCAGAAATGTCATCAGACAAGTCCTCACAAGCCTCATCCGTGATCAAGCCGGCGTTCTCCATATCTTTGATGCAGGCATCGTAAGCACCGTCCAAGTCCTTCGAGATGACGCCATCATCATATTCCATATAGTCGATATCTTTGGCGTCTTGTCTATTATCTGTATTGAAATCTTCACACTCCGCCACCGCGGTATCATTTTTCTCATTGCATTCCATTTCCGTATCCGAGGTGCGCAGACCGGTACTGATTATGGTGACAGCGTCATCCTCGCCAGTCTCTTCGACCAGCCAGGTCGAGCCGAACTGGCCGGCCAATCCGAGTAGCAGGCAAAGCGCCAATAATCCGGTGACGATGTATCCTTTCATGTCTGAATCCATGTTATTCCCCGACCGGTGATTAGTGGTCACGCTATTATTCATTACCTCGCTCATTCCTGTAATGATTCGATTGCCGCCGGTGGAAGTTCGACCCCGAGATTACTCAAGACCTCACTAATCCCGCCGCTATCCATCCAGCCTCGCAGTTCAGCACTGCTGGGATCGCCCCCCCCCCTCGTGGTAGCACCACCTCCGCCCAACCCGGTCGCAGAAGGTGGTTGGTAGTTCATCGCTGACTTGACCCCCAGCAGGAGATTATCATAGGGCAGACCATGCTCGATGCACAGAGTAATCGGTCCGAACAGACGGTCATCTTTCCCGAGTTTGCGCACCGGGTCACGGCATTGGCGCTCGAGCGGGTCGACGATTCTGTGGTCTTGATATTTGCCCAGCGCCCGCTCGACCCATTCGACCTGTTCGCCTTCATCGAAGCCGTAGGCCGCGACCAGTGCGGCGCTGGCCTCAGCGCCGGCGGCGTTGGCAATTGCGGCAATCTCGACATCGTTGGCGGCATCGGCCAACATCACATAGCCGCGCTGATGGCCGATGTAGGAGACCACCGCGTTGATGGAATTGTAGGTGTACAGTTTGCGGGTCAATTCGGTGGTGAAGTCGGGGCGCAGGTCGAAGCCGGGCACCGAGTCGACCAATTCCGGTCGGACTAAGGCCGCACCGTCGAGCGGTAATGACCAGTGGTCCTGCACCTGCACCGTCAGTTGGCCATACTCGGACACCTGCCCGGGGGTCGGCTCGATACACGAGCGCAGGACCTGCGCCTGGGCAATGCCGACCCTCTCCGAGGTGATGTGTGACCTTACCAGGGCGGCCGGTGCGGGGTGATTCTCGGCCAGGATGATGTCGAGCGAGCGGGCGTGAGCGGAAGACCGTCCGTCTTCTCCACAACCGGTGAGGACGCTAGCCAGACCTTCTGCCCATGAATCGAGATGGCTGGCACCCAGCGAGGTGAGAATCAGGTCAGCCTCATCCACTCGCCATGAATCTCTGGATACGGTATAGCCGGAGATTTCCTCGACCTCGCTGGTGGCGAGGTTGATGATCGAGTACGATCCCTCCTCAAGTGCCGCCACCAAGTCGAGATTGGGGTCGACGAAGTGGATTCGCCATCCGGCACGCACCAGCAATTGAGCGAGAAAGCCCCTTCCGACCTTGCCGGCGCCGAAGATGACCGCCAAGGGTTTCTGCGCAAGTTTGGCAATTCCGAGCACACTGACCTCTTGGCCGGCCCGTTTGTCAGCGCCCCGAGATTCGACCAGTTGCGGAATCATCGCCAGTCCCCCGCCGATGAGCATCTCACCATCCCCTCTGGGCAGAAGGACGAGAATCTCGGATACCGAGTCGTTCAGCGAATCGAGTGCTTGCCAAGCCGAGTCATGTCCTTCGCTCTCCGGCTCGCTCAGTCGGGCGATGAAGCGTTGCGCCGCGGCCACAGTTGTCTCCTCACCAATCGATTCGGCCAGGCTCGCCCCCCCGGTCGAAGTCGAGAGATAGGTCAGCGACGGTAGGCGCCCAAGTGCCGGCAACCAACCCATCTCTGGAATCGGTTCACCACCAACTTGACCGACATGTTCACTGGTATTGGCGAGATTGAATATGTCGCCCTTGCCAGCCGACAGGCCAAAGACTCCAGCCGAAAGGTCGTCACAGCCACAGATGACCTCTGCCCCAGCCGGGATTCCCGAAAGCGAGGAACCCGCTTCACTGACCACACCGATGACCTCCTCGGGAAGGTGAAAATACCTCTCCCCAGAGTATCCACGCATCGAGCGGGAATCACGTGCGACAACGCCTGTCAACTGCCAATTCATCACGTCCTTCAATTGCACCGCAACGCCGTCGCCGATGGAGCCGAACTCGGATTCCCACTGCGCCAGACGAGAAGGTACCCAGGCCCGATTGGGAGCAAGGACATGGTCGCCCTCAGCCGGGCGCTTGCAGCCCTCGGGCAATGGCTCGTGCCAGGGACTGATGCGCCCGACTAATTCGCCATCGCGAATAATCGCAGCGGAGGGACCGTGGCCAGTGATGCCGACGCGAGAGATTTTTCTGCCCAAACCTTCGCTACCCACAATCTCACCCAGCCCATGCAGCCAAGTTCGCAGATTTTCCCAGACCCCTTCCTCGGACGGCCAGGATTCCATCTCCCATTCCCCCGTGGGCTTGAGAAGAATGACCTTGGTGGCGGTGGTGCCGACATCGATACCCAATGTATGCCCGGTGTCCGTACTCATTCTTATTCCTCATGAGCGATGGGATACGGCCACGAAATCGGTGACCATCCAAGTACCGAAACCCCCGGTTCCAAGTCTATGAATCTGGTTGGGCTGGCCGATTGCGCCGCGGTCAGCAGATGACCGCCGACCTCGGAAAGATCGGCATCGAGAGCGGCCAAGAAAAATCGCCGTACATCCTCGGCCAAGAAAGCGGTCGCCATCAGTCGGCCACCTCTTCGGGGATGTTCGTCATCATCGGGAATCACCGTACCGATGCGGACGCTGACCACCTCGATTTCATGCTGTTCGACAAAGGCTCGTCCAAGTTGCTCTCCGATGATTTTCGACAGGCCATAGGGGCTGTCCACTCCAACCCCATGGGAGGTGCCAATCATCTCAAATCTGGTGCCAAGATACCTCTCCAAGGTGACCTGTGCCAGTCCTGAAGATGCCAGAATAACCCGGCTGACCCCGGCGGACAGCGCGGCACTCAGGACATTCTCGGTGCTATTGATATTGGTCGAAAGCATCGAGAGGGTGATGTTGGAGGGGTCGGCATCAGCTGCTAGATGAATCACCGCGTCTGCGCCGGCAAAACATTCCGTCAAGTCTGCAACCGAGATCTGAGCCAGGTCGCAAGCATGGTCAAGTCGAGAAAACGCCCCTTCATCGTCGACGTTGCGACGGCGAGAAATCCGCTCGTCGTGCGGCCGGTCAATCCCGAATACCTCGTCACCACGAGACCGCAGTGCGTCGAATACCAGACCACCAATGAGACCGGCCGAACCTGTGACCACAATCCGCGCCATGGTGGGGGCCTAGAGGGTAAAGGGCATAGCCCCTGCGTTGGCGAAATATGCTATCAGCCCTGAATAAATCGCTCAGAATCCGTAGGGAGGCCTTTGAAATGGTAGTGTTTCAAGGGCTGAGTATGCAAGGTGATGCAAATATTGGAAATAGTAATTTGAAGACGATTTTCTTGGTGATTCTCTTCGTGGCTGGAACGATGGGTGCGTCGCTGCTCCAGGGACTTCCTGATATG
>JAPOGE010000190.1 GCA_028283345.1 Candidatus Poseidoniales archaeon
GAAGTTGTGGCTATCCTCACTGGCCAGGGGATCGGGATTATCGCCAACCAGAACCAATCTTCCATCGGCTGAAAAACCGCTGATTCGTTTAACCACCTGCACTCCGGGCTTCAGCGGGTGAATCGCCACCACCAGGTCACCGACGCGCAATTCCGTATCGTCGGGGGTGACCAACTCGGTGAACTCGACCTCGTCACCGGCGCTCAGGGTCGGCCACATACTGTCGCCGCTGATGATGACCAGAACCTTGCTGATAACCAACTCCTCCTCGCTCACTCTCAACTGTGTTCATTGCCAATGGTGTGGCCTTCTGCGAGCCAGACTGGGACGGTTCAACTGGCACGAATCCAAGGAACATCGCGCTCCTTGACGGCCCAGAACAAGTTGTGAATCGCTTCGATGGCATCCATTAATTCCTGAGCGTGAACCGCAGAAACCTCGACCTTACAGGCACTGCATAGTTTGGCCGCCTGCCAGAAGGTACCGTGCAGGTCGGGGTGGGCTTCGAGATGTTGTGGTTTGAAGAAATCAGTCCACAGGATGAGCAGCTCATCCTTGCACTTCTGTGCTTCTTGCTCCTTGATTGCCGCATATCGGCTCATGGTGTTCAGATAGGCCGCCATACCGGCCGAATCCGAGGTCTCGGGGCAACTCAGGTCGAGCATCTTCTTGGTCATCGACTGCACCGCCTCGCCGGCGATTCGGGCGCTGGCGGGGTCGTAAACCCCACATGGTCCATCACAATGGGCTTCGGCAATTATCACGCTGTCGTCTTGCATACTACCGCCATGCTCAATCCGCATATCAATATGCGTATACACCATTCATGCCACTATTACTTGTTCAGTGTGAAAATGGTGTGAATAAACACGTTTGCCCTCTGTCATTTTTTCATAAATCCGTGTGGACGTTCCGAGGGTGAGAACTGGACTGAGCCATGTGATGGCGAAGGAAGTTCGAAAACATCAGGATTCGATTTTCCCCAAGCACGTCCACGTGATTCTATAGG
>JAPOGE010000191.1 GCA_028283345.1 Candidatus Poseidoniales archaeon
TGGCCAGCGCTCCTTTGTCGGATGACGACATTTCGACAGTCACGGAGGAAACTGTTCCTGCGCAGGCTGAGGGCGTTGAAGCCCTGATGCCCAATGAGCCCGATTTGGATGCTCCGTTGGACATTGCGGACGATGTAGAGGCCAGTACCGAACAGGAAACCACCGCTGATATCGAGGACATATCTGAAGCAGAAATCTTTGCGGATGCGGCTCCTGATGCGATGGGAGACGCGGGAAATTTCGACTTAAGCGACGCGCTTTCAGTTGAGGCTGAGGCTGAGGCTGAGGCTGAGGCTGAGGCTGAGGCTGAGGCTGAGGCTGAGGAAACGACCATCGAAACAAATGAGGGTCAAGCCGATGTCGAGTTAACTGGTCCCGAATTGGACGGGGCTATCGCGGATGACAAAATCGCCGCAAACCAACTCACCGACACAGATATGGCGACAGCTTCTGATCAAGAAACGGTCACTGGAGAGAGTGTCGAAGCGTCGGAGCCGTCCGAAACAGACGAAAGCCTGCAAAAGCTTCCGGAGGCCGATGACCAGGTCGATGAGCCTGAAGACATTGAAGTTGGCAACGCGTCCGATGAGATCATCGCGTTTGAGCAAGATGTTGAGACAACCTCAATTCCTGACGACCA
>JAPOGE010000192.1 GCA_028283345.1 Candidatus Poseidoniales archaeon
AGACGATGAGTACGCAACCCGATTCGCGTCTCGACCCTCAAACCGATCCCAGGCTCGACGGGCTGGAGGTCTATCTCGTGGGCGGCGCCGTCCGCGATGCCCGCCTGGGCTGGCCGATCGGCGACCGGGACTGGGTCGTGGTCGGCGCGACGCCGGAAGCGATGCGTCAGCGCGGGTTCAAATCGGTCGGCCGGGACTTTCCGGTCTTTCTCCATCCCGACACCCACGAGGAGTACGCGCTGGCCCGCACCGAGCGCAAGCAGGGGCGCGGCTATACCGGGTTCGAGGTCCACGCCAGCCCCGACGTGACGCTGGAGGCCGATCTGGCGCGGCGTGATTTCACCATCAACGCGATGGCCGAGACGCCTGCCGGTGAACTGGTCGACCCCTACGGCGGCGCTGCCGATCTCGAGGCCAGACAGCTCAGGCATGTTTCGGCCGCCTTCGTCGAGGATCCGCTGCGGGTACTGCGAGCGGCCCGGTTTCTGGCCCGCTACCGCAAGCTGGGCTTCACCATCGCCCCGGAAACGATGACCCTGATGAGCCAGCTCACCGACAGCGGCGAGATGTCGTACCTGGTTGCCGAACGCGTCTGGACCGAGACGCACAAGGCGCTGGGGGAA
>JAPOGE010000193.1 GCA_028283345.1 Candidatus Poseidoniales archaeon
CATGGCTTTTTCGCAAGCGGTCTTCCAATCGCTGGTGTCGTGTCCCTCGTCCTCCAACTTCTTGATTCGCTCTTTGAAGAAGTCGTTGCTGTTGTCATGGTTGAAGGTGACGCAGGGGCTGAAGATGTCTATAAGCGAAAACCCGGAATGCTGTATCGCCTGTTTCATGAGTTCGGTTAGGTGCCTGACGTCGCCGCTGAAGCCACGGGCCACAAAGGTCGCTCCGTTCATAATAGCCGACGTGAGGGGGTTGAGCGGCGCCTCAACACTACCGAAGGGAGTGCTTTTGGTCTTCATCCCCATGGTGCTGGTGGGGGAAATCTGGCCGGTGGTCAGCCCGTAGATCTGGTTGTTCATAACCACGTAGGTCAGGTCCACGTTTCGCCGGGCGGTATGGGTGAAGTGATTCCCACCTATGCCATAGCCGTCGCCGTCGCCCCCGGTAACGATCACGTGCAGCCGGTGGTTTCCCAGCTTGGCGCCGGTGGCCACGGCCAGAGACCGTCCGTGCAGGGTGTGCATGCCATATGAATTAAAGTAGCCCGGCAGGTTGGAGGAACATCCGATCCCACTGACCGTCAGAATTTCGTGGGGCCTGAGACCCAGTTCCG
>JAPOGE010000194.1 GCA_028283345.1 Candidatus Poseidoniales archaeon
GTTGCTGAGCCGGTGAAGACCAGTCGTTCTGCAATTCATCCTTGTAACCACTCATCTGAACCTTGCAGATGAAGCCGGTGACGCAACCTGCGGTCATGGCTATGTTGCTGAATCCGAATGCGCCTTGAGCGCTGTCGAGAGCCACCGCGGCTGAGAAATTGGCGAAAATGTCGGTCATCGTTGTGCCGATGGCTGTCGAGCCAGGCTGAGGGTTGCGAGCCAGATTCTCGACCGCGACTCCACCAGTCGCGGTGTCGGAGACCAGATCGCTGATCGCAGCGCCGCCACCGAGTTTGTCGGCCAGATACATCAGGAACATGAAGCCGGCACCGTAGTCGGCGAGGCGCTGATTCCACCAGCGCACACTCATGTTGGCGTTCTGCGACCATTCGTTGGCGTGTTGCGATAGTGTGTCGGTGACGCCGAAGCACAGGTAGGCGGCCATGTCTGCAGCCCCCTCGTCGATCCAGAGATACTCGTATGGGTCGCGGGCGTTGTGGAGCAGGTGCTCGAATTCGTGGGAAAGAATGGTGTTCCGCCAAGTGAGGTCAGCCGAGTCGATGAAGAGAATCTCTCGGCTGCTGGCGAGATTGG
>JAPOGE010000195.1 GCA_028283345.1 Candidatus Poseidoniales archaeon
ACCTAACTGCGAATCTAGGCCCGGGCCCTCGCGATGGCTTGATGACTGGCTTACAGAGAGTTTCTGGCCGACCGATTGGCAAAGTTAGAATCGCAATTGAAGTCACTGTGTTATCTTTTGGTATACTTCTTGGCGGTACGTTTGGCCTTGGGACAATATTATTCGCCCTATTGATCGGCCCAGTTGTAGCGATTTTTCTCAACGTTGCAGGCAATCTATGTCCGGCGTCATGAGATTCATTTTGCCAATGCTTGGTTGGCCCAAGCATCATCTTGTCCTGTGAGTTCTTGACCTACCCATTTTGGTATTGATATTCGATGGTCGATGTGAGGTATTTCTAATTCAGCGATGACGGCCTGCGTGAACTTGTGAGAGACACTTTGCTTTGAATTCAGCCTGAAGGATACCGGATGTAATCGTGATGGACTGCGCAGTATGCCCAGGGACTACCCATGCGATTACCTGTGGTCGGAAGGGGCTAAAAGGGGCACGGGTCCAAAGTGGTCTTGTTATTCATCAGGGGTTGCAACGCAATCGGAATTTCCACCCGGCCATCCTCCATCTGATTCTGCTCCATTATCGC
>JAPOGE010000196.1 GCA_028283345.1 Candidatus Poseidoniales archaeon
GATCGGTATCCGCGGTGGCTTGTTGGGGTCGATCTTGATCCTGATTCCGCTGTTCAGGTGATTGTCCACCACCTGCGACATCGGGGCGTCGAACTCGTGTTCGCAATCCCAGCAGATGAAGCTCCAGCCGTCGGCGTCGTCGCCGTTGAGGTTGCTTCCGCGCGGGTCGAGTTCCTCGCCGCACTCCGGGCAGGCGTGGATGCACAGGATCGGGACGACCTTGCGCCGGAAGTTGACGATGTCCTGAGGGGTTCCCGTGAGTTCCAGCAGTTCGTGGTCACGGGCGGCTTCCAAGCCACGCGTCTCCAACTGGTCGCGGATCTTGGTGCGCTGCTCGTCCTTGGTCTCGTCGTCGAAGTTGTTCTCCAGCTTGCAGATGAGTTCGATGCTCTTGCCCAACCGATTCATTACCAGCTTCTGGCTGCGGAACGCCTCCATCCGGATGAGTTTGTGCCGCTCCTTCTCCTCGATGAGTTCTGCGAGGATGTCCTTCTGCTGGCGACGGAGCCGCTGCTCCTGAACGCGATCCAACTTCTTGGGCGTGTCCGAGAGCACCTT
>JAPOGE010000197.1 GCA_028283345.1 Candidatus Poseidoniales archaeon
TTACAAGAAATACGAGAAGGACGGCTGGCCAACCCCTTCAGGCAAGCAGGAATTCTACTCAGAGACGATGATCGAATTCGGCTACCCAGAGCATTCAATCCCTCATTATCGACAGAAATCGCACGTTCATCCCGACAACCTCACGGGCGAAGACGAGTACTGCCTACTCCCTAACTTCCGCCTACCTCAACACATCCATTCTCGCTCGGCAAACGCGAAATGGCTGGTTGAAATCGCTCATAGAAATCCTATCTGGATTCACCCGAAGGACGCAAGGAAACTAGGCGTCGCTGAGGGTGACCTGCTCAAGATTGAGACTGAAATCGGCTGGTTCGTCGACAAGGTCTGGGTCACAGAGGGCATCAAGCCAGGCGTTGTCGGCTGCTCACACCATATCGGGCGTTGGCGGCGAAGTCAGGATGCTGGCAACCGCTTCCTGACCAATACGGTGAGCATCGAGGATACCGGCAACGGCAAGATGCGAATGAGAACGGTGAGCGGAATCGAACCGTGGAAATCCGATGACCCCGACACC
>JAPOGE010000198.1 GCA_028283345.1 Candidatus Poseidoniales archaeon
TAACAAGCAGACTCATAATGAGTCTGTACAACTGATATCCTGCAATCGAGACATGGAATATCTCTCTGGGAAAATAGACCTGATTGATTAGAGATGAATTCGCTATTAACGTATTGGTGCACATCGCCATAGTTTTGGAAAAGCATCCATAGAAGAGGATTCCTAACATCACTTTAAGCGGGAGATATTCATCAGAAGTTCCTCTTAGAATCACAAATAACGCATACAATATCAGAGTCAACAACAACGGCTCCAACAATGTCCACAGATATCCCAGGAATGTACCATGATATGCCAATTTGATATCCTTCTTGACCATGTGTCTGGTCAAGGTGGAATGCTCCCAGACATTGCGAAACACCAATCCGGGTCCAGTAAACAACGAAGGCGCCCCCTTGCCTCCTCCGCGGTGTACCCTGATGGTCATGTATATCCGCTGAGCAGGGGGTTCTCAAACCATTCGCAACTCCAATTCAGAATTTGTTAAATCAAACGCTACCCTCTACTCAGATCCGCAATCGGCCATTATT
>JAPOGE010000199.1 GCA_028283345.1 Candidatus Poseidoniales archaeon
CGCCCACTCGATTGAATGTGATATTTCAGTTGTTGACCACGATGCCCAACATTGTAGACATCGCGCATCGCAACCGCCCATATCCGCCGCGCAACACGTCCGATGACGGCGTATTCTGGGTCCATTCCATTGGAGAAGAACCAACTGAAATTACGCAGGAATTTGTCAGGGTCGAGCCCACGGGCTCGGAACAATTCGACATAAGTCAGCCCATTACTCAGCGTCAGCGCCGCCTGAGTAATCGGGTTAGCCCCAGCCTCGGCGATGTGGTAACCGGATATGGAGACGAAGTAGTGGTTTCGGACGTTGTTTTCGACGTAGAATTCGGCCACATCACCCATCATTCTCAGCGCCGTATCGAGATTGAAAACCAGCGTGTTCTGACCCATCGCTTCCTTCAGTTGGTCGGCTTGAACAGTGCCGCGAACAGTGCTAAGAGTCGTCGCTCGAATCTCCGCATTTTCTGCCTCCGTCGGCGCCCTTCCGTTCTCTTTTTCGAACTTCGCGACCTGCTGCCGGATG